>NZ_JBQFLX010000001.1:0-352771 GCF_056531525.1 Ruegeria sp. N11
CCGCTCATTCTCTTTCTGAAGCGCTCGCATCTCTGACAACTGCGGCCGCCCCATGCCGCCAAACTTCTTGCGCCAGTAGTAATACGTCTTGTCTGAAATCCCCGCCTTCCGACAAGCGCTCACAACATCCAAACCATCATGCAAATGCACGTCGATCTCGCGCAAAAGCTTCAACGCATCTTCATCCGAATACCGCTTCCGAGCCATCCATCATCCCTTCCGTGACACCAAAATAGTGGCACAGTTTTACGGGGCTAAGACAGTGTGCGTGCCAGATAAAAACCTGTACGGTAGCTCAAAATTCTTCTCTTCAAGTTCAAACAGCCATTGAGACGAACATTCCAACAACGTTCGTCCGGCTGCAACCGCAAATTGTGACCTTCCAGGACGTGAAACTGTTGCTGGCATGCATCCCGAGTTCTGTCCCCATTTCCCCACTCCACGGGGCAGATCGCCTTTCATAAATTGAGGTCACCCAAGCAACGAAAGGACAAGCACATGGGACGTTATAACGGCAACGATCACAGCCAGGACGAAAACAACAATCACGGGAACCAGGGGAACCCGAACAACGACACATACTGGACCGACCGAGGCTATGACGAGCGGCCGGACGACTGGGAAAGTGCCTACGACGACGATTAAGAGGTCAAAGCGGGATAGTAGGAGGTCTCCAGGTTAAGAGCCTCCTGCAACCTCTCTTTAGGCATTGCCTGAAGTTCCCGAAAGTCGTCAAAGGGAGAGATCGGATCAAGCGTTAGGTTGCTAGTTTTTCGCAGGCCCTCAAATGCCCGCTGACAAAAGCTGGCAAGGTTTGCGAGCATAAAGAGTGCCATGGCCGATCTCTCATCCATATCCTTCTTCAGGTTCGCATGGACCCTGAGACAGACCGCATGGGCCGGAATACTGGTTCCTGCCCGGTATCTCTTGACCTCTCGATCAGAACCGAGTGTCGAAGAGAGATTAAACGCCTTCCTGTAGAAGTCAGTATTGGTCTTGATGCCGCTTAACTCTTTGGCGCGATCCATGAAGTACCGGATAGCCTCAAGATTGCCTGTCTCAGAGTTCCTGGAGGCGAGCATCTCTGAAACGCTCCAGATGGCGTCCTGTGATGGATGTCTTTCCGCCCCCTCGATGATCAACATCCGAATGCAGGCAAACAACCCCATGGTTCGGGCCGGAAGGTGCCACTTATCGGGCAAATCTGCCTCATCGGTCTGAAGGGCGCTTAGATACCACTGCACTGTATTCGTATGAGCCCAGGGCAGCTGAGAGATCATGTCGATTGCCTCGGAGCGCCGGTTCACGCTCCAGAGGGCGTGACAAATAATAGACCCTCTCGCCAGCTTCGTTGTGAAGTCTGCGGTCTTAGGAGCCCAGCTCTTCACCCTGCCCAACAACAGTAAGCGCGACCACTCAGACTCTCTTTCACTGTCGGGAGCCTGATTGAAAAACGAAATATCACGCTCCCCATAATTCAGTCTTTTCATCTTGTCATGCAGAGCATCCAGAACGTCCCGACCACCCTGGCTTTTCGCCATCTTTGACATCGGATCACCCCTCTCACGAGCGCGCTTGGCGGCTTGGTGAGCTCTCTCGTTGGTATTCTTACTTCCCACAAGGTCAGAAATCATGCTTCGACCAACGACTTTGTAGACATCATCAGGTTCCGGAAAGAAGTGCATTTTGTTGGCTCTATAGGTTCAATGGATTAAAGCAAATGGCGAAAACATGTTACGGCAAGTCTCTCTCGACCACACCATTTCCCGGGTCGAGGCTGACAGCTTGTTGCGCCACACATGTATCTGACAGCAAGCCCTTCGAAAATCAGTTTGCTAAGGTTATCCTGGAAAAGCTCGAAAGCGATCATCAGGCGTCCGCTGAAATCCATAAAAAGATGGTCCGGGTCATCGAGGAAGCTGAACAGGATTCACGCGACCACGAACCCGCAATTGGACAGCGCATTTCTGTGGTGTTCTTTTCGGATGGTGCAGGCGAGCACTAGGCAGTCTCAGACAGCAGCGAAGCCAGATCACTCAGTTTTACCAAGTGTCCTCGCGTCGTCTTACCTTCCATTTGCGTGCCATGTGTCTCAATCCCTTTGCTCTCAAAATCAGACAGAAGCTTTCGGGACGTTGTACCTCTTGACCTCGCCAGTGTCGCAAGGGGCATGTACTCGCTTTGGAAGATCGCAAGCTGCTGCGGTCTGACCAAGAAAGACTCGCTTGGGCCATGCGGAACTTTGCGTGATCCGAGCAGGCCCAGCTTGCACCAATGTGTAACCGCCTGAGCCTTCCAACCTATCCTAGTGAAGCAGAAGGATTACCCAAGCCAAACCTAATGCTCTTCCCGTTCGCCGTTTCTGTCCTCGTTTCGATCAAGATTGGAACTCAAGTACATGGGACTTTTGATCGGGTTTTGAGGCGAAAAAGTTCCACAATGTACGTGGAACTTTTTGAAGTGGAAGTATCTCGGTTCGATGTATTGATTGTTTTCAAGGGGATTGCACTGATGAATACAATGATAAAACGATTTTAGTTGGTATAACGAATCTCTGTGTGGACGCGAAAACGCCGACCCAAAAGACGTGTTCCACCAGCTTGTCCGGCGCTACTTTCATGGCAGCCTGAAACCACCTTTCAACGAAGAGAAACGCGCCGAAGCCGGGCTGCCCCCGGATTTTTACTGGCCCCTCACTGAAGAGATGCCATTGCCGGGAAGCACATGATCTGGGGGCCAATGCGGCTGTTTAGGCAAAATCCCGCCGACAATTGGCCCATTACCGGCTGTTAAGTTGTCTCTCCGGTCAACAAACTTGCCCAAATCGAACCGGCCCTCTATGCACTTCGCCCAAGGGACGGCTATCACTCACGACCGGTCCCGAAAATGGGGACGAGAGAGGGAAGACGCGTGCGAACACGTCTGGCAATCAAAATTCACTCACTGCTCGAGCGGCACTTTCCCGAGCGCAGAGTTTTTCTGAAATCCGACCAGGACACCCGGTTCATACGGCTGAGTTCCGAAACCCAGATTGCGGCGGTTGCCGGTGTGGCCATCATGGTCGGCTGGACCGCCGTTGCCACGGCGATCCTGCTGATGGACAGTATCGGGTCGGGCAATTTCCGCGATCAGGCAAGGCGCGATCAGGCGACATATCAGGAACGGCTGAATATCATCTCGGAAGAACGCGACGCGCGCGCACAGGAGGCATTGGCCGCGCAGGACCGGTTCAACGCCGCGCTTGAGCAGATTTCCGTCATGCAATCAGAACTGCTGGCATCGGAAAATCGCCGCCGTGAATTGGAAACCGGGATTGACGTGATCCAGACCACGTTGCGCGCGACGATGAAGCAGCGCGAAGAGGCGCGAACCGAGTTGGCCCAAGTGCAACAGGGCACCGACGGGGGCGACGTCTACATGGCCGCTGCCGCGAACCCCGCGCAAATGGGTTTCATGACCGAAGCGCTGGCGCGGACGGCGCAGGAACGCGATCAGATCGCCGCCAATGCCCGCGATGCGTTGGATCAGCGTGACGAGCTTGAACTGGAAATCCGCCTGATGCAGGAGCGCAGCGACGAGATTTTCCGGCAACTGGAAGAAGCGATGGTCATTTCTGTCGAGCCATTGGACAAGATGTTCCAGCAGGCAGGTATGCCCACAGACCGTATCATCGAAGAGGTCCGGCGCGGATATAGCGGTATGGGCGGTCCGCTGACCCCTTTATCCTTCAGCACGCGCGGTGAGGAGTTATCTCCGGAAGAAATCCGCGCGAACCGTCTGCTGCAGCAGATGGACCAGTTGAACCTCTACCGTATTGCGGCGGAAAAAGCGCCCTTTGCGAGCCCGGTGCGTGCCGCGGTGCGATACACCAGTGGCTATGGCACCCGTCGTGACCCCAAAACCGGTGGGCGCCGCATGCACAATGGTGCAGATTTTGCCGGACCGCACGGCACGGATATCTTTGCCACGGCCGATGGCGTTGTCACCCATGCGGGCTGGCAGTCAGGCTTTGGGCGGCTGGTAAAGATCAAGCACGCGTTCGGACTTGAGACACTTTACGCTCATAACACAAAGATCCGCGTGAAGGTCGGTCAAAGGGTCTCGCGCGGGGATCATATTGCTGATATGGGTAGCACCGGACGGTCAACCGGCACGCATCTGCACTATGAGGTGCGGTCGAACGGGAGACCTGTGAACCCAATGACTTACATCAAGGCTGCGAGAAATGTTTTCTAAGAGCAAAATCAACGAGCCCGGTTCCAAGGCACCTGAAGCGGCCAAGCCGGCCGCCCCGGCAACGCCGGCAGCACCCACCTCGACCGAAACCAAGGCCAGCACTCCGCCCAAGCCGAAGCCACCAGCATCGGTTCTGTCGTCGGACCTGCACATCACAGGCAACATCAAAACGTCCGGCGACATCCAGGTGGAAGGCACCGTCGAAGGCGATATTCGCGCCCATTTGCTGACCATTGGCGAGACGGCCACCATCAAGGGTGAAGTGACTGCCGATGACGTGGTGATCAATGGCCGCATTGTCGGCCGGGTCCGCGGCCTGAAGGTCCGCCTGACTTCGACCGCACGGGTTGAAGGCGACATCATCCACAAGACCATCGCTATCGAAAGCGGCGCGCATTTCGAAGGTTCGGTGCAACGTCAGGACGACCCTCTGAACCCTGGCCGCGGCGGCAAGTCGGGCGCAAACCCGGCAGCGGAAGTCAGCCAGTAACCTCTGCTGAAACAGAAAATGTCTGGAAAACGCCGCAGCAACACTGCGGCGTTTTTCTTTGACTGCATCTGGGCCTTCTAGGTCTCACGCTGGTTCCACGTGGCATTGGTTTCTATGATTCCCGCAACTGCAGTTGCCTTTTCGGCAAGTTCTGCCTTGGTGTCGTCTGCAAAAGCCAACTTCTCAAACCTCTGATGCATCTCTTTTGAAGTGTAGAAGTCGAATATTCTGGAGTTGTTCGGGCTTGGCCAAAAGGCGGTGATCCAAATCGCCTCGCGACCAGGTACGCGACCGGCGCACCAGTCGTTCCAGAAACGGCAGACCAGCTTGTCATCGGCAACATCCGCAACCTGCGCCAGCAGGGTTTCCAATGGCCACCCACCCAGGCTGAACATACAGATCGTATCATCCAGGTAATCATGCCCTTGCCGGTCGATCTCGCGCATCAGGAAGAGGCGCTGAAACCGATCGAGCACATTCCATTCCTCGGCTGACCAGTTATCCGGGTTGCCGGTTTCAAACCGGCTCAGGCTGACTTCAAGCCCGTTCGAGCTGACGTCTTCATCACATGCCAGCACTTCCAGTATACGTGGCAGGAGATAGGCCCAAATTATCTTATCGACGCCTTTCGGATCACATGCCGCAAAGAACCAATCCCGAATATAGTGCAGAGGCAGATCTTCAATACCCGGATTGAAGAAATCCGCTTCGATGGACGCCTCCATGCAGCACCCTTCGCAGACGCCGGTTCGTGTTGGCTTGGGGTAGGAAAAAACGCGATATGCATCTTCGATGACACCGGCGAACGAATGGTCCCCGGGCAGTTTTGCACTGAGAGGCATTTTCCGTTTTTGACCCATCCAAGATTTGACCTTGATCGCAATCGACTGAACAAGACATACCGCTGAGGTCCGGTCACTGAAACACTCATCAGGTATCTACATAGAATCTCGAGCCTCGGATGTAATGCGCTTGCCGCAGTCGGCAACTGGCGGCGGTCAATAGAACATCAACTAAGGATGCTTATGCGACGCGGGTTTCGCGCCCTCTATGCTCAGGCGATTGAGTAGCGCAGCCAGAGCGTCCTCGATGGTCTGTTGAGTGCGGCCCGCTTTCGCAAAAAAACTCTCCGATTTCAATAGTTTCACAAAACGTGTTTTTTGAATTATCCTGAAAATCATTGTTTTCTGGAGGACTTTTGATGTCATCAAAACTAATGGCAGAGTTTTTCGGCACCTTCTGGTTGGTGCTGGGTGGGTGCGGCAGTGCGGTACTTGCTGCAGGTGTAGCTGATGTTGGTATTGGCTGGCTGGGTGTTTCCTTTGCGTTCGGCCTGACCGTGCTGACAATGGCCTATACGGTCGGGCATATTTCAGGCGGACATTTCAACCCTGCCGTCAGCCTGGGGCTTATGATTGGCGGGCGGTTTCCGGCCAAGGATCTGTTGCCCTATTGGAGCGCGCAGGTGGTCGGCGCGATTGTTGCGGCGATTGTTCTGTATATGATCGTCAGCGGTGCACCCGGTTTTGAAGGCGTGGGCGGGTTTGCATCGAACGGGTACGGTGATGCATCGCCCGAAGGGTATTCGATGATGTCCGCACTGATCATTGAGATCGTTCTGACGGCGTTCTTCATTCTGATCATTCTGGGTGCGACGTCTGCCGGCGCGCCTGCGGGTTTTGCCCCGATTGCAATCGGTCTGGGCCTGACTCTTATCCACCTGATCTCGATCCCGGTCACGAATACGTCGGTCAACCCGGCGCGGTCGACCGGTGTGGCGCTGTTTGCGGATGGTCCGGCGCTGGCGCAGCTGTGGCTGTTCTGGGTCGCGCCGCTGATCGGGGCCGCGATCGGAGCAGTGATCTGGAAAGTAATGTCCCCGGAAGACTAGGGTGAACTCTGTCGGAGGCCGTTAAGGGCGGCCTCCGACCATCCATTGCCCGTTCGGCCAGAAGGCATGAAAGGCAAAGGCAAACATGACATCGTGGACAACGTCCCTGCCCTTGTCATCCCGCACGCGGATCGATCCGATATCACGCCCTTTTGCAATCCGCCCCGTGTCCAGCGCCGAGGCCTGACCCGGTGACCACCGTATTGTCAGCCCCGCTTCCTGCACTTCATGTTCTTCGCTCAGGCGCGTCAGGGGCCACGCCTTGTCCCCCACCCGCACGACCCGTTCAAGCGGTGGAATACCGTGCGGCGGGTCTTGTCCGGAGTACAGAAACGGTCGACGCGACGTGTCATAGCCCCGATAGGGGTTGCGCCCATAGTCGCGGTTGTAGGCGGGTTCAGCCATCACCAGCCCGTCGGGATTGCGGGCGCTGAAATCGGCCCAGCTTTCCATCCAAACCGGCAAAGTCCTGAGTTCGCGACCTGTCATGCGTCCGACAATGGCCTGACCCGTCGCCTGTTGCCACCAGCTTTGGGTTTCGCGGTCATACATCACCATATCGGAATGACGTAGTTTGCCGGTGACGCCAAAACTCAACACACGATTGGACAATCGCCGATCAAACACGATGGCCGAGTTGCAAAGCGGGCAAAATGTAACGGCGATGGGGGTGCTGCCGATACGGTCGTTCACGATCTCATGCCACATCAGATAGCGGATTGGATAGGCGCGTGGCGCGTCTCCCGCCAGTTCCACAGTTATCACAGGTTCGACATCTGCAAGCGAGCCAGTGGAAACGGGGACAAAGCCGGGATTGTCCAATGCCGGAATCCCATCTTTCGGCGGACCACCAGACCGGATTTCGGACCAGTTCGCTATTGCGGATTTTCTGAAATCGGTCTCCGGCCATTCCGCGCGCCATTCATCAGGGCCGGCTCCTGTGGCGGTGGCCCAAATCATCAACGCACATGTAAAGAGAACGCGCATCAGCCCACCTCTTGACGTTCTGTCATGCTGACGCAGCTTTCCCCCTTGGACCAGACCGATACACGCAAAATTGAATGCACCGGATCGGGGTAAAGAAGCTTCCGCTGGCACCCAATTCTGTTTCTATCAAAAGCCAGGGCCATGTGCCGTCATAACCGGCGCACCAGTCAAGGAGGCGATCCTGACGGATTATTCACAGGCAATCGCCGATGCGATCCCTGCTGCTGCAATGTTAACATTGAAAGATGTAAGCCACTTCGCTTCGCTTCAGGCGCCGGAAGCTCATACCGTGCGATCCACGATTTAATCGATGGGTAGCGGAATGGGAAAACCCGGCGCGAAACAGCGCCGGGTTTGAGGTATTACTCGGTCACGGTGACTTTTTTCATCACGTCAGGCTGTCCGATGACGGCACCGTTCTGCCCTTCACCGCGTTTGATCGCATCAACAACATCCATGCCGTCCGTGACTTTTCCGACGACCGTGTACTGGCCGTCCAAAAACGGACCGGGCTCGAACATGATGAAGAACTGCGAGTTGGCGCTGTTGGGGTTATTACCCCGCGCCATGCCTACAACGCCACGATCGAACGTCACGTCCGAAAACTCGGCAGGCAGGTCCGGACGTTTGGAACCGCCGCGCCCGGCCAAACCCGCGTTGAACTCATCAGAGTTCTGATCGCCGAAATGCACGTCACCCGTCTGTGCCATGAACCCGTCAATCACGCGGTGGAAGATCACACCGTCATACTGACCTTCGCTGGCCAGCGCCGCGATCTGTTCAACATGTTTGGGGGCTACGTCGTCGAACAGTTCGATGGTGATGGTGCCATTGGCCCCTTGACCTTCGACCTTGATCTCAAGCCCGGTTGCCAGCGCCGGGCCGGCAATCAGAGCAAAAACTGCCGCCAGCTTATGCATCGGCCGCCACCTTGACGCTGACCATCCGGTCGGGGCTTGCAGGCGGCTCGCCGCGGGTGATGGCGTCGACATGCTCCATGCCTTCGATAACGCGGCCGTAAACAGTGTACTGGCCGTTCAGGAAATGATTGTCCTTGAAGTTGATGAAGAACTGCGAATTCGCCGAGTTCGGGTTCTGTGACCGGGCGGCGCCCAGCGTTCCCCGGTCGTGGGGCAGTTTCGAGAATTCCGCCGGAACGTTCGGCAGGGACGAACCGCCGGTACCTGCCATACGCAGGTTGAACCCGTCTTCCATGTCGCCATGCTGTACGTCGCCGGTTTGCGCCATGAAGCCGTCGATCACACGGTGAAAGGCCACGTTGTCGTATTCGCCCGCTCGCGCCAGTTCCTTCATCCGCTCACTGTGTTGGGGCGCCACGTCCGGCAGAAGCTCGATGACGACATTGCCATCCTTCAGTTCGATGATGATGGTGTTTTCGGGATCCTTGATCTCGGCCATTTGGCCCTCCTGTCGTTTATCTTGCGCAAATACCTATGATGCGGGCGCATGAATGCCAAGTGACGCATTGACCTGAATGCAAAATGCAGGAAAAGAACCGCCTAGATCGGTTCAAAAATGACGAGGATTGGGCGATGAGCTGGAAAACGCTGGACGATATGGACATGGGCGACAAACGGGTGCTGGTGCGCGTGGACATCAACGTTCCGGTCGTGGACGGCGTCGTGACCGATGCAACCCGTATTCAGCGGATCGTTCCGACCGTGCGCGATATCCTGAACGCAGGCGGCAAACCTATCCTGCTGGCCCATTTCGGACGCCCTGGCGGTGAACGCCGCGAGAGCCTGTCTCTGAAACAGCTGGTACCGACCCTGGAGGCCGCATTTGGAGCCGAGGTCCTGTTTGCTGCCGATTGCGCCGGTGCCGAAGCCGAACTGGCCGCGCAGGAACTGAAGCCCGGTCAGGTGCTGCTGTTGGAAAACACCCGTTTCCATGCGGCAGAGACCAAGAACGATGCGGACCTGGCCGCAGGTATGGCTCGCCTGGGTGATCTGTATTGTAACGACGCGTTTTCCGCCGCGCACCGCGCCCACAGCTCGACCGAGGCGCTTGCACGTTTGCTTCCCGCTTGCGCCGGTCGTCTGATGCAGGCGGAACTTGAGGCGCTGGAAGGCGCCTTGGGTTCACCGAAACGCCCCGTCACTGCCGTTGTCGGTGGGGCCAAGGTATCGACCAAGCTGGAGTTGCTGGGCAATCTGATCGACAAGGTCGACTATCTGGTCATTGGCGGAGGTATGGCGAACACATTTTTTGTCGCCAAGGGCATTGATGTCGGGAAATCGCTGGCCGAAACCGCGATGAAGGACACGGCTGCGGAAATTCTGGCAAAGGCGGAGACGTCGGGCTGCACGATTGTCCTGCCCCGCGACATCGTGGTCGCCGAAAAGTTCGAAGCCCATGCTCCGCATCAGGTTCTGCAATCTGATGGATGCCCCCCGGAGGGTATGATCCTGGATGCCGGCCCCGAAAGTGTCGCGGCCATCAACGAAATCTTTGCGCAAAGCCAGACCCTGATCTGGAACGGCCCGCTGGGTGCTTTCGAGCTGGAACCCTTCGACGCTGCCACAAACGCCGCAGCGCTTAAAGCGGCTGCGCTGACCCGGTCGGGCAAGCTGATCTCGGTTGCAGGTGGGGGTGACACGGTTGCCGCCCTTAATGCGTCGGGGGCAGCCAGCGATTTCACCTACATCTCAACCGCCGGCGGCGCGTTTCTTGAGTGGATGGAAGGCAAAACCCTGCCCGGCGTCGCGGCATTGGAAGGCTAGTCATAAAGACAAATTAGCTGCATTTCGCGCCTCATGATAAACTCTCCTTATTGAATTGGAGATTTTGTCATGAGGTACCTTGCCTGCCTGATCGTTGCATTGATCCCCGCCTATTCCGCCGCACAATCCAGTTGTGGCGGACAAACCCAACTCGACGCCAATTTCTGCGCCAAGGAAAAATGGGAAATCGCGGATCGCGAGTTGAACCGTATCTGGGCCGAAGTCAAACCGCTTGCCGATGCGCGTGGGAACGGTCAATCCCTGTTGAACGAACAGCGCGCCTGGCTGAAGGCGCGTGACGCGACTTGCGATCCGGAGCTGGCAAGCGATGGCAGCGCGGCGCCCATGTTCTATTGGGCCTGCATGGAGCAGCAAACTCTGACCCGCAATCAGGCGCTGGCGGCATGGCGCTGAGAAACCTAATTCGGCAATTCGCAAAAAAGTGCGAATCAAGGGATTCACAACGCGAATCGCCTGTGACATAGTGCGATCAGATGTCCGCAAAGGGCACGTTTTTGAGGCAGACTTCATACGGCGGTTAACAGAGTGTCCCGTTCCCATCGGCCCGGTTTGGGCTCAGTTTTGTTCTTCATGGTGGCTTTCATGCTGGGTGTCTATTTCACCTTCGCCGCTGTGCAGGGCGATTTTGGCCTGTTCAGACGGGTCGAGATTGCTGCGGAACGGGACGCTCTGTCGCGCGATCTGGCCCGGCTTGAGGCTGAGACCTCGGAAATGGAAAACCTGACCCGCCGTCTGTCGGACACCTATCTGGATCTTGATTTGCTGGACCAGCAGGCCCGCTCGGTTCTGGGCATGGTCCGAACGGATGAAATCGTCATTCATTGATCCCTGAGGTTTCAGATTTTTCATCGAAAAACCTTTGCCCGCAGTCTTTTAACGAAGACCGCAAGGCCAAGGATCGCGTATCCTGCCCCTGCGTTACTTTTACTCTCGCCAGATGCGGTCAAATGTTCTATGAGATAGTTTAACGCTAAACTATCTTGCCGAAAGGGGGAGATTGCCACAATGGCTGCGCGAAAAACCACAAAGAAACCAAACGTTTCTGCGGACGAACTCAAACTCTATTATCGCGAAATGTTGCTAATCCGCCGATTCGAGGAGAAGGCGGGACAACTATACGGTATGGGTCTGATCGGCGGATTTTGCCATTTGTACATCGGTCAGGAGGCCGTTGTGGTCGGTCTCGAAGCTGCTGCCGAAGAAGGCGACAAGCGCATCACCTCCTATCGTGATCATGGCCATATGCTGGCCTGCGGCATGGATCCCGGCGGCGTGATGGCCGAACTGACTGGGCGCGAGGGCGGCCTGTCCAAGGGCAAGGGCGGCTCGATGCACATGTTCTCGAAAGAGAAACATTTCTACGGCGGCCACGGCATCGTGGGCGCGCAGGTGCCATTGGGCGCGGGTCTGGCCTTTGCCGACAAGTACAAGGGCAACGGAAGGGTGACATTCACCTATTTCGGCGACGGAGCGGCGAACCAGGGTCAGGTGTATGAAACCTTCAACATGGCTGCCCTGTGGGATCTTCCCGTTGTCTTCGTGATCGAGAACAACCAGTACGCCATGGGCACCGCGCAAGCCCGCTCTACCTCGACCCAGGACATTTACGTTCGCGGAGAAGCCTTTGGCATTCCCGGCGAGATCGTCAACGGCATGGATGTTCTGGCCGTCAAGGAGGCCGGCGAAAAGGCCGTCGCCCACTGCCGCGCGGGCAAGGGTCCCTATATCCTTGAAGTCAAGACTTATCGCTACCGCGGCCACTCGATGTCCGACCCGGCCAAGTATCGCACACGGGAAGAAGTTCAGAAGGTCCGCGAGCAAAGCGACCCGATCGAACATGTGCGCGAGCTGCTGTTGTCCGGCAAACACGCGACAGAAGATGATCTGAAAGCAATCGACAAAGAGATCAAAGAGGTCGTCAACAAGGCCGCCGAATTCTCGAAAGAAAGCCCCGAGCCGTCACTGGACGAGCTCTGGACCGACATCTACGCCTGAGAGGACGAATAAGACATGGCAACCGAAATTCTCATGCCCGCCCTTTCGCCCACGATGGAAGAGGGCACGCTGGCCAAATGGCTGGTCAAGGAAGGCGACACCGTTTCATCCGGCGATATCATGGCCGAGATCGAAACCGACAAGGCCACAATGGAGTTCGAAGCCGTCGACGAAGGCATCGTTGGCAAGATCCTGATCGAGGAAGGCACCGAAGGGGTCAAGGTGAACACTCCAATCGCCATTCTGGTTGAGGAAGGTGAAGACGCCTCGGCCCTGCCGTCGGCCGCGCCCGCTGCTGAAGTGGCGCCCGAGGCTGCCCCGGCGGCGGTCGCTGCTGCGGCTCCGGCTGCTGCACCGGCGGCACCGGTGGTGGATCTGTCCCCCGACTGGCCGGCAGATGCCGAAATGAAACCCCAAACCGTTCGCGAAGCCTTGCGCGACGCCATGGCCGAAGAAATGCGTGGCGATGAGGACGTTTACCTGATGGGCGAAGAAGTCGCCGAATATCAGGGTGCCTACAAAATCTCGCAAGGCCTGCTGGACGAATTCGGCAGCAAGCGTGTGATCGACACTCCGATCACCGAGCACGGGTTTGCTGGCATCGCGGTGGGTTCGGCCTTTGGTGGGTTGAAACCGATTGTCGAGTTCATGACCTTCAACTTCGCCATGCAGGCAATTGACCAGATCATCAACTCGGCCGCCAAGACGCTTTACATGTCCGGCGGTCAGATGGGTTGTCCGATCGTGTTCCGTGGTCCGAACGGCGCAGCGGCACGCGTCGCAGCCCAACACAGCCAGGACTATGCGGCGTGGTACATGCAGGTGCCCGGCCTCAAGGTTGTCATGCCTTACTCTGCCGCTGACGCAAAAGGTCTGCTGAAGTCTGCCATCCGCGATCCCAACCCGGTCGTTTTCCTGGAAAACGAAATCCTTTACGGTCGCAGCTTTGACATGCCTCAGGTTGACGACCTGACCGTCCCGCTGGGCAAGGCCCGTATCTGGCGCGAAGGTTCCGACGTCACCATCGTCAGCTTCGGTATCGGCATGCAGTTCGCACTGGAAGCCGCCGACAAGCTGGCCGGAGAAGGTATCAACGCCGAAGTGATCGACCTGCGCACAATCCGCCCGATGGATACAGGTGCAATCATCAATTCCGTGATGAAGACCAATCGCCTGGTGACTGTCGAGGAGGGTTGGCCGCAAGGTTCGGTTGGCAGCTATATCTCATCCGTGGTGATGCAGGAGGCGTTCGATTACCTCGACGCGCCGGTCATCAACTGCACCGGCAAGGATGTTCCGATGCCCTACGCTGCAAACCTGGAAAAACTGGCGCTGGTGACCACCGATGAGGTGATCGCAGCCGTCAAACAAGTGACGTACCGCTAGGCGATGATTGCAAGGAACGCAGATTATCCTTCGGGAGCAGACTGGCTTTTCGAAAGCCTCGATGCCGCACGAAAGGACAACAACCGCAATCTGCTTTATGTTTGCGCAGCGTTCCTTGCCGTTTCCTTCATCAGCATAGCTTTGAATCTGGAAGGCCTGAACGGGATCGAGTTTCAGTTTTCCTTTATGGTTGGAAGTCTGACCGACGCCTGGCCTATCCGGGCAATGCTGAGCGTTGCCTGTATCGTTTCGTATGCTTCCGTCATCTACATCGTGCTCGAGCAGCAGCGCTTGCAGCTTGGCATGGATTACCTGGCGGTTTTGGATCACAGCGACGCGGCGGCACTGGGAAACTTCACTGAGTGGCTGAAGACAAACCACCCGCATGTGTCGCGCGCGCGTTCCATGGTGATTGGTGTGTTCGTCACCTTTTGTGCCGCTATTCTGCTTATCGACATCGCAACGCTGATCTACTCATTCTCGAAGTAAGAGGACATGAAGACATGCCCACCGAAATTCTGATGCCCGCCCTTTCACCCACCATGGAGGAAGGAACACTTGCCAAATGGCTGGTCAAGGAAGGCGACACCGTCGCCTCGGGTGACTTGCTGGCCGAAATCGAAACCGACAAGGCCACGATGGAGTTCGAGGCCGTCGACGAAGGTGTTGTTGGTAAGATCCTGATCCCGGAAGGCACCGAAGGGGTCAAGGTCAACACCGCTATTGCGGTTCTTCTGGACGATGGCGAAAGCGCCGATGATATCGCGGCCGCGCCTGCCGCTGCTCCAGCGGCTGCGCCTGCAGCCGCCGCGGGCAACGAGGCTGCCGCGCCCGCGGCACCCGAGGCGCCGGCCCCTGCCCCGTCTGCTCCGGCCAAAGCCGATGGCGGACGCATCTTTGCATCACCTCTGGCCAGACGCATCGCGGCGCAGAAAGGCCTGGATCTTGCGCAATTGTCCGGATCGGGTCCCCATGGCCGTATCGTCAAGGCAGATGTGGAAGGCGCGACAGCAACCGCACCTGCTGCGGCACCCGCCGCAGCCGCGTCAGCACCTGCAGCGGCGGCGGCTCCAACTGGCCCATCCGCCGATATGGTTGCCCGCATGTACGAGGGTCGTGAATACGAAGAGATCAAACTCGACGGGATGCGCAAGACCATCGCCGCGCGTCTGGGTGAAGCTAAACAGACCATCCCGCATTTCTATCTGCGCCGCGACATCAAGCTGGATGCACTGCTCAAGTTCCGCAGCCAGTTGAACAAACAACTGGAGGGCCGTGGCGTAAAGCTGAGCGTCAACGACTTTATCATCAAGGCCGTCGCCAACGCGCTGCAACAGGTCCCGGAATGCAACGCCGTCTGGGCGGGCGATCGGGTGCTGCAACTGAGGCCGTCGGATGTCGCCGTTGCGGTTGCAATCGAAGGCGGCCTGTTCACCCCAGTTCTACAGGACGCCGACACCAAATCGCTTTCTGCGCTGTCAACCGAGATGAAGGACCTCGCCGGTCGTGCCCGTGAACGCAAGCTGGCACCGCATGAATATCAGGGCGGTACATTCGCGGTTTCGAACCTCGGCATGTTTGGTATCGACAATTTCGACGCCATCGTGAACCCGCCCCATGCAGGTATTCTGGCCGTTGGTACAGGGTTGAAGAAGCCGGTCGCGGGTGAAGATGGCGAACTGACGGTCGCGACGGTCATGTCGGTCACAATGTCGGTTGATCACCGGGTCATTGACGGCGCGCTTGGTGCACAGTTGCTGCAAGCCATAGTGGACAACCTTGAAAACCCAATGGTCATGCTGGCCTGAAACAAGACAACAGCCTCGCCGCATCCTTGATCCGGCGAGGCTTTGCCCCTTGTTCAGAATGTGAGATGGCGAGATCACCATCGACCTTGTTCAGAAAGATCGGCGTCTCGCATCTCTTTGCGCATGATTCCTTTACCTGTCGGAGTGCAATGACCTCTGCGAAATCAGTCAGAATTTTGCTTTTTCTCTTTTTTGCTGGCGACAGCACTTCCAGCGCCATTAAGGGCCAAGCCCAACAGCTGCCCGCGCGAAAATTCCCGTTTCAGTTCATCTGATCCTGCTGCATTCGCAAGACAGAAAACGGCGCGATAGTGTGATCAAAGAGCGCAAGAAGCGATGGGAAGAAAGAAGGTGCGAGCGGTCGGAGAAAATGAACAACCACTCGAACTGATTTGCCTTACTGGTCTTTGCCCAGCATGTGGTCCATCGAGATCGACGGCTGATCACAGCCCGCCTCACCCACGATCTTGGCAGGAATGCCCGCCACGGTCTTGCAAGGCGGAACCTCCTGCAGCACCACCGATCCCGCGGCTATTCGGCTGCAGTTACCGACCTTGATATTGCCCAGCACTTTGGCCCCGGCCCCAATCAGAACACCGTTTCCGATCTTCGGATGGCGCTGTTCTTCTTCCTTGCCGGTTCCGCCAAGCGTCACAGAATGCAGCATCGAGACGTTATCACCGACAACGGCGGTTTCCCCGATCACGATGGAGTGTGCGTGATCGATCATGATGCCTTTTCCGATCTGCGCTGCCGGGTGAATGTCGATCCCAAAGATCTCGGACGAACGCATCTGGAAGAAATAAGCCAAGTCATGACGGCCCGTGCGCCACAGCCAATGCGCGACACGATACGCCTGCATCGCCTGATAGCCTTTGAAATACAAAATGGGCTGCAACAAGCGGTGGCAGGCCGGGTCGCGTTCGTAGACGGCCATCAGGTCTGCCCGCGCTGCTTCTATCAATCCGTGGTCGTCGGCATAGGCCTCGTCCACGATCTCGCGCAGAACCATCATCGACATCTCGTTCGAGCACAGCTTGGCCGCCACCCGATACGACAGCGCACGTTCAAGGCTGCGGTGATGGAGGATACACGCGTGCACCAACCCGCCCATCAGTGGCTCTTTTTCAACAGCCGCGTGCGCCTCGGCCGTGATCCGATCCCAGACCGGATCCATATTTCTCACTTTGGTGCGCGTTTCAAACATAGCTATTGATCCCTTGCTGCGCCTAGAATGCCATTTAGTTGTAAAAACACCAAACGCAAACCCTTGATCCGCAGTGTAACGAAAATGAATGAGTCCGAACTGGCCGATTTCGAAACACAAATTCGCGACCGATTGCGCGAACTGGCCGCGCAATCAGAGGCGGGCAAAGAGGCCCAGGCGATCGTTCCGTTGGATCAACAGGCCGTGGGGCGCCTCAGCCGAATGGATGCGCTGCAAAATCAGGCCATGGCCAAGGCCCAGCAAGCAAACCGGGATCTTGAGGCCCGCCGATTGCAAGCGGCCCTGACACGGATCGACGATGGTGAGTTCGGATATTGCGAGGATTGCGGCGATGAAATCCCGCGCGGGCGGCTGGACCTTGATCCAGCCGCCGGCAAATGTGTCAGCTGCGCATCCGGCTAACCAGAAAGCGGATCAGTTGGCTCAGAACCATCTCAAAGCACTGGCAATATTGAATATCTTCAAAGTCTGGTTCATCCGCCAGCCGACGGCTCCGCGCCGCGGCCATCAACGATCCGTTGCCGAAAACCGGATGCAGATCGCCGGTTCGCCTGACATGTTGATCGGCCAGCTCAGCCTCGGCGATCATCAGGGCGCATAGTTTCCGACGCTCCCGCTGCGGCGCGGCCAACAAGGCACGCGTCGCCAGGGACAGAACTGTCAGGCGATAGAACGCCCGATTGGCCTCCTGAGTTCGAATAGGTCGCTTCCCCCGGGGTCCCTTCAGCATCGGCGGGACCCCAAAAGGCCAGAGCGATCTCGCAGGCGGCGGCTTCCTTGGTCTTTTGAAATTCCATATCGGACGGCGAGAAACCAACCGGTTTCCAATCCAGCCCTCCTTCCAGAACCATCCGCCCCCGGCACCACATTCATCCGGTCCGATCGCAAGACGTACAACTCAACAGGCCGGCCTTCCTCGGCTTGAACCGCCTCGACATAGGCATTGCCCGACAGCAGCAACTGCCCGAACAAGGCCTCCATCAACTCCGCCCGCCCCTGCGCCGCATTTGGACGACGCACCAGCGACAGGATCGGATGAGTATCAAACCGCTGCGCCTGATCCTGCAGCACCAAAGGCAACGCCGACGCCGCCTTGGCAATCAACTTGACCGACCGAAACCCCACCGGGTTCCCCGAAAACCCCGTCCGCGTCAGCGATACCGTATCCCGAGGGCTCCACGCCACGCGCCCGCCCGTCTGCCACGCCACCACAGGCCCCGCCGCGCTCGCCTTCGCCTCGGGTGCCTCGCCAGCCGATCCACGACGCAAGAAATCGAATACCATCTGTGCTCCTTTCTGCCGCCGCTCTGCCCGGCTTGTTGAAAGGAGTTATGACGCAAAAACGTTTAAGCCTCGGGAATGGGGCGTGCGGGGGTTGTGCAACGCCCAACTCAACCGCCTGCTTCACTCCAGATTTGCATTGAGTTCAATTTGCCTCATTGCGGACGAAGCTGCCGAGATATCTGTTGGAACGAATGTCTGCTATCAAGTTAGATAACAACCAGCATCCTTTGAGTTGACTAGAAAACCAAGGAGGTCGTCATGAAGTGCAGCGCATATATCGCAACAAGCGCAGACGGGTTTATTGCCCGTGCTGATGGCAGTGTTGACTGGCTTGAATCCGCGGGCAACCCGGAGGCTGGCATGGCCGAGAGCTACATCGACTTTGCGACCTACTTTGCGACCATCGATTGCATGATCATGGGTCGCAAATGCATGGAAATGATCAGCAGCTTTGATCTGCCACCCGATCAGTGGCCCTACGGAACAACAAAGATTGTTGTGCTAAGCAAAACGATTCAAACGCCCCCAGCCAATCTGAAAAACAGAATCGAACTGTATTCAGGCGACCTGACAGCACTCTTGGATAGGCTTGAGGCTGAAGGCTATCAGAGTGCGTATATCGACGGCGGCAAGACTATTCAGAATTTTATTAACCTCGGTCGACTTGACGAGATCACCATAACCCAAATGCCGATCCTGATCGGCGATGGAACACCATTGTTCGGAAGAACTCTCCGAGATGTCACTCTAACTGACGCGCAGGCAGTCGCCTGCCCGAGCGGTTATATCCAGTTCCGCTATCGTATCGAAAAAGGCGTCCCCGAGAGCTGACTTTTGCGTCTTGCGCAGCATCAATAAAACAGGATGCTTGCAGTCGTTCGGCATCTAGGCTTGAAGTGAACAACCTCTTACAACGCCCTTACCCGCGGCCTCCGATACGCCCCCGCAGGCCCCACAACCAACTCATGCAGCGCCCAGACCAGAGCGTCGACCCGGTCAGGCGAGCCCTGCCCCTCGAACCCACGCGCGGTCATTTGGCACATCTGCTCCTCCAGCGCGTCCATCCCCGCCACATGCGCCACACGCCCCTGCTCGTACAGGGCCGCCACAGGCTCTGCCCTCGCGACCTTGCCCCGCGACGCACGGACTGCCCGGAACGGGACCAGAGGGTCCACCTGCCGAACGACCTCCTCAACCAGTTGCCCGCCCTGATTGACCTCGGCCACGAGCCGTTCCGGCGCGAACTCATCCATCGCGTCAATCGCGGCTTGCGCCCAGCCCGCCGGGCCAACACCCTGCACCGTCCGGTCAGCCAGCACGAACGCCCGCCATTCCTCGGGCGGCCCCTGCACCTGAGCGCCCACGACCACGATCCCACAGGCATCCGCATCCGATCCCGCCGTCACCGCCGGGTCCAATGCCACAACGATGCGATCCAACTCAGGCACCCGCGCACAGCGCGCCGCCTCCAGCATCGAACCCGTCCACAGCGCCCCTTCGGCATCTGACAGCAGTACCCCGTCCAACTCCTGTCGCCCCAGCCGCGTGCCCGCGTATCGCGCGCGCACCTCTTCCAAAAAGGACTCCGCCAGATTGGCCCGGTTCGCCTCGGTCTGCGCATGGGTTTGTACGGTAGAGGGCGACGCCAACAATTCCTTCAAAACCTTCACATTGCGCGGCGTGGTGGTCACACAGACCCGAGGTCGCTCGCCCAGCCGCAACGCAAATTGCAACATGTCCCAGGTCTCGCCCGCCTTCTTCCACTTGGCCAGTTCATCCACCCAGGCCGCATCGAACTGCGGTCCACGCAGCCCCTCCAGATCATGCGCCGAAAAAGCCTGCGCCTCGGCCGCATTGGGCCAGATCAGTTTCCGTTCCGATGCCTTCCAAACAGGTCGACGATCCGGGGGCGAACACTGCAATATCCCGCTATCGCCAAAGATCATCACATCACGCACCTGATCAAACGTCTCACCAACCAACGCGACCCGACTGGCCTCCCCTTTATCCAAAGGCAAAGACCCCTCGACCATCGAACGCACCCACTCGGCCCCGGCACGTGTCTTGCCCGCTCCACGCCCGCCCATGATCACCCAGGACCGCCAGTCGCCCTCGGGCGGCAACTGATGCGGCAGCGCCCAGAATTCAAACAGGAAAGGGAGGGCGCACAGCCCCCCCTTCCCGATCTCATTCAGAAACCTCTCCCTCACTGCAGCATCTGCGGAGGCGAGCCAGCCTGCACCCGATTTCAAATCGAGCGCGCTCAAGGTCAAGTGCGTATCCTCCTTGGGCAATCCCGGCTTGTCTGTGATGTTGTTCGACAAAGCTTGTCTCCACTTTTTGGCAACTTCGGATCAGCCCCTCTAACTGCCCGAGTTGTTTTGCTGTACCAGCAAGATCTGCATCCTCCCCAGCTCCGATTTGCCTGCGCAGTTCTTCCGCTGCCTGGCGCAAACCGCGAATGGACGTCTCGAGCGACTGCAAAAGTTCCGCCGTTTGGGACATCCGCTCTTCCGGGGTAATCAAAGTCATGTTTGCCTGTGACCTCATGCGAGAGTTTTTCCGCACGAGAGAAACGAAAAACGGCCACCGGGTTGCCCCGGGGCCGTTGCCCACTTCTTCTAGCATGACACAACCTTTACGCGAGAAAGGCCGCCCAGTCAAGGCTTCGCGCAACGTCGGCGCAACAGGCATCGTGACAAAATTATTAATGATTTCTTTCGCCTACCGGGCAACCTTCAAGCCTTTGTCGAACAATCAACGCAAAGGCAAAGGCGCCCGTGTTTTGTTTTGACGCAGCACGAAATTGCTCCGGGTATCCCGAACCAGCCCGGACTTCAGAAGACGCTGCATGATAAAGCCCTCAAGTTCCTCCGGTGTTCGTGCATACACTTTCAGAATAAAATCATGGTCCCCGGTGATGGACGCGCATTCCACTATCTGCGGTTCAGTCTCCACCAAACGCAGGAATGACTTGATGCTGTCCTCGTGATGATCTCGCAGCGCAACATGGACATAAGCGATCGCATTCAGCCCGATTTCCTTGGCCCTGAGCTGCGCCCCATAGCCGGCAATAACGCCCGACGCTTCCAGATCACGCACCCGCCGCCAGCATTGTGAGGCCGACAACCCGGTTCGCTCTGCCAAATCCTGCATCGACAGTCGGCCGTTCAGCTGCAACTCTCGCAAAACCGCAATATCCGCATCATGAAGCATATGTTTCACAATTTCCATTCTGGGCATCCATACATTTCAAAATAGCAATCCAATCGCCTCTTTCCAGACATTTATTCCAAGCTTCCCGGCTACAATTGTTTCAGGAGGATACATCATGCCCAAATCAACCAGCTACGTCGCGAAAGTACCCGACAGCCGCGGCCACATAGTCTACACGGATGAAGAGAACGCGGTTTGGGCCGATCTCTATGCCGCGCAAGCGCCAAATGTTCAGCGCTACATGGCGCGCGAATACCTGGACGGGCTGGCACGCCTCGATCTTCCCAAAACAACCGTACCTTCTTGCGCGGACATCTCCGAGCGTCTGCTGGATCTGACCGGCTGGCGGGTGCAGCCGGTTCCGGCCCTCATCGGGTTTAAGACGTTCTTCGGCATGCTGGCGGATCGAACTTTCCCTGCGGCATCCTTCATTCGCTCACGTGAAGATTTTGACTATATTGAAGAGCCCGACATTTTTCATGAAATCTTCGGCCATACTCCGTTGCTGAGTGATCCGCGTTTTGCGGCGTTCAGCCATGCCATCGGTAAAGCCGGGCAACAGGCCGGACCGAACGACTATGCGTGGCTGATCCGGCTATACTGGTTCACAATCGAATTTGGGCTGCGTCGACAGGAAGGTGGTATCAAAGCGCTGGGATCCGGACTGGCTTCCTCGCCCACCGAACTTGTATACGCCGTGAACAGCGACGTACCTGATCGGGAACCGTTTGATGTCCTGACGATCCTGCGCACTCCTTATCGGATCGATATGCACCAGATGGGGTATTTTTTGCTAAACGATCCAGAGGAGCTGTTCGAAGCGGCCGAGCGCAACCTTCTGGCCGACGTCCACCGCGCCCAGTCTCTCGGTCTGTTGCCGAACAAGTTCCCTGAAAAAACAACCGCTGCCGAGTGATCCACCATGACACAGAAACTAGCAGATCAAACATGCGTCCCTTGTTCCGGCGGCATACCGCCGCTGACCGCGCAAGACGCCAAGTCGCATCTCAAGGCCCTCAGCCCGGACTGGCAGCTTGATTCCGAAACCAAAACACTGACGCGGCGCTTTAAGTTCAAGGGATTTGCCAAGGCGACCTATCTGGCCAATCTTTGCGCATGGCTCGCCGATCAGCAGGGGCATCACCCCGATATCAGTTTCGGCTATGGTTACGTAGTGGTCCGGCTCACCACGCATGAGATCGGCGGCCTCAGTGACAATGACTTCATCTGGGCCGCAAAACTGGACGCTCTGACGGCGTAACACGATAATCACCCCAAACAAGCGTTTGCATTCAGCAGCGCTTGACAATTGCGCTCGTAACCCTCATGTGCCGCTCAACACAGCGCTGACGCGTGAGCATCGGCAGGCTCGTAGCCTGCCCAAAGCGCTCCTACCCTCCAGTTCCCCTTCACGCAGGGTTCTTGATGCGATGGCCGGATGGCGCAGGACCCGCCTGCCCGTCCTGAGGTCTCGCTAAACCCTGCCGGTCGCGCAAGTTGCGTGGCCAGAATCTCATGTTCGCGGCCAACCCGGCTTTGCGGACCAAAAAGGAATACGATTTGTTCGACTTCGACATGCTGGGTCTTGCACCCGCTCTGAATGACGCCCTGAAAAACGCGCAACTTACCCAACCCACCCCCATCCAGAACCAGGCCATTCCGCTTGCGCTTCAGGGACACGATATTTTGGGCCTGGCCCAGACCGGTACAGGTAAAACGCTGGCCTTCGGCCTGCCGCTGATTGACCACCTTCTGGCCCAGCCAGGCAAACCGGCCCCCAAAACGGCAAAGGCACTGATCCTGGCCCCGACCCGCGAACTGGTCAATCAGATCGCTGAAAGTCTGCGCAATCTGACCAAGAAGACCAAACTGCGTGTAGCGACCGTTGTTGGTGGCCAGTCCATCAACAAGCAGATTTCGTTCCTGTCACGCGGCACCGACATCCTCGTGGCAACGCCCGGACGCCTGATCGACCTGATGGATCGCGGCGCCGTCGATCTGGGCGCCGTCCGGCATCTTGTGCTGGACGAAGCCGATCAGATGCTGGACATGGGCTTCATCCACGCCCTGCGCCGCATTGCGCCGCATCTGGGAAGCCCGCGCCAGACCATGCTGTTCTCGGCCACGATGCCCAAGCAGATGGAGGAACTCAGCCGCGCATACCTGACCAACCCGCAAAGGGTGCAGGTTTCGCCACCGGGCAAAGCTGCGGACAAGATCACTCAATCCATCCACTTCATCGACAAGCCCGGAAAGCCCGGCAAACTGCGTGATATTCTGTCCACCGACCCCGAGGCGCTGACGCTTGTGTTTTCCCGCACCAAACATGGCGCAGAAAAGCTGATGAAGGGGCTGGTCGCAGATGGTTTCAACGCGGCATCGATCCATGGCAACAAAAGCCAGGGACAACGCGACCGCGCCATCAAGGCGTTTCGCACGGGCGAGATCAAGATTCTTGTGGCGACGGACGTGGCCGCACGCGGGATCGACATCCCCGGCGTTGCCTATGTGATCAACTATGACTTGCCCGAGGTGCCCGACAATTATGTCCACCGCATTGGGCGGACGGCCCGTGCCGGGCGCGAAGGTGAAGCCATTGCGTTTTGCGCACCGGAAGAAGTCGATCTGCTGCGGCAAATTCAAAAGCTGATGAAGATTGAAATTCCCGTCGCCAGCGGCGCGTTGCCTGAAGCAGCCGAGCCTCAGAAACCTGCGCGCCGTCAGGGCAATCGTCGCAGAGGTTCCAAACCGCATGCGGGTTCCGGAAACTCGAATGCCGCCCCTTCCAAACGGCGCAGACAGCGCCGACGCCCGGCGGCCTGATCGCACAACAACAATGGCCGGCGGCGATGCGCCCCCGGCCACTTATTCATGTCTCTTGCGGATTAGTTGCTCGAGTTGCGCTCGGCTTCGATCTCACGCCATTTGGCAACATTGCGGTTATGCTCCTGCAAGGTTTCCGCAAAAGCATGACCGCCGGTTCCGTCAGCAACAAAGAAGACATAGTCGGTTTCTTCGGGCGCAACTGCGGCCTCCAGACTTGCCAGTCCCGGATTGGCAATCGGTGTCGGCGGAAGCCCATCGATCAGGTAAGTATTCCAAGGGGTTGCGCGCCGTAGCTCACTTCTCCGCAATCCGCGTCCAAGGACACCCTGACCCTTGGTGATCCCGTAGATCACGGTCGGGTCTGTCTGCAGCTTCATGCCCTGCTTCAAGCGGTTCACGAATACGCTGGCTACTTGTCCGCGCTCTTCCGGCACGCCGGTTTCCTTTTCGATGATGGACGCGAGGATCAGCATTTCTTCCGGGCTTTCCAGTGGCAACCCGTCCTGACGACCTTCCCAGACTGCGTTGATCCGAAGCTGCTGCTTATCCTGCATTTTCTGCAAGACAGCATTCCTGTCGTCGCCCGGCTTGATATCATAGCTGTCAGGCGCCAACTCACCCTCGGCCGGAATTTGGGTTACGTCACCACTCAGCGCGTCAAATGACTTCAGCGCGTCGACAACCTGCCACGCGGTCACGCCCTCGGCCACTGACACCCGATAGCGCGTGTCAGCCTCGCCACGTTTTTCTGCGTATTCCGGCGGAGTTTCCTCATCTGATCCAAATGAGGCAACCTCGACAAAATCCAAAGTCGCAGGGTCCAATTCGCGTACCCGGGTCTGCGTGCGGGTTACACCGATACGGTACTCAATCTCGGAACCACAGGTGCTTACACCACTGCTGGTGATCTCGTCGATGATCTGCTGCATCGAGGCGCCTTCGCGCACCAGAAAGCTGCCCGCCTTCAATTTCTGCGCCTGATCCGAATAGTCGGCGCCCATGCGAAAGATCATGGCATTGCTGATCGCACCCTGATCCTCCAGATCGCGACTAACACGTGTCATGTTCGAACCGCTTTCCACCCGCAGGCAGATCGCGGATTGCAGCGGACCTTCAGCCTTGTATTGCGATTGCCCCCAAATGATCAGACCGCCCATCAGAAACAGGCCGACCACCAGCAAGGTCAGCGCGTTGGACGCTAGGGCCCGCCACATTTAACTGACCTTTCCAAAGATCACGCTTGCGTTTGTGCCGCCAAAGCCGAACGAATTGGAAAGTGCCACGTTGATCTCACGCTCACGCTTGGCGTTCGGTGCCAGATCGATGGGTGTTTCAACCGCCGGATTGTCCAGGTTGATTGTCGGTGGGGCAACCTGATCCCGGATTGCCAGGATCGAGAAAATCGCCTCAATCGCGCCTGCCGCACCCAAAAGGTGGCCCGTGGCCGACTTGGTCGAAGTCATGGTTGCCTTGCTTGCATGATCGCCCAGCAAACGTTCCACCGCACCCAACTCGATCGTATCCGCCATGGTCGAAGTGCCATGCGCGTTGATATAGTCCAGATCCTTCGGTTCCAGACCGGCACTGCGCAGCGCGGCTTTCATCGAACGCTCGGCGCCATCACCGTCCTCGGATGGCGCCGTGATGTGATAAGCGTCACCCGACATGCCATAACCCAGAACCTCGGCGTAAATCTTTGCACCGCGCGCCTTTGCGTGTTCGTATTCTTCAAGAACCACGATACCCGCACCTTCACCCATGACGAACCCGTCACGATCGATGTCATATGGGCGGCTCGCCTTTTTAGGATCATCCGCGTATTTGGTCGACAGTGCCTTACACGCGTTGAAACCGGCAATACCGATCTCACAGATGCAACCTTCGCCGCCACCGGCCACCATCACGTCAGCGTCCCCGGCGCGGATGATGCGGCTGGCGTCGCCGATCGCATGCGCCCCGGTGGAACAGGCGGTCACGACCGAATGGTTCGGCCCCTTGAAGCCATGACGGATCGACACCTGACCCGACGCCAGGTTGATCAGCGCGCCAGGAATAAAGAATGGCGAAACACGCCGTGGGCCCTTGTCGCGGATCAGATTGGCAGTTTCCGCGATGGACCCCAGCCCGCCGATGCCCGAGCCGATCAAAACACCAGTCCGCAGGCGGCTTTCCTCATCTTCAGGCAACCAGCCGGAATCCTGACAGGCCATGTCTGCAGCAGCAATCGAATACAGAATGAAATCTTCGATCTTGCGCTGCTCTTTCGGCGGCAGCCAGTCGTCAGGGTTGAAAGTCCCGTTCGTGCCGTCTCCACGCGGCACTTCGCAGGCATATGTCGTGGTGACACCACTTGCCTCAGCATCGAAATAGGTAATCGGGCCCGCGCCGGATTCCCCATCCAGCAGCCGCGACCAGGTTTCCTCGACCCCACTGGCCAAAGGAGTGACCAATCCCAGACCGGTTACAACGACTCTGCGCATGAAATGCCTCTTGCCTGCTTCCTGTATGAGAACCGTCCATACCCCGCCCCGGGGTCCGGGGGCAAGAGCAAGGGCGCATTCCTTGTTAGCGTCATTTCGCCAATTCCGGTCATATATTGTGGTTCAGCAGGAATGAACCACCTCTCTGCACAAAAAACCGCCCCTTCCCTGAAACGGAAAAGGGCGGAACAGAATTACCCGGCCGGTCCTATTGGAACTGCGCTACAGGTTCATGGGCAGCGGCCGCAACCTTAAGCGCTTCGGACAAGCTCAGTGTCTTGCGGAACAGCGCACGGCCCACAATCGCGCCCGAGATGTTAGAGATGTAGGCCAGCCGCGAAATATCGTCTGCCGTACGAACGACACCGCTGGCAATGACCGGGGTCCGCGAGTGCTTGGCCAGACCCGAAATCAATCCCAACTGCGCTTCGACGTCATCCATGTCGCTGTCGATATCAGTGACCAGAATGGCAGCAAAAGGCGTGTCGGCAAAAGCATCGATGAAGGCTTCTGGCGTAAAGGCACTTTGGCTGCGCCAGCCCTCGGTCATAACCTGACCTTGCCAGACATCCACGGCCAGAACGATCTGGTCGGGGTGCAGTTTGGCAAGTTCCTTGACCACGTGGGGATCACGCGCGGCCAGGGTTCCGATCACAACCCGGCCGGCACCTTTGTCGATCCAGTGCTCGACGTGCTCGCGGCTTCGCATACCACCGGCAAGCTGCACCGGCATTTCCGCGCTTCGAATTATTTCTTCAATCAGTTCGGCGTTGGTATTGCGCCCTTCGATTGCGTCGAAGTCCGTAAGCTGCATCCATTCGGCCCCGGCCGCGGACCAGCTGCGTGCGGTTGCAACCGGATCGACATGCCAGACCATGGCTTCATCGAGACGGCCTTTGTCCAGCGAGACACACCGTCCGTTCTGCAATTCCATCGTGGGATAAATCCTCATGAGCATGCTCCTTCGCCCAATCGCTGTAAAATCCAGCATAGCATAGACAGCGCCGAAACGGTTGTTTCAAACAGTTTCGGCAAACCACGCTCTATTTGCGGCATTGCTACAATTACTGTGTTTCAGGCGCGTGCTGGCGGACCATTTCGCCGTAACAGATGGACAGGCGTATCCATATATTCGCATTCACGCATCAGAACGTAGCCCAGCTTCTGCGCCAGACTTTGCGACGCTTCATTTGTGGCATCCACCATGGCGACCAACTGCCCGGGAATGACCCTGTCGAACCAGTCGTGAGCCGCCTGTGCGGCCTCGTATCCCAGTCCTTTTCCCTGCGCTTCGGGGGCCAGGACCCAGCCTGCCTCGGGGAAACGGCCAAAATCCTCGCCCAGACCCCGATCACCATAGAAAAATCCTGCCTGACCGATCATCTGCCGATTCGATTGCTGGATCACCGCCCATTGTCCGAATCCGGCCATCTGCCAGTGTCCGGCATTGCGCAGGAACGCATCCCACGCCTCGCCCCGCGATTTCGGTTTGCCGCCAATATGGCGCACAACACACGGATTTCGCCAGATTTCCGCAAAGCGGTTGAAATCTTCTGGTCGCATCGCACAAAGCGTCAGTCGCGCCGTGTTTATCATCGGGGTGGATCTTATCATGCCCTGCCCGCCTGGAATTTTGCCTCAGTGGAAACAGTGCGAAGCAATAAGACGCCGTGCAAGCGGGAAATCGGTCCGGGCACAAAAAAACGGCGCCTCCGTTGCCCGGAAGCGCCGCTCTATCTCGACACGAAACGCTTAGGACGCTTCGCTGATGAATTTGACGGCGTCGCCAAAGGTCTGGATGGTTTCGGCTGCGTCATCGGGAATTTCGATGCCGAACTCTTCTTCGAAGGCCATAACCAGTTCAACAGTGTCCAGGCTGTCCGCGCCCAGATCGTCGATGAAGGACGCGTTTTCCGCGACTTTGTCTTCTTCGACACCCAGGTGCTCAACAACGATCTTTTTAACGCGATCTGCGACGTCGCTCATGTCTTTTCCTCATTCCGTTTCAGGGCGCATTGCCCGGTTCTGCCCTTGCCCGCTCAGGCTGGCTTTGGTTTGCCCGTTCCGGGCGGTTTGAGACCCGGCTGACCGGGCATGGCGAAGGCCAACCTGAATGACCGGCCCCCACATATCTGCGCCGCCTATAGCACAGACAACGCACAAGGCAAACGGTTTCGCGCCTGCCCTGCGCCGCGCTTACAACATGGCCATACCGCCATTCACATGCAAGGTGGTTCCGGTAACATATCCCGCTTCAGGGCTAGCCAGATACAGAACTGCGGCGGCAATCTCCGAAGGGTCACCCATACGGCCCGCCGGAACCTGCCCCAGAATTCCGCTCTTCTGGTCGTCCGTCAGTTTGTCGGTCATCGCGGTGGTTATAAAGCCCGGAGCCACGGCGTTCGCGGTGATTCCGCGGCTTGCCACTTCGTAGGCCAGCGATTTGGTCACGCCCACCATTCCGGCTTTGGACGCCGCATAGTTCGCCTGCCCCGGATTACCGGTTGCGCCCACCACCGACGAGATATTGATGATACGACCCCAGCGGGCCTTCATCATGCCGCGCAGAACGCCTTTGCACAGTTTGGCGGTCGCGGTCAGGTTCACGTCAATCACGCTCTGCCATTCTTCATCCGACATGCGCATAAAGATGTTGTCGCGCGTGATGCCCGCATTGTTCACCAGAATATCAACGGATCCCATCGCTTCGGCCGCCTGCTTCGGCAGCGCTGCAACCGCTTCGGCGTCGCTCAGGTTGCAGGGCAAAACGTGGGCCCGTTCGCCCAGTTCGTCCGCAAGCGCCTGCAATGGCTCGACCCGTGTACCGGAAAGCCCTACCGACGCGCCCGCCGCATGCAGGGTACGCGCAATTTCGCCCCCGATACCGCCCGAAGCCCCGGTGATCAGCGCATTCTTACCTGTCAAATCAAACATTCGGTTTCCCTCTTGGTTCGTCTGTGTCGACGCGTATGGAGATTACGATTCGGCCTGCACCGCATTCTGCACGTCTTCGGGTGTACCGACAGCTTTGCCGGCAATAGCCCGGTCGATCTTTCGGATCATGCCCGACAGCGCCTTTCCCGCGCCAATTTCCCATGTCTCGGTCACACCCTGCGCCGCCATGTACTGCACGCTTTCACGCCACCGGACCGAACCCGTCACCTGTTCGACCAGCAACTGCCGGATCAGATCCGGGTCCGTCACCGCCTCGGCACGCACATTCGCCACCAACGGAACAGCAGGCGCTTTGATTTCAACGGCAGCCAGGGCCTCGGCCATCACATCGGCGGCAGGCTGCATCAAAGCACAATGGAATGGCGCGCTGACCGGCAGCATGACCGCCCGCTTGGCACCTTTTTCCTTTGCAATAACTGCGGCACGTTCCACAGCCGCCTTTGAGCCCGACACCACAACCTGTGTGGGATCATTGTCGTTCGCCGCCTGGCAGACCTCGCCCTGCACGGCTTCTTCCGCAACCGCGCGAACGGCCTCCAGATCCAGCCCCAGCACGGCGGCCATCGCGCCTTCACCTACCGGCACGGCGCTCTGCATAGCCTGACCGCGTGTGCGCAGCAGGCGGGCAGTATCGGCGACCGACAAAGCCCCTGCAGCAGCAAGCGCCGAATATTCACCCAGCGAATGCCCCGCGACATAGGACGCATTGGTAATCGCAACCCCTTCGGCCTCAAGCGCGCGCATCGCCGCCATCGAGGTCGCCATCAGCGCCGGTTGCGCGTTCTGTGTCAGCGTCAGTGTTTCGATCTCGCCATCCCAGATCAGGCTGCTCAGCTTTTCCCCCAGTGCCTCGTCCACTTCGTCAAATACCGCCTGCGCGGCGGGATAGGCTTCGGCCAGTGCTTTGCCCATACCGATGGTCTGGGCGCCCTGCCCCGGGAAAACGAACGCGAGTGTCATTGCAACCTCATGGATGACGTTAGGTTGCGGCGGGGTGTAAACCGACAATTGGCCCGGCACAAGCATTGCCTGCGCTCTGCATTCCGGCACCATCGCTGTGCGCACGGTCATATTGTGTCCTGTTCACACGGATATAGGTTGTGTCCAGACCTTCACCTTCGGAGCATCCGATCAATGCACTCGAAAAATACCTTCTCTACCTACGGAAGTATTGCCAAGACCTTTCACTGGTTGACGGCATTGCTGATTTTCACGGCATTGCCACTGGGCTTTTTTGCCAACAACCTGGCCCAGGCGATCTATGACCCGTCAATTCCGACAACCGAGGACGACATCGCACAGGCCGCACGGCTGTTTTCGCTGCACAAAACTGTGGGCATCACCGTCTTTTTCGTGGCCTTGGCCCGTATCCTCTGGGCGATGACACAAACCAAACCCGGTTTGCTGAACGCAGAAAACAAGCCCGAAGCATTCGCCGCCGAAACAGTGCATTGGCTATTGTATGGCTCGCTTGTGCTGGTTCCCCTGACCGGCTGGCTGCACCACGCAGCCGCCGAAGGGTTCGCGCCTATCCTGTGGCCCTTTGGCCAGAACCTGCCATTCATTCCCAAGTCGCCCGCTCTGGCTGAACTGACCGCCAGCCTGCATTGGCTGTTCATCCTCGTCTTGGCGGGTTCGCTGGTGCTGCACATCACAGGAGCGCTGAAACACCATGTCGTGGATAAAGACAGCACGCTGCGTCGGATGTTGCCGGGCGCAACGGATGCGCCCAAGCCGCCCGCACAGAAACACTCACTTGTCCCCGCCGCCGCCGCGCTGGTCATCTGGTGCGGTGTGCTGGCGGGTGGCTGGACCACCGGTGTTTTCAACAAACACTCTGCCGCTTCCACTGACACCGCCGAACTTGCAGAGGTTCAGTCGGACTGGCAGGTGCAGGAAGGAAACCTGTCGATCACGATCAAGCAACTTGGCAGCCCTGTAACCGGCAGTTTCTCTGACTGGACCGCCGCGATCACTTTCGACGAGCCGGCAGAACCCGGCCTCGCAGGGTCGGTGGACGTGACCATTGCCATCGGCTCGCTGAGCCTCGGAACCGTAACGGATCAGGCCATGGGCGCGGATTTCTTCGACAGCGGCCAGTTCCCGACCGCCAGCTTCGATGCCGACCTGTTCAAAACCGAATCCGGATACGAGGCGCGTGGCCCCCTGACAATCCGAGACAAGACGCTGGACATCGCTTTGCCCTTCGCTCTGAGTATTCAGGATGATGTCGCAACAATGACCGGAGAAATTACGCTGGACCGGCTGAGTTTCGACATTGGCAAAAACATGCCTGCCGAGGATTCGCTGGCTTTTGCCGTTACCGTTGCAGTAGAGTTGACCGCGTCGCAGGCCAAGTAACATTGACCGACAAAAAAACCGCCGGTGTTTCAGCACCGGCGGTTTTCCATTCAATAGCCAAATCTGACTTATTCAGCCTTTTGCGCTTCGATCGAGATCGAAATTTCCACCTCGTCACTGACGAACGGTGCGAATTGACCCAGGTCGAAGTCGCTGCGCAGCAGGGTTGTGGTCGCGTCGAATCCGGCCCACTGTTTTCCAGCCATCGGATGCTCGCCAACCTGATTGAGCGTTGCGTCCAGCACCACGGGCTTGGTGATATCGTTCAGGGTCAGATCACCGGTGATCTTGGCAGTGTTCTCGCCTGTCACTTCAATACCGGTCGAGGTAAAGGTGGCCAAGTCACCCTCGGCCGCAGCAAAGAAATCCTCGGACATAAAATGATCCTCGCGCGGCTTCCAGCCCGTGATCATCTCGACCACCGGCATCGAGACAGACACGCTCGACGCAGCGGGGTCTTCCTGATTGAACATGATCTCGCCTTCAAAACCCGAGAACATCCCGGTTGTGGTCGAAAATCCGAGGTGATTGTAAGTAAAGACGACCTGGCTGTGGCTTGAGTCCAGAACATATTTCTCGGCAGCAGCAAAAGCCGATGTTGCTGATACGGCCAGTGCGGCGGCCAGGAGGATAGGTTTCATAACAAACTCCGCAGAATTGGTGGTGCAACCCAGAATGGTTGCTCACTAACGTAAATGTGCCGCCCAAGGGCGGCACTCAACCTCTATTCTCTCACAAATTCTGTTCTTTTTTGAACAGAACGGGATTTAGGCGAAGATCGTAACGTTTCCGCTGAGTTGCCCCTTGAGCGCCCGGCTTACATCCGCTGATTGCAGCGGCAGCTTCATCAGAAGGCTGCCATCCATGTCGAACAACTCGACCTGATCATCCGCAAAACGTGCACCCCCCAGGGTTTCGTAGCTGCGACGCAGAACCGTTTGCGGGCGGCCATTTTCGTTTTTCTGCAGCACGCGCACTTCGCGGCGGATCGGGTCAAAATATGCGTCCGGCCGGGCATCCATAATCTCGATCGTCAGCAAGCTAACCCCGACCAGCAGGAACATCATCGAAGCCGCCAGTTTGATGGGCCACACTTCGGGTCCTGCAACGGATCCGGACATAAGCCACATGGAAAACGCGGCTACGATCAAAATCAAGCCCAGGGCCCGCGCCAAGATCATTCTCGCTTTCCAGTTCGGTGCGAAGGCCACCATGACAGGCACAGAATGTTCAAATCGCGAACCAGTGGCCGTCTTGTGAATTGCGTTTGTGTTCGTAGCGGTCATTTTCTTTACCCCGTCTCAGGTTGCCGTACTGAATTTGCTCGTTCCGGCTAGTCCCCGGCATACAAAACAACTTTGAGCCGAAAAGCGTCAGGAATTGGGCACGCCAAAGGAATTAGGGCGACTTCACAAAGGCATATGTGGCGGGGCTTGCCCCTCGCGCTCAAACGTGTATACGGGGCCATCCTTCGCAAGAGTTATGAATCGCGCAGCCTCTCGTGGCAGGGTCGCGAAGGACCAGAAAGCCCCGCCTTTGAAATGCGCCTTGATATAAACAGGAGTGCACATGCCACTGTATGAGCATGTAATGATCGCGCGTCAGGACCTGTCCAACGCGCAGGCGGAAAGCCTCGTCGAACATTTCGGCTCCGTTCTGGCTGACAACGGCGGCAAGCTGGTTGATAGCGAGTACTGGGGCGTCAAGACGATGGCCTACAAGATCAACAAGAACCGCAAAGGCCACTATGCCTTCCTGAAGACAGACGCTCCTTCGGGCGCCGTTCAGGAAATGGAACGCCTGATGCGTCTGCACGAAGACGTCATGCGCGTTCTGACCATCAAGGTCGACGGCCACGAAGACGGCCCGTCGGTTCAGATGCAAAAGCGTGACGAGCGTGGCGACCGCCGCGAGCGCCGTTGATCAAAGCCTGACGAAAGGACATAAACCATGGCCGCAAAACCATTTTTCCGCCGCCGCAAGGTCTGCCCGTTCTCGGGCGACAACGCGCCCAAGATCGACTACAAGGACACTCGTCTGCTGCAGCGCTACATCTCTGAGCGTGGCAAGATCGTTCCTTCGCGCATCACCGCCGTTTCGGCGAAAAAGCAGCGTGAACTGGCCCGTGCTATCAAGCGCGCGCGCTTCCTCGCCCTGCTGCCCTACGCCGTGAAGTAAGGAGAGACTGACATGCAAGTTATCCTTCTGGAACGCGTTGCGAAACTGGGTCAGATGGGCGACGTCGTTGACGTCAAACCCGGCTACGCCCGCAACTTCCTGCTGCCCCAGGGCAAGGCGCTGAGCGCGTCGAGCGCCAACATCGCGTCGTTCGAAGCCCAGAAAGCGCAGCTTGAGGCACGCAACCTGGAAACCAAGAAAGAAGCTGAAGCACTGGCTGAAAAGCTGGACGGTCAGCAGTTCATCGTGATTCGCTCGGCATCGGATGCCGGCGCTCTCTACGGCTCGGTCACTCCGCGTGACGCCGCAGAGGCCGCAACCGAAGCAGGCTTCACTGTCGATAAGAAACAGGTCGTTCTGATTGCTCCGATCAAGGAACTGGGCCTGCACTCGCTCGCAGTCAAACTGCACCCCGAGGTCGAAGTCGAGATCAAGATGAACGTTGCACGTTCGGAAGAAGAAGCCGAACTGCAAGCCTCCGGCAAATCGATCCAGGAACTGGCTGCTGAAGAAGAAGCTGCCGCTGAATTCGAGATTGCCGAACTGTTCGACGACATCGGTTCTGCCGCTTCGGAAGACGAAGAACTGGCACCGGAAGCTTCGGCTGAAGAAGACGAAGCCAAAGCCTGATCTGACAGGAAATGACGAGAAAGGGGCTGCGTGCCATGCGCGGCCTCTTTTTTATTTCAGCAAGTTTTTGCTGCTCCAAAAAACCCAACCTTGCAGTCAGAATTTCGTTTCATATCATCGGCCCCTCCATTGTCGGAGCTATCTTATGACTTTGTTCCTTCGCCGCAGTGTGCTGGCTATTCTGATTGCAACGCCCATAGCCGCCTGTAGCGGCTCCAACCGGCCCTCAGACGAAGCATTTGATCCACCGCTTTATCCGAACGAGACAGCCGAACTGCGCGAATCGATCAACAAGTGGGCCGATCACTACGAACTGCCGCGCGAACTGGTGCACAAGCTGGCGATCCGGGAAAGCACACATCGGCCCTGGGCAGTCAACCGCCCGTATTACGGATTGCTGCAAATCCTTCCCGCAACGGCACGCTCGATGGGGTATGACGGGAAAGCGCAAGGCTTGCTGGATGCAGACACCAATCTGGAATTCGCCGGAAAGTACCTAAGGGGGGCATGGTTGTTGTCCGACGGGGATCAGCAACGGGCGATTTTTCTGTACGCCAAGGGCTTCTATCCCGAAGCGAAAGCGCGAAAAATGCTAGTCGAAACGGGCCTGCGATCGGAATAAACCCCCTCAAAACACCCCGAACTTCGCGTCAACCGGAGGTTTTCCGGGATATTAAGTGCCGAAAAGGTATGTTTTTCCCCGTTCTGTTGCTTTAAGTACGCAATAAGCATACGCGGCTTGCACAAATGGCTTGCACAACACCCCAAGGTTGACGCAACGTATACACCGTGAAGGACGAAGACGGCATTTCTTTGGGGCTAGGAGTGTCACTGTAAGGGTTGGACCGGTGAAACTGATAGACTTGGCCGCAATCGACCATGAGGAAAAGTCGGCCTCAGACATCATCAATGCCGTCTGCGATGAGCTCGGCTTTGACTACGCTTCCTATGCAACCATGAACCCCATCAAAGGTGATGTGCAGGGTTATGCTAACTACCCTGACGAGTGGAAGATTCACTATGGCAGCCACGGCTATCACCACTTTGACCCCACGATTTATCAGTCAGTACTGAGCATCGCGCCCGTTGACTGGGGGCGGTTTAACCATGACGAGAAATTCCATGCTGTATTCCGGGATGCCAATGATTTCGGGATTACATCGCGCGGGCTGACTGTTCCGATCCGGGGGCCTTACGGCGAATGCGGAATGCTCAGCGTCACAAGGGATTGCTCGGACGCGGAATGGGAAAAGCTGAAGAAGCATGTGATGGGCGATCTTCAGATGGCCGCGGTTCACGCGCATGACACCGTTATGCAATCCGGTCTTTTGGCGAAAGCGTTGTACCTGCCGACCCTTTCGACCCGGGAAAAAGAGATCCTGCAATGGGTCGCCGAGGGCAAATCTCAGCAGGACATTGGCGATATTCTGTCCATTTCACACCGCACGGTAGAAGTGCACATGCGGTCGGGCCGCGAGAAACTCGGCGCGCTCACCACTCCGCAGGCCATCGGACGGGCCATCGGAATGGGCCTAATTGCCCCAGGTTAATCAAAAAAAAGACAAAATTACGGGAAACCCCCAATAGCCTTAAACCGAATCTTGGTTAAATTCTAAGACACGGTAACCAGACTGTAGGGGGATGGAAATGATCATCGTAATTGATGGTATGAACCAGCACAAATTCAAAGATGTATTGGACGACATGTTCAAGCTGCGGGCACGGGTTTTCGGGGATCGCCTTGGCTGGGATGTCAACATCAAGGATGGGCGCGAGCGCGATCACTTTGACGACCTGCATCCTGCACATGTTGTCAGCATCAACGACGAAGGGGACGTCGTTGGGTGCATGCGACTGTTGCAGACGACCGGGCCACACATGCTGGCCGACGTCTTTAGCTCTATCCTGGATGGCGAGGCACCCATACGCAGTGCCCAGGTCTGGGAAGCGACGCGCTTCTGCGTCGACACCAAAAAACTCGGGCGGGGACGCGGAAAGAACTCTGTATCCTACGTCACCAGCGAAGTCATGATCGGCTCGTTCGAATACGCACAGACAGCCGGAGTTCTGGACTCGATCGCAGTGATCGATCCAGTGATGAACCGGGTCCTGCAACGTTCAGGCAACGCGCCCTATGACTATGTCGGCACAGCCAAGCCCATGGGCAAGGTCGTCGCCATGGCCGCACTCATGGATTGCTCGGATGAACGGATTGCAGGAATTCGCAACTATGCAGGGATTGAGCATGATGTCTTCTTGACCGAAGAAGCGGCTCTGGATCTTTATGCCCACGGCAAAACCGAAGCAACGCCACAGCAGCCGGTCGCTAACTTCGATCATCAGCCGCTTTCGCAACTGGAACGGTACTTTGTCGAACAGATGAACGCGGCCACGAGCAAGGCCGAAGTCGAAGATGTTCTGAAACTGATCGAAGAGCTTTCGGACCGATTTACGCCAGAGCAAAAGACCGCTCTGCTACGAACCCCCCGTGCTTTTGCTCATGAGGCCTGACCCCCTCACCTCATAAGTACAAAGCCACCCATGCGGAGCCGTCTAATTTCAGACGGCTCCGCTTTTTTGTGCCCCATGTTGCCCGGGGGATTGGAAGAGGATTACTCCTCTTCCAGTGCCTCAACGGCTTTTTGCAGATCGTCTTTGCTGACTTCCTTGTCGGCAACCTGCGCCAGTTCAACGATATAGTCGATGACCTTGTCTTCGAAGATCGGCGCGCGCAGCTGCTGCTGCATCTGAGCGTTCTGCTGCACGAACTCAAAGAACTGACGTTCCTGCCCCGGGTACTGACGGGCCTGGTTCATGATAGCTTGCGTCATTTCTGCGTCGGTGACTTCAACCTCGGCCTTCTGACCCAGTTCGGCCAGCAGCAGGCCCAGGCGCACGCGGCGTTCCGCCAGTTTGTTGTGCTCGTCAGTGGGCTCAATCTCACCGTGGTCGTGGCCTTCCACCTCCGGGTTCTCTTCGTGCCACAGCTGGTGTGCGATCTGCTTGGCTTCAGCCTCAACCAGCGACGGCGGCAGGTCGAACGAGACTTTCTCGTCCAGCACATCAAGCAGAGCACGCTTCATGACAGCGCGCGAGGCACCGGCGTATTCGGCTTCCAGACGCTCAGCGATCTGGCCCTTCAGAGCGGCCAGGTCTTCGGCACCGAATTTGGTGGCCAGCTCGTCATTGATTTCGGCAGCGACCGGCTCTTTCACCTCTTTCACGGTGCAGGTGAAGACAGCGTCTTTACCGGCCAGATGCTCGGCACCGTATTCCGCAGGGAAAGTCACGTTGACGTCTTTTTCTTCCTCGGCCTTCACACCAACCAGCTGCTCTTCGAAGCCGGGGATGAAGCTGTTGGAACCCAGAACCAGCGGATAGTCTTCGGCGGAACCGCCTTCGAACTCTTCGCCGTCAACCTTGCCGACAAAGTCGATCACAACCTGATCACCATCTTTCGCTTTGGAACCCTTGCGGCGCGCTTTGAAGTCCTGCGCGGTTTCGGCCAGGTTGCTCAGCGCTTCTTCGACAGCCGCGTCGTCTGCTTTGACAATCAGCTTATCCAGTTCGACCGACTTCAGGTCTACTTCGGGGATCGCAGGCAGCGCCTCATAGGACATTGCGACCTCGACGTCGTCGCCTTCTTTCCAGTCCTCATTGGTCATTTTGACCTCGGGCTGCAGCGCAGGACGGTCGCCGCTGTCCTCAAAGTGCTTGTTCATCGCACCGTCGATGCTCTCCTGCATCGCTTCGCCCAACAGGCGCTGGCCGAACTGCTTTTTCAGCAGCGCCATCGGTACCTTGCCTTTGCGGAAACCTTTCATTTCGATTTCCGGCTGCGCTTCGGTCAGCTTCTCGTTAACCTTTTCGTCCAGCTCGGCTGCGGATACGACGATATTGTAGCCGCGTTTCAGACCTTCGTTAAGCGTCTCGGTAACCTGCATTATGGTAGTCCCCATAGGATTCGGGGCGCGCAAAACGGCGCGCCGGGCAAATTTGACGCCTTCTATTTGCCCAGCCGCCCGCGTGCAAGGGGGCAAAGCCCGGATCAGCTTTGTTTTGCCGCTGAATTGAACAAAAAAGCGCCCCGGAACGAACCGGAGCGCTTGCATGCCTCAGAAGCAGGATCAGAACCGCCAGCGCGCGCCCAGAACCCACGCTTCGTTTTTGTCGAAACTGATCGTGTCGTCGAAATCGTGGTTGCGGTACTTCAGATATGCGTCGGTGTTGATGCTGTCGAACCGTTGAACGATGGCAATACCCCAGGACTTGGTGCTTGAACCGCTGTTCTCAAAATCCGACCCGTCGAAATAGTCGATACCAACGCCGGTTTTGCCCCAGGAAACCCAGTCCCCTTCATAAGCCAGCTTGGTGTACCAATAGTCCGGATCGCTTGCACCGGATGAGGTGTCATCGCGCGAACCAAGGGCCGCGGTAAAGCTGAACCCGCTGGGCAGCAGAACCGAGGCTGACCCGATCGTGTCTTTTCGCTCACCAGATGAGTTGTCAAAGTCGCGCACGGCGTAGGCGATGCTGGCGGCAAACTCGACGCCGTTGGAGAACGTATTGCCGTAGGAAACCGCGATGTCATAGTAGTCGTCGTCATCGCTGCTGGACAGGATGTTCTGACCATAGGCAATTGCCGCCGAGAACCCGTTGAAATCCGGCGTGTCATAGCGGATGCGCCCGCGACGTGCCCCGTCAAAGTTGCTTGACGAGTCGCCCACTGTAATCGTGCTCAGTGTGCCTGTGGGATCACGATAGAAGAACGCTCCGTTTTCATCGTTGGTGAACGAATACAAAGCGGTCCCGACATAAGACAGATCAACTTCTGCGGCCCCATCCGATGCCATGCTGCCCTGACCAGCCGAGAACTTTCCGTACCCCCCCTTCAGCGAGAAATCGACGTGGCGAATGTCTTCGCGCGACCATCCGTTGTTGTTGGTGCCGAACTGGTTGGCCGTCCCTGTGCTGGGCAAGCCCAGGCCGGTTTCCAACCAGAACATGAACTCGTTGCTGCCATAGGGCTGCATCAAACGCAGACCGACCCGGCTGTTGGACAGGTCGTTGTCCAGAACACGTGTCTCGGTATCCTGGCCGTCGTCCACCGAAACAAGAGCTGGGTGGAACTGTCCGTATAGATGCACATATCCGCCGCTGTTATTTTCATATTTTAACTCAGCAGCAGCTGGTATCGCGCCTGTTGCCGCCAAAATCGCGGCTATTGATGAGTTTCGGAGAATCTTAGTCATATCTGTCACCATGATGGGGTTCTGGTTTCACGTCCCGCCCATTTGTCCACGAAAATCTGAGGTTCCAATAGCCGGCATTTCAGACAGTAGAAGCATTGCATATTCGCCACATCGAGAGCCCAAGGCAGAGATTTATACTCAATAATTTCAACCGCTTAAATCTGACTTTCAGCAGTCAAAGGTAGTCTGCAAGAAAATTCTGCCAATCAGCCATGCAACTGGCAAACACTTGCTGTGCATTTTCGTCAACGCCGCTGGCAAAATTACGCCGATCAGCCAGCTTTTCGGCGACCCGCCGCGCAGACAATCAAACATTCAACTATTTCAAAACATTTGGCAACTGCTCGGGCAGGTCCTCGGCAATCAGTCCGGGGCCAAATTGCCGCGAACATTCCACATGCAACCACGCAGCAGCTTCGGCGGCCTGCATCGGCCCAAGCCCTCGCGCCATCAATCCGGTGATGAAGCCTGCAAGAACATCTCCGGCCCCTGCCGTGGCCAGCCATGGCGCCGATCGGTCATAAAACGCCGAGCTTATGGAACACCGCCCGTCCGGCGCCGCGATCACAGTATCCGGCCCCTTGAACAGAACCACGCATCCTGCCCGCTCGGCAGCATCACGGGTTGCGTCAACCTTGGAGTATGCCGGGCCTTTGTCGGGAACTTCTTCCAGCTTCTGTGCAATATCCGGAAACAGCCGGGCAAACTCGCCCCCGTGTGGTGTCAGCACGCAGTTCTCATGCAGATGATCGAACAATGCCTTGGGGTCCTCTGCAAACGCCGTCAACGCATCGGCATCCAGCACGGTTGAGCGCCCTGCCGACAGTGCCGCCGGCACCAAGTCACGGGCACGATCCAGCCCCATTCCCGGACCAAGGCATAACGCATTCAGTCGCCCGTCCTTCAGCACCCGGGAAAGCTCGTCAGCCCCTTCAGCCAGTTGCAACATGACAGCGGTGACCTGCGCGGCAACTTCCAACTGCGCGGCCGGGGGCACACCAATTGTCACCAGCCCTGCCCCAATCCGCAACGCGCCCCGCGCGGCCAACCGCGCGGCACCGGTTTTGCCCGGCCCGCCGGAAAGGATCAGGGCATGGCCATAAGAATATTTGTGATCTTTCGGTTCCTTCGAGACCCGAAAACTCTCTTCCAAAACCAGCTTAACAACTCGATTGTTATTTTCTCGTTCAAGGCCGATCGACTTTGTCCGAACCACACCGCAATTGGCGGGGCCTTCGCCGATCATGTGACCAACCTTCATGTCGTGAAAAGTTACGGTAAGATCCGCTTGGATCACGTTTCCCAGCACGCGCCCACTGTCGGCGCACAAGCCGCTGGGAATATCGATTGCAACCACCCGCAGGCCGCGTTCTGAAGACAGGTCCCTTACCCGCTCATTTGCCAGCAAGGAGAAGCCGCCCTGAAACGGTCGCGTCAGCCCGGTTCCGAACAATCCGTCAATTACCAGGTCTAGGTCTGAAGGGAAATTGAGATTGTCATCTGCAAGCGTATCGATCTTTCGGACACTGACGTCGGACTTGCCTTGGCACCGCTCAAAGTTTCTTCGTGCGTCAGGCGGGAGTTTTGCGGCGTCGCCGTACAGAAACACCTCAACCTCCCAGCCCCACTCTTTCAACAACCGGGCAACAACAAACCCGTCACCACCATTGTTTCCCGGCCCGCACAGCACCAATGCGCGACCGGACGTTTTTGCCAGCTCGGGCCATTCCTCAAAAATCGCCACAACAACGCCCTGCCCGGCGCGTTCCATGAGTTCCAGACCGGTAACCTTGCCCGATTCAATCGCAGCCAGTTCAATCGCCCGCATCTGCGCCGCCGTCAGCAAATCCGTCATCTCATCTCCCGCGCGATTCAATTTCGATTACATTTTGTGCAACTCGATGAAAATTTCACCGCTCGCTGAAATTCTACGCACAAGCAACCGGTCCGTTTCGCAATCAGATTGCCCAGCGATCTTAGACGTGATCACTGCCAACCTGACAAGCAGATTAGGAGGCCGGGATGAAGAAGATCGAAGCGATCATCAAACCGTTCAAACTGGACGAAGTGAAAGAGGCGCTACAGGACGTTGGCGTCCAGGGCCTCAGTGTCATCGAAGTTAAAGGGTTCGGTCGTCAGAAGGGCCATACCGAACTCTACCGCGGCGCGGAGTATGTGGTCGACTTTCTGCCGAAGGTAAAAGTCGAGGTGGTGCTGGACGACGATCAAGTCGACGCGGCCATCGAAGCCATCGTGGATGCCGCCAAAACCGACAAGATCGGCGACGGCAAGATCTTTGTCTCGCCCGTCGAACAAGCCATCCGCATCCGTACCGGCGAGACCGGCTCGGAAGCCCTGTAAATCAACCGAATATCCTGACATATTAATCAGAAGGACCAAGGGAATGAGCGCAGAAGCAGTTCTCAAAACTCTCCGCGAAGAAGACGTCGCCTACGTCGACATCCGCTTCACCGACGTGCGGGGCAAGTTGCAGCACGTGACCGTCGATGTGGATCTAGTCGATGAAGACTTCCTGGAAGAAGGCTTTATGTTCGACGGCTCCTCGATTGCTGGCTGGAAGTCGATCGAAAACTCGGACATGAAACTGATCGCCGACACTGAATCGGCCTACATCGATCCGTTCTACGCCGAAAAAACGCTGTGCCTGCACTGCTCGATCGTTGAACCTGACACCGGCGAAGCTTATGGCCGCGACCCGCGCGGCACCGCGCAGAAGGCCGAAGCCTATCTGAAAGCCAGCGGTGTTGGTGACGTGGCCTATATGGGCCCCGAAGCCGAATTCTTCCTGTTCGATGATGTCCGTTATTCAAATACAATGAACAAGGTATCGTTCGAAGTTGATGCAACCGACGCGGCCTGGAACACTGATACCGAATACGAAATGGGCAACATGGGCCACCGTCCGGGCGTCAAGGGCGGTTACTTCCCGGTGAACCCGATCGACGAGGCGCAGGACCTGCGTTCGGAAATGCTGTCGACTATGAAGCGTCTGGGCATGAAGGTCGACAAGCACCATCACGAAGTTGCCTCGTGCCAGCACGAACTGGGTCTGATCTTCAACAGCCTGACCAAACAGGCGGACGAGTTGCAGAAGTACAAATACGTCATTCACAACGTGGCGCACGCCTATGGCAAATCGGCAACTTTCATGCCCAAGCCCATCTATGGCGACAACGGCACCGGCATGCACGTAAACATGTCGATCTGGAAAGAAGGCAAGCCGCTGTTTGCAGGCGACAAATACGCCGACCTGTCAGACGAAGCCCTGTGGTACATCGGCGGTATTCTGAAACACGCCAAGACCCTGAATGCTTTCACCAACCCGTCGACCAACAGCTACAAGCGTCTGATCCCGGGCTTTGAGGCACCTGTTCTGCGCGCCTATTCGGCACGCAACCGTTCGGGCTGCATCCGTATTCCATGGACCGAAAGCCCGAAAGCCAAGCGCGTCGAGGCCCGCTTCCCCGATCCGGCTGCAAACCCCTACCTGGCGTTTGCCGCGCTGCTGATGGCCGGTCTGGACGGCATCAAGAACAAGATCGATCCAGGCGAAGCCATGGACAAGAACCTGTACGATCTGCCTGCCGAAGAGCTGGCCGACATCCCGACCGTTTGTGGCTCGCTGCGCGAAGCTCTGGAATCTCTGGCATCTGATCATGACTTCCTGCTGCAGGGCGACGTGTTTACCAAAGACCAGATCGACGGCTACATCGCGCTGAAGATGGAAGAGGTCGAAACCTACGAGCACACGCCGCATCCGGTTGAATACGGCATGTACTACAGCTGCTGATCAGGAATTTTCGACGAAAATTCTCGCAAAAGGGGGCGTCCATCGGGCGCCCCTTTTCTTGTCACCGTACCGGATTTGACGGATTGCGAGCGATCTTTCACACTCGGGCCACAGATCCCAGCGGAGAAACCTCATGCCCGCCAGTGACGCGCCCTTTCTACGGTATTCGCATTTCATTACGTCTGCGGACGAACTGGAACAGATTACCGGTGCGCCCCTGCCGCAGATTGTTGCCAAGGAAATACCGGCATTGGACCAGATGTGCCGCGATTTCATCGGCACATCGCCGTTTTGCCTGATCGCGTCGGCCAATCCCGACGGTCACCTTGATATCTCGCCCCGCGGCGATCCCGCGGGGTTTGTCGAAATCCTGTCTGACACTCTGATCGCTATCCCGGATCGCCCCGGCAACAAGCGGGTGGATACGTTTCATAACATCTTGCAGGACCCACGCGTGAGTGTGATCTTTCTGGTCCCTGGGAAAATGGAAACATTGCGATTGCGCGGCACGGCCCGGCTTTGTGCCGATCCGGGTTTGCTGAGCGGTATGACCATGCACGGCAAGGCACCAAAGCTGGCACTACTGATCCATATCCAGACGATTTTTGCGCATTGCCCAAAGTGCATCGTCCGCTCTCACCTTTGGCAACCCGAAGAATGGCCGGATTCATCTCATCTACCCAATATGAACGCGATGATGGTCAAACACGCCAGAATCGACGCCACGCCGGAACAGTGGTTTGAAAGCCTCAAAGAGGCCGGAGAACTGGACCTTTACTGACCCGTCCCGGGAATTCGTTTGCCATTTCCCGCATGGCGCGTACGCTGCCCCAGAGTTTCAAGTTATTGGATAGGTTTCATGCTTCGACTTGCAACGGCGATATTCTGTGCCTTGTCCCTGCCGTCCCTGGCAATCTCCGCGCCTTGCGGCAACACCGGCAGCGGGTTTGAGGTATGGAAGGCCGATTTCGCCAAACAGGCGCGGCGCGCGGGTGTAAAAAAGAAAGGGCTGCAGGCACTGGCCCAGACGCAATACGCCACGCGAACAATTTCAGCAGATCGTAACCAGAAAAGTTTCAAATACTCGCTGGACAAGTTCATGCAGGTGCGCGGCGCCGACACGATTGTCGCGCAGGGACGCAAGCGAAAGGCCCGCAACCCGCAGTTTTACGCCGCGCTTGAACGGCAATACGGCGTACCTGCCGGTGTTCTGATCGCCATTCACGGCATGGAAACAGGGTTTGGAAACTTCATGGGCGACAGCCAGGTTGTTTCCGCAATAACGACACTGGCCTATGATTGTCGCCGTTCCGAATTCTTCATTCCGCACGCAATCGGGGCATTGAAACTGGTGGATCAGGGCAGCGTCACGATGGCGACAAAAGGGGCAAAACATGGCGAGCTGGGCCACACGCAGTTCCTGCCGGGGAATGCCCTGACCTATGGTGTCGATGCGACGGGTGACGGTCGGGTGGACTTTTACAACATGACCGACGCCCTGGCTTCGACCGCGAATTTTCTTCGCAAGAAAGGGTGGAAACCCGGCCGGGGCTATCAGAAAGGGCAGCCCAATTTTGCGGTTATCCAGCAGTGGAATGCCGCCTCGGTCTATCAGCAATCCATAGCAATCATGGGGCAGCGAATCGAGCAATAGGCGAAACAAGGTTCCAACACAGGCGATCCCAACTTTGGCCACATTGTCGCCACAGATGCCCGAATTTTCCCCTAGTCTCTTGGTTTCCAAAGCGTAATCAATCCCGCGAAAATTGATTTTTTTTGCATTTTCGTCAAATTCTCCCCCAGATCACCCGCTAGTCTGCGGTCTCAGACAGAAAGCGACAAAGGAATGCGCGGTGAGTCGGAAGCACAGTTATCATGGCGGTCTGCAATTTGACGGTGAGACCAAGGGCGCGATCGAACGCTTTGGCAATATCGTCGCGGCGACGCTGGAAGACTATGGTCATCTGATCGAGCGCAAGTCGCTGCTCAGCGGCACCGAGGCCAGCATCGTCTCAAGCCAGTATCTGGTTCGTCTGACACTGGATACGGAATTGAACGGGGTCGACGACCGTTTCGACCGGCTGGACCGCACTGCTGGCCTGAAAACGATACCCAAACCTCCGGTGACACGACCAAAGAACCGTCTGGTCATTTCGGTCTCACCGGTGTCAGCTTTGCTGGATGACAGCGAAATTTCCGAGCTTATGCTGGTTGTGATCCTGTATCGCATGGTCGACATCTGTTCGACCCAGCGCGTGGAGTGGCTTTCGCCCAACGCGGTTTTGACCATCGAACAGTTCATGAGCGCGTTTGATACGCTAATGCCAAGCAAACCCCGGGACAGAAAACAGATATTTCAGTCCGTAACCGGCCCGTTTGCAGGCGTCAGCACCTCGAATACCGCAGATCATTACCAGCCGGAAGCTGCGATACCGAAACCGAACGCAAGGCCGATCCAGTTGTCGGACGATCAATTGCTGAGCATCGCGTTCAGAACAGAGCAGACGGATCAACAGTCTTACGCACCAAATGAAACGACCACCGACGAGGTTGAAAAGCCCAGCGACATCCTGCGTCTGACAAGTTGGGGCCTGACCGGGGCCGTGGCCAGCATGTCGGCACCGATCGCGCTTTCTCTGGCTGCTGTGAACCTGATCCGGGGCGAGGATTTCCGACTCAATACTCAGGTTCTGGCTTTTACGGTCGCGATCGTGACCCTTAATTCCAGTGGCGCATTTGCAGGTGTTGCCGGCGCCCTAGGTCTATGAAGCTTTACTAGAAGACCCTCCTAGGAGGCCCCGCCATCAGGCGGGGTTTTCCATTTCCAGCACCCTGTCAGCCGCCAGAACATAAGTGTGGATCGAGAAAACAACGGCGCGCGTTTGGGGCAGTCTTAGAATGGTCTGACGCTCGCTGCGCAGAAAAGGCGTGTTTCCCGGATCCCGGATTTTCCGCGGCTCGCTGGTACTTCGGGGCTGAAACAGCTCGGCGTCATCGTACCACAGCGCGTTAAAGCGCCAGAGTGGTCGATCCGGCTGAATCCCGTCAAACAGACGCTGAACCCGCCTGGCGACGTTTTCATCATAACTGTTGACGGTATGATGAATATCGATCAGCGGACGCATGAATTTCTCGGACAGTCGCCAACTGGCCGGGAAACACAGGATCGCACCGGTCAGAACATGTTCGCCGCCCTGTTTCTGCAGAATGCAAAAATCTTCCTGAACAAGCCGACACAGAGTATCCAGGGGCCTTGCGCGGTCAATCAGCACTTCCGCCCCGTCAGACCGGATCACATGATCGGATGTTTCAGGGTAAACCTGCCGCAACACCATATCCAGCAATTCCTGCGCAGCCGGTTCTGCACCGGGATCCAGTGCCAGAACATCATCGCGTCGCTCTGCCAACAAATCCTCGCGCCTGCGCATCTGGGCTGCAAACGCTTCGTCGCGGTTCAACCAGTCTTCGGGGTGTGCGGGCTGGATCCCCGGCAGCGGCTTCGCAGCCAGCGGGTTATAGGGAATGTGTTGTTGCAGTATTTCAGTCATGGCCTAGGGCTATCACCGTATTTTGGTATTGTCGGTCCAAAAGCGACTGAACATGGGTCGCAAACTACTAAGACGGCATGGGACGGTACGACCATCTTTACCGGGCCAAAAGGGAGCGAAGCCATGAATCAGCATTACCGGGACACCCGCAAGATCGACCCGACCAAGGGGGCAACGCTGGGTGACGGTACGCCAAACGAAAACGATCGCATAGAAATCGGCCCGACCCAATTGGCGTTTGCAGAATGGGAACAAGCGGGTCTGGTTCTTCCCGATCTGGCCCGGATGCGGGAATATCGGTGGAAACAGCTGACCCAATCTATCGTTGATCGCGGATACGGCGGGTTGCTGATGTTCGATCCGCTGAACATCCGATACGCCACCGATAGCACCAACATGCAGCTGTGGAATACACATAACCCCTTTCGCGCGGTTCTCTTATGCGCCGACGGCTATATGGTGATCTGGGACTACAAGAACTCTCCCTTTCTGTCCAAGTTCAATCCATTGGTGCGTGAACAGCGTTCGGGCGCTGATCTGTTTTATTTCGACCGCGGTGACAAGGTGGACGTGGCCGCCGATGTTTTCTCGAACGAGGTGCGCCTTCTGATCGACGAACACAGCGGCGGCAACAAACGACTGGCAGTGGACAAGATCATGCTGCACGGGCTGCGCGCACTTGAAGCGCAGGGATTCGAGATCATGGAAGGAGAAGAGGTCACCGAAAAGACCCGCGCCATCAAAGGTCCCGACGAAATCCTCGCCATGCGCTGCGCCAATCACGCCTGTGAAACCGCTGTTGGCGAGATGGAAAAGTTCGCCCGCGCCAATGTTGGTGACGGCAAGACCTCGGAAGATGATGTCTGGGCTATCTTGCACGCCGAAAACATCCGGCGCGGCGGCGAATGGATTGAAACGCGCCTGCTTGCCTCGGGCCAGCGAACAAACCCTTGGTTTCAGGAATGTGGCCCCCGGGTAACCCGGAAGAACGAAATCATTGCCTTTGACACGGACCTGATCGGTTCCTACGGGATCTGCATCGACATTTCCCGCACCTGGTGGATCGGCGATGAGAAGCCGCGCGCCGACATGATCTATGCCATGCAGCACGCGCATGAACATATCATGACCAACATGGAAATGCTGAAGCCCGGCGTCACGATCCCCGAACTGACGGCCAATGCTCATAGGCTGGACGAAAAGTTCCAGGCCCAGAAATACGGCTGCCTGATGCATGGCGTGGGCCTGTGCGATGAATGGCCTCTGGTTGCCTATCCGGATCAGGCGGTTGCGGGTGCCTACGACTACCCGCTTGAACCGGGCATGGTTCTGTGTGTCGAGGCAGCGGTCGGAGAAGTCGGCGGCGACTTTTCGATCAAGCTTGAGGATCAGGTTCTGATCACCGAGGACGGATATGAGAACCTGACGAAATATCCCTTTGATCCAGCCCTGATGGGTTTGGCTTAGGTCTCCTTCCAACCAGACCGCGTCACCTGGCATTCTGCGAGAGGTTCTGCCTCTCGTGCCTTCACAGATGCTTTTGGCATAAGAAGAACTCGGGAATTCCTGTCACCTCCGCGTGAGGCACATGTCAGGCGGGTTGAGATAAGGCGTCGCTGTGCCCACTGTGAAGCCAACGACCAAGGAGTTCCTTATGCCGACCGAACGCATTACATTTTCCGGGCACGATGGCAGCCAACTGGCAGCTCGCCTTGACCTGCCCGACGGGCCGGTTTTGGCAACAGCCCTTTTTGCGCACTGCTTTACCTGTTCCAAAGACATCCCTGCCGCGCGGCGCATTTCTGCGCGCCTGGCGGTCATGGGCATTGCCGTGCTGCGTTTTGATTTTACAGGTTTGGGGCATTCTGGAGGCGAGTTTGCAAACACGACTTTTTCGTCAAATGTTGAAGATCTGATCGCGGCGGCGACTTATCTGGAAGGGCGCGACATGGCTCCTGCCCTGCTGATCGGGCATTCGCTGGGCGGCGCCGCTGTTCTGCGGGCACGTGCGGGCATTCCCTCGGTCAAGGCTGTTGTCACTCTTGGCGCACCGGCCGATCCCGGGCACGTGTCCCACCATTTCGAAGCCGCGTTGCCGGAAATCGAACAGGACGGTTCGGCCGAGGTTCTGCTGGGCGGGCGGCCGTTTCGGATCGGTAAGGCCTTTGTGGATGACATTTCAGAATCCGCTTTGACCCCGGCCATCGGTGATTTGAAGGCTGCACTTCTGATCCTGCATGCCCCACGTGACGAAACGGTGAGCATCGACAATGCCGGTGCGATTTTCCAGGCCGCCAAACATCCCAAAAGCTTTGTCACCCTCGATGATGCCGATCACCTAATTACGCGGGCCTCCGATGCCGAATACGCCGCCGATGTAATCTCGGCCTGGGTTGGACGTTACGTACCCTTGTGTCCGCCCGCACCGCCGCCCGGCGCGCCGGAAGGTGTGGTGCGGGTGATCGAGGCCGACCCATCCGGCTTCTTGCAGGATATTCAGGCTGGCCCTCGTCACCACGCGGTCGCGGATGAGCCAGCCTCGTACGGGGGTACGGATCGGGGCATGTCGCCCTATGGTTTCGTGTCATCCGGCCTGGGTGCGTGCACGTCCATGACGATCCGCATGTATGCGCGGCGCAAGAACTGGCCGCTGACCCATGTCAGCGTCGATGTCTGCCATGACAAGGTTCATGCGCAGGATGCCGGGCTTGTCACGGAAGGCAAGGTTGACCTGTTCCGCAGAAAAATCCGGCTGGAAGGCCCGCTGACGCAGGACCAACGCACCCGGCTTATGGAAATCGCCGACAAATGCCCCGTGCACAGAACTTTGGAAGCGTCCGTCCACATTACAACCGAATTGCTGCCGACCTGAACGCCCCGTTGATTACCGTCGGCGGGGAGCAGGGCGGTGTATCGGCGGTCGGGCGGCCGGAGGCCGGGTCACCGGTGGCTTCGCCACAGGTGGCCTTGGACGTGTCGGTGGTTGCCCGCCGGGTCGGTTCGGTCGATCAGGTCTGACTGGCCTGTTCACGTCAATATCGACATCCACGTCATGGTAGTAGTCGTTCCACAGCATCGAGTCGTAAAACGGGTCATATCCATATCCGACCCCGACACCAACCGAGACACCGTCGCATGCCGTCAGCAGAAGGCTGGATGCCCCAAGCCCCAGCGCCAGAACAGAGGGTTTGATAAATCTTCTTGTCATCTGAACCTCCTTACCGCGCAGGCTGGAATGACGCGAAAACGGCATTCAGTGTATCGGCATAGGCCGGATCCGCTCCGTTGCGCAGGATTGCGACGACGATCGCAACACGGTCACGCGGCAGATCGATCACAGTGGCGGTAAAGTTCACCCCCCTGCCATCCCTGTTGCCTGTCCCGCGGATCACACGTGCGGGCAAACCGCCGATGCGCCTGTCACTGGTACTTGTGACCGTCGGCTCCTTGACCAGAAACTTGTCGATATCTTCCAGATAACGCAGCCCGTCAGCGATGCTTTTGACACCGTTCGGCGACACAAAACCCATCCAGACATTATCGTCAGTGACTGGACGCATCCCCATGACCCGGGCCACAGCACGCGGATCGCCAAGTTGCGTATCTTCGATTTCCCGAATTCCGCCTGTGCGCAATGTCCAGAAATCGGGCACGTTAAACCGGAACAGCGCGCGCCCGTCGTCGGTATAGGTGACCGGTGTGTCCGCCGATGCGGGTGGGATGCATACCAACCACATCCCCGCACAGGCAGCCAGTGCGGAATTCAAAATAATACGCATATCTCAATAACCTGTTGGTTTCACTTCACGCAGCTTGGCCCACCAAAACGGTACTTGTCCAGCATCAGGGCGCGCATGGTTCGGGAAACCGGGCGGCAACGATCTTCAATATGCAGCGCTCAGCTACTTGACCAACCCATATTTTCAATCAACGTAGGTCCCATCCGTCACGCCGCCATTGTCATCGACAAAACGCACCCTCTGCCCGCTTACCTGAACGTCGTAACACGCCCACAAATCCGAAGGCGGCCAAAGCGAACAGTACCTGTCGTCACGCACATTCCAGCGGCCCGAACTGGGCCTGCCCGAGAAATACTGGGTCAGCATATTGGCGTCGAAGCTCTGCCAGGCTCCTTCTCCATAATCGAGCTTCTTGCTGGTCAAGGCGACAAGTATCTCGTTGCCCGACAACTGGCGGAACTCCTCTGCGGCCAGAAATCCGGGCCACAGCATCAAAATCAGGGCAAACCGTCTCATCTCGGCACTCGCACCTTGTTCCCTTTTGCATGCACGGCTAAACCCCGCGCAACGCCTCATCCCAAACACAAAAAGGTGCAGCCGCCAATGATACCCCGTTATTCCCGCCCTGACATGGTTGCCATCTGGTCGCCCGAGACCAAGTTCCGCATCTGGTACGAGATCGAGGCGCATGCCTGTGACGCCATGGCCGATCTGGGGGTGATCCCGCGCGAAAACGCCGAAGCCGTCTGGAAAGCCAAGGACGTGGAATTCGACGTGGCCCGCATCGACGAGATCGAAGCCGTCACAAAACATGACGTCATCGCCTTTCTGACCCATCTGGCAGAACATGTCGGCAGCGATGAGGCCCGCTTTGTCCATCAGGGCATGACCAGCTCGGACGTGCTGGACACATGTTTCAACGTGCAGCTGACCCGCGCCGCAGATATTCTGGTCGCCGACCTCGAAGGTCTGCTGGCCGCCCTAAAACGTCGCGCAATCGAACACAAGGACACTGTCCGCATTGGTCGCAGCCACGGCATCCACGCCGAGCCGACAACGATGGGCCTGACATTCGCGCGTTTCTACGCCGAGATGGACCGCAACCTGTCCCGGATGCGCGATGCGCGCGCCGAGATTGCCACGGGCGCGATCAGCGGCGCGGTCGGCACCTTCGCCAATATCGACCCGCGCGTCGAGGAGCATGTCTGCGATCAACTGGGTCTGGTCCCCGAGCCAATCAGCACCCAAGTCATCCCCCGTGACCGTCATGCCGCGTTTTTTGCAACGCTGGGCGTCATCGCCAGCAGCATCGAAAACATCGCCATCGAAATCCGCCACATGCAGCGGACCGAGGTGTTGGAGGGGGCTGAGTTCTTCTCGATGGGTCAAAAAGGCTCTTCGGCCATGCCGCACAAGAAGAACCCGGTCCTGACCGAGAACCTGACCGGTCTGGCGCGCATGGTGCGCGCGGCCGTGATCCCGGCGATGGAAAACGTGGCGCTCTGGCACGAGCGGGATATCTCGCATTCTTCGGTCGAACGCATGATCGGACCGGATGCCACAATCACGCTGGACTTTGCGCTGGCACGACTGACAGGCGTGATCGACAAGATGCTGATCTTCCCCGAGAACATGATCGAAAACATGAACAAGTTCCCCGGCCTTGTGATGAGCCAGCGGGTGCTGCTGGCGCTGACACAAGCTGGCGTCAGCCGCGAGGACGCCTATGCCATGGTTCAGCGCAACGCACTGAAAGTCTGGGAACACCGCACCGATTTCAAAGAAGAGCTGCTGGCAGACCCCGACGTCACCGCCGCATTGACCGTCGAGGAAATCGAAGAGAAATTCGACCTTGGCTATCACACCAAACACGTGGACACCATTTTCGCCCGCGTCTTTGGTGAATAGCGCAGACGTTTGATTTCTTTTAGGACCCGGGTCGCTTCCCCGATCCGGGTCTTGTTTTTTGCCAGATTGACGGAATTGGGTTATCCTGCAGGTGCATTTTCCGGATGGGAGAGTCCAATGTTTCGAACCATTCTCTGCGCGTTGACATTTTCCTGCGTTGCATCGGTCGCACTTGCCTGCAGCAATCACACCAATCAGACCCAGTCCTGCGAACCCGGCACAATCTGGGACACCGAGACACAAAGCTGCACCAAAATCGTCAACAGCTGAAAAATCTTTCCTGCTTGTGAATAAAAGCGATCAGTCAATTGTTAGCTTTTCTGAAGATCACGCTATGCTTTTGACAAGTTCCTTTGAAAACGGAGTAGGAATATGCGCCTCGTACTAGCCTCAGCACTTGCCCTTCAGGCTTTTGTGCTCGCTCCCGCCGCGTTCGCAGCAGGTGGTGGCGACAGCAGCCCCCCAAAGCCGACAAACACGACCAAGAAATGCCTGTTCGGGCGCGTGTATGACGAGACGGCTGGTCGCTGTGTCAAACCGAACAAAACCAATTTCACCGAAGATCAGCTTTATGATGCAGTTCGGGAACTGGCCTACGATGGCCAGTATGAAAACGCGCAGGCGATATTGCGCGTGATGGATCAGAATGACGACCGCGTCATGACCTACTGGGGCTTTACCTACCGCAAGATGGGCGAACTGGAACTGGCCAACGTTTTTTATCAAAACGCTATCTCCGCTAACCCGGACAACATCCTTGCCCGTAGCTATATGGCGCAGGGTTTTGTTGCAGAAGGGAAAACCGATCTAGCCATAGCACAGTGGCGCGAGATCAAGGCACGGGGCGGCGAAGGCACATGGGCCGAGACCTCTCTGCGCGATGCAATCCGCACCGGGCTGACCTACAGCTACTGAGGTTCAGGGTAAATTTACCTGTTGCTTCGTAATCTGCTCGTGAAATCGCAATTTGGGACCGCGGACAGATGCAAGACGCCAAAGCTCTGGTACATATATCTCCGGCTGCTTCGACGCCGGTGATCGAAGGGGAAGAAGAAGACGCGGCGCGTGTTGTGCCCCGACAGCTTAGCAACCGGCAAAAAGCCGCTGTTATCGTTAGGCTTCTTCTAAACGAAGGCGCCGACATTCCATTGGAAGAACTCCCGGACGCCTTGCAGGAGAAACTGACCCACCAGCTGGGACAGATGGGTCTGGTGGACCGCGTCACGCTTGATGCGGTCGCTCGGGAATTTACGCGCGCGCTTGAAGGCGTCGGCTTGGCCTTCCCGCACGGGCTGGCAGGCGCTCTGGATGCCGTCAACGGCAAAATTACACCGGCAACGGCAGCGCGATTGCGAAAGGTTGCCGGCGTGCGTCAGATCGGCGACCCGTGGCTGCGCCTTCGTGAAATACCTATCGAAGATCTGGCCAGTATGGCGCAGGCGGAAAGCACCGAAATTGCCGCCGTGATGTTGTCCAAGCTTGATACGCCCAAGGCCGCAGAACTGCTTGGTCACCTTCCAGGCCCCGTGGCCCGCCGCATAACCTATGCCGTATCCAAAACGGCCAACATCACGCCCGAAGCGGTTGAGCGGATTGGATGGTCGCTGGCCGCCCAACTGGATCAGCGCCCTGCCCCGGCCTTTGCGGACCACCCCGGCGCCCGTGTCGGTGCAATCCTGAACCAGTCGGCTGCAACAACCCGGGACGGGTTGCTGACCGCGCTGGATGAAGAGGATTCCGACTTTGCCAGTGTGGTACGCCAGTCCATCTTTACCTTTGCCCACATATCAAACCGCATCACTGCGCGGGACATCCCCGCGCTGTTGCGCGGTATCGATCAACCCGTGCTAGTGACCGCACTGGCGGGCGCAATCGCCGATGAAGACAGGGCTTCGGTCGAATTCCTGCTTTCCAACATTTCTACGCGCATGGCGGAAAATCTGCGCGAGGAAATGGGTGAACGGGGCAAGGTCAGGCAAAAGGATGCGGACGACGCGATGGCGCAGGTTGTCGGTGTCATTCGCGCACTGGTGGATGAAGGAGCCATCACCTTGATCGAACAAGAAGGCGATGAACAATAATGCGACACGCCGGAACGCAATGGTGATCCCTCCGGATTTGCTGAACGCTTGTGGTTGCGGTTTCTGACCTGTATGTCTGAGCCCGCAAATCGAATATCTGGTGAGACACCTACATGCCCGTCGAAAAGTCGGAACTGAGCCGCTTTGAGCTTGGTAAATACTACATCACCAGCCTTTTCCTCAAAGCTGTAATCGGTACGATGCGGCTATTGCCGTACGAACGGCGCATTGCGGCAATGGGTGCCATTGTGCGCGGCCTGTCGCCGATTGTTGGCTTCACAAACCGCGTGCGCCGCAACCTCAAACTGACATGCCCCGATCTGCCCGATGCCGAGGTTCGCCGCATTTGCAGCGCCGTTCCCGACAATGCGGGCCGGGCGATCATGGAGCATTTTTCGCCCGAAGGCTTTTCCGAGCGGCAGAAGGATGCCAAAATTTCGGGTCCCGGCATCGCTGCTTTTGATGCCGCCGTGGCCGAAGGCAAACCGGTCATGATGATTACCGCGCATTTCGGACACTACCTCGCGGCCCGAGTCGCGCTGCAGAACCACAGCGGCAAACCCATCGGTTGCCTGTATCGCCGAATGGCCAACCCGTATTTCAACGACATTTACGTTGAAGCTTTCTACAAAACCGGTGAGCCGATGTTCGAACAGGGCCGTCGGGGTATGGTCGAAATGGTTCGTTCGCTCAAAAAAGGCGGGATCATCGCCATCGTGTCCGACCTGCACGCCCAGGGCGGTGAGGATCTGACTTTTTTCGGCAAACCGGCTGTCACCTCGGTTTTGAATGCTGAACTGGCGATCAAATATGGTGCCGTGCTGATCCCATGCTATGCAGTGCGCCAGCCGAACGGGATCGATTTCGAGATCATTCTGCATGATCCTGTTCCGCATACTGACGCCAAAACAATGACCCAGTTCACCAATGATGATCTTGAAGCCGTGGTTCGCAAACACATGGGTCAGTGGTTTTGGATTCACCGACGCTGGAAAACATGGAACGGGCTGGGGGTTCAGCCGGAAGATATGCCCTAATTCATTTTGCCTTGGCTGCAGCAACGATGGGGCCGTGCCCCGTTTTCTGCACCAGCACAACCGCAGGAAGATCCGAGGTCAACACCGTCGAAAACCGCTGTGGCGCGACCCCGTCCCACTGCCCGGCGCTCTGCCAGGATTCGACAACATTGGCATAGTCCAGTTCGTGTCCCGCCAACTCGCCCCTGCGGATCGAGGCGTGTCGCATCGGAGAATACTGAACGACACGCACGTCATACGTCTCTCCAACCGGTAGGTTGACGGGCGTCACATCCACAACAACGTCGTTCCCAGTCCGGCTGGCATTGACTGAAGCCTTAGGGGTGGCTTTGAGATGCGCGTCAATCAGTCGGTTCAGTTCCCGCAATTGCGCGCCAACGATGTCCTGTTGGCCGTTTATCACCATCTGCGGTGTGTAAATCATCGACCGCCCGCCCTGACGGGCATAGGCGCGTTGGCGCGTGGTATGATCGGGATCGGCAAATTCGTCCTTCCAGCCGATGTAGTCCCAGTAGTCGACGTGTAGCGCCAGCCCGATGACGTCGTCGCGCTTGACCAGATCATGCAGGATTCGATCCGCAGGCGGGCAGGATGAACAGCCTTGAGAGGTGAAAAGTTCTACAACGACGGGATCGTTTTCAGCCAGAACCGGTGCCGCCAGTAGCAATGACGCAAGCGTTGAAAAGATAGTCATTCTGAACATGGCGGCCTCGGTTTGGTCGGTTGCCAGACAGGTTTAGACCGTTCAAAGATCAACCGCCAATCAAGGTTTCTTGAGACCTATGACACCCAAATTGTAAAAAATGTGTGCAATGGTATACAAAAATTGCCGCACTTGTCGTGTTGGACCTTGAACCAAGGCTAAACGTGATGCAGATACCCCTCAGCGAATCCCATAATCCACGTCATTTTGAGAGGGAGGCCATTAGATGCCCATCAAAGTCGGACAGGATACCGCCAAGACACGCCGCAGCCTGAGCGTGAATGGCAAGTCCATTTCCTATTACTCGATCCCCGCCGCGCAAGAGGCCGGTCTGGGCGATTTTTCCAAGCTTCCCGCCGCGCTGAAAGTTGTGCTGGAAAACATGTTGCGGTTCGAAGATGACGGCTTTTCGGTCTCAGTCGACGACATCAAGGCTTTTGCCGAATGGGGTGCCAAGGGCGGCAAGAACCCGCGCGAGATCGCCTATCGTCCGGCGCGCGTCCTGATGCAGGACTTCACCGGCGTTCCTGCCGTGGTCGACCTTGCCGCGATGCGCGACGGCATCAAGGGTCTGGGCGGCGATGCTCAGAAGATCAATCCGTTGAACCCGGTTGATCTGGTCATCGACCACTCGGTCATGATTGACGAATTCGGCAACCCGCGCGCGTTCCAGATGAATGTGGACCGCGAATATGAGCGGAACATGGAGCGTTACCAGTTCTTGAAGTGGGGACAGTCGGCCTTCAACAACTTCCGCGTTGTGCCCCCCGGAACCGGTATCTGCCACCAGGTGAACCTGGAGTATCTGGCGCAGACCGTCTGGACAGACACTGACCAGAATGGGGATGAAGTCGCCTACCCCGACACGCTTGTCGGCACTGACAGCCACACCACCATGGTCAACGGCATGGCCGTTCTGGGTTGGGGCGTCGGCGGAATCGAGGCCGAGGCCGCAATGCTGGGTCAGCCGATCTCGATGCTGATCCCCGAAGTCATCGGCTTTGAACTGACCGGCGATTTGGTCGAAGGCACCACCGGGACCGACCTTGTTCTGAAGGTCGTGGAAATGCTGCGTGAAAAAGGCGTCGTGGGCAAATTCGTCGAGTTCTACGGCGAGGGTCTGGACCGTCTGCCGCTGGCCGACCGTGCGACCATCGCCAACATGGCGCCGGAATACGGCGCGACCTGTGGTTTCTTCCCGATCGACGGTGAAACGCTGCGCTACCTGCGCAACACCGGCCGTGACGAAGATCGCATCGCACTGGTCGAAGCCTACGCCAAAGAAAACGGTTTCTGGCGCGATGAGAACTATGCGCCGATCTACACCGACACCCTGTCGCTGGACATGGGCACCATCGTTCCCGCGATCTCGGGCCCGAAACGCCCGCAGGACTATGTCGCACTGACCAACGCCAAGGCCGCTTTCACCAAGGAAATGGCCGAGACGTTCAAGCGCCCTATGGGCAAGGAAGTCGCCGTCAAAGGCGAAGACTACACCATGGAATCGGGTAAGGTCGTAATCGCCTCGATCACCTCGTGCACCAACACCTCGAACCCATACGTGATGATTGGCGCGGGTCTGGTGGCGCGCAAGGCGGCTGCGCTGGGTCTTGACCGCAAGCCGTGGGTCAAAACCTCGCTGGCACCGGGTTCGCAGGTTGTGTCGGCCTATCTTGAAGCCGCCGGCTTGCAGGAAGATCTGGACCAGATCGGCTTCAACCTTGTCGGTTACGGCTGTACCACCTGTATCGGCAACTCGGGTCCCATACAGAAAGAGCTGTCCGATGCGATTGCCGAAGGCGATTTGGTTGCCACGTCGGTCCTGTCGGGCAACCGCAACTTCGAAGGCCGTATCTCGCCTGACGTACGTGCCAACTATCTGGCCTCACCGCCGCTGGTTGTCGTTTACGCGCTGGCCGGCACGATGGATATCGACCTGACGTCGGAACCGATTGGTCAGGACAAGGACGGCAATGACGTCTTTATGAAAGACATCTGGCCGACCCAGCAGGAAGTTGCGGAACTGGTCGAACAGACCGTGACCCGCGAGGCGTTCCAGTCGAAATACGCCGACGTCTTCAAGGGCGACGAGAAGTGGCAGTCGGTCGAGACCACCGATGCGGAGACCTATGACTGGCCCCCGACCTCGACCTACATTCAGAACCCGCCCTACTTCCAGGGCATGGGGTCCGAGCCTGGCACGATCTCGAATATCGATGGTGCCAAGGTTCTACTGATCCTGGGTGACATGATCACCACCGACCACATCTCGCCTGCAGGTTCCTTTGCGACGACAACTCCGGCCGGTAAGTATCTGACGGACCGTCAGGTTCAGCCGCGCGAGTTCAACTCGTACGGGTCGCGCCGCGGCAACCACGAGGTCATGATGCGCGGCACTTTTGCCAACATCCGCGTCAAAAACGAGATGCTGGACGGCGTCGAAGGCGGCTATACCAAGGGCCCTGATGGCGAACAGACCTCGGTCTACGAGGCGTCGATGGCTTATCAGGAACAGGGCGTTCCGCTGGTCGTCTTTGGCGGCGAGCAGTACGGCGCGGGGTCTTCGCGTGACTGGGCGGCCAAAGGCACGGCACTACTGGGCGTCAAGGCCGTGATCGCTGAAAGCTTCGAGCGTATTCACCGTTCGAACCTGGTTGGCATGGGTGTTATCCCGTTCGAGTTTACCGGTGGCGATACTCGTAAATCGCTGGGTCTGAAGGGGGATGAAACGGTTTCGATCCACGGTCTGGATACCATCCAGCCGCTGCAAGAGGTTCCCTGTACCATCGTCTATGGTGACGGTTCCGAGAAGACCATCAGCCTCAAGTGCCGCATCGATACCGCGCCCGAGATCGAGTACATCGAGAACGGCGGCGTGCTGCACTATGTGTTGCGGAACCTGGCCAAAGCTGGCTGAGCCGGACCAGATATAGCTTTTTGAAGGGCGCCCTTTGCGGGCGCCTTTCTCTTGCGCGGCATTGCCTCGCTCTACAGGGTATTTTTAAACAGAAGAAGTTGCCTTTTGCCCCCAATCCCGTTCTGGTGTGGGCAGGAGAAGCAGATGAAAAAAGTGGCATTGGTTACGGGCGGCGCACGGGGAATTGGACGTGCGATTGTCGAGGAACTGGAAAAAGATCATCGGGTGGCATTCACATGGCGCTCCACTGAGCCGGTCCATTGGAAAGCGAACCACAACCTGCTGTCAATACGGTCTGACCTGACGCAAAAGGACCAGCCAGAAGCTGTCATAGCACAAGTTCTGGATCATTTCGGCCAGTTGGATGTGATCGTGAACAACGCCGGTCTGGTTGCCTCGACTCCGAAAGAGTATTTTGAAGCGGAAGACCATCGGGCGATCCTGGATCTGAACCTTCTGGTTCCGGCCGCATTGCTGGCAGCGGCCCTGCCGCACCTGCAACCAGGGACGGCCATCGTCAGCATTTCTTCGGTCAATTCGGTTCTGCCACCACGTGACGCGGTCACTTACGGTGCCAGCAAAGCGGCGCTGAACCTCTGGACCCGCGCGATGGCGAAAGAGCTTGGGCCGGCCGGAGTTCGCGTCAATGCGGTCGCGCCAGGTGCGATCAACATCCCCGAGGCACCACGTCCGGATGACCTGACCGAGTTATTCGTCAAGGACACCGCGCTGGGACGCGCTGGAACCCCAAGCGATATTGCTGGGGCCGTGCGATTTCTGTGTTCCGACGCGGCGTCCTTCATAACCGGAGAGGTTCTGACAGTCTCGGGCGGATATCGCCTTTGAATGCAGTCGGCCCAAGCTTACCAGCCTATTGCACTGCCGCCTTCTCCAGTGCAGGGCGGATCGTGCTTGCGATGACGCGCTGGGTGATTGGCCCGGCATGGCGCAGAATGATGGTGCCCTCGCCGTCAATCACATAGGTCTCAGGTACGCCGTAGACGCCCCAGTCCAACCCCATACGCCCCTGCTCATCCCGTCCGATCCCGGCGTAGGGATCGCCCAGTTCGGTCAGAAAAGCTTCGGCATTACCCAACGGGTCTTTGTAATTGATGCCGTAGATCGGAATGCCTTCCTGCGCCAGAGCCTCCAGATTCGGGTGTTCGGCCCGGCACGGGGCGCACCAGCTGGCCCAGTAGTTGACCAGCTTGACCTCTCCGTCGCGCAGGGTGGCATCGTCGAAGCCGGATTTGCCTGGGAACTCAGTCATGACGACGGGCGGCGCGGTCTGGCCTTCCCGGGCCGAGGGCAATGCATTGGGGTCGTCGCGGAACATCCCGATTCCCGCCAAAACGGCAAACGCGCCAAAGATCAGCGGCGGCGCGATCATAAGTGGCGAGATCTTAGCCATTACGCGTCATCCTCTGTTCGATTTTTTCCATTTCGGCGCGCACCTTGCGTCCGCGCAGCACGCTGAACACGATCAGGGCAACCAAAAGGACAATCGAGGCCGCATAGGCCGACAAAACCGTATCCGCATATTTACCAAGATCGGGGATCATCCGCCCACCCTTTCCCGTGCCAGCAGCGCCTTGATCCGGCGCGCCCGGATTTCCGTGCCGGTGCGATACAGCACCAGCGCGATGAACAGAAGGACAAAGCCAACGATGCACAAAAGCAGCGGGTAGAAATAGATGTTGCTGACCTTCTCTTCGGTATCCGCCCCGGTCACAGCTGCAGCGCGCATCACGGATGCACCCTGATGCAGACCCTGATTCCAGAAATTCACCGCATAGCGGCTGAGGATCGCAAAGACCGACCCCACCAGACACAACACCGATGTCAGGTCGGCCGCCGTATCGGGGTCTTCGATGGCCTCCCACAGCGCGACGTAGCCCAGATAGAACAGGAAGAGAATCAGGAACGAGGTCAGGCGCGGATCCCAGGCCCACCATGTTCCCCACATCGGCTGCCCCCAGATCGCGCCGGTTGCCAGTGCGATCAGTGTCATGACTATTCCGACCGGTGCCGCAGCCCGCGCAGCCAGCGCGCTGACATGATGGCGCCGCACCAGCCAGACCAGCGATGTCGCCAGCATCATCAGCCAGCAATTGATCGCCATCAAAGCGGCGGGCACATGCAGATAGATGATCTTGACGGTCGAGCCCTGTTTGTAGTCGTCAGGGGTAAAGAAAAACCCCCAGATCAGGCCGACGACAATGCAAACCGTCGAGGTGACCCAGAAGAACGGCAGCACACGTTCACTGGTGGCAAGAAACTTGCGCGGGTTGGCATATTCCCAGAGGGCGTTGGCTTTGGCTGCAATCGACATGGGCTCTATCTAGTCCGACTCGGGTCTGTTCTCAATTGACATCAGTCAAAGTTGTGGCGGTTCACCGCAGATTGATCCGCAGCACGGCGGCGCTGGCAAAGGGCAGCAGGGCTATGGTCGCTGCCGTGATTCCGGCCAGCATCAACAGGGGCGTTTGTGTTTCCATGCCAGTCGCGCCCCGCCGGGCGACTTCGGCACCGAAAATCAGCGTCGGCACGTAAAGCGGAAGAACCAGCAGTGACAGCAGCAGTCCGCCACGTTTGAGCCCCACGGTCAGCGCCGCGCCAAACGTGCCGATGACGCTCATCGCCGGGGTGCCGATCAGCAGCGAGATGACCAACCAGAAAAAACCCGGCGCAGGCAGGTTCAGCAAAACGCCCAGAAACGGCGCGGCCAGAACCAACGGCAAGCCGGTGGTCAGCCAATGGGCCAGCGCCTTGATCGTCACGACAGCCTCGAGCGGCAGCGGCGCGGTGGCCAGCAGGTCCAGCGATCCGTCCTCCCAATCCAGTGCCAGAAGACGATCCAGCGACAAGAGGCACGCCAACAGCGCCCCCAGCCATAGGACGCCCGGTGCGATAGTCGACAGCAGCGAGGATTGCGGCCCAACGGAAAACGGTACCAGAACGGTCACGATCAGAAAAAAGGCCAGACCCAGACCAAAACCCCCGCCCGCACGGAAGGCCAGCTTCAGGTCGCGCAAAAGCAAGGCGATCACAGGAAACCTCCGTCAAAGTCGTCGATGGGTTTTGGTTTGGCCTTGTTGGGACCGACATCCAGAACCTCTCCGTCCAGCCCGAGGTCGATATGAGTGGCGATCAGGGCCGAACCACCCTGCCCCAGATGTGCCCGCACCGCATCGGCGAACATCTGCACGGCATTGCGATCCAGAGACACGGTGGGTTCGTCCAACATCCAGATCGGGCGTCCGGTGACCAGCATCCGGGCCAGACCCAGACGACGTTTCTGACCTGCGGACAGGTTGCCTGCGTGGCGGTCTGCCAGATCATTCAGATCAAAGGCGTCCAGCGCGGGCTGAATGTCCGGTTTGCCAAAAACCGAAGCCCAGAAAGTCAGGTTTTCTGTCACTGACAGGGTGGGTTTCAAACCATCCGAATGCGCGGCATAGGCGATCCGGTCTTCAGCCCCTTCGATCCGGCCAGCCAAGGGCGGCTGCAACCCGGCCAGCGTTCGTAGCAGGGTAGTTTTTCCAATCCCGTTGGGGCCGCGCAGGATCAGTGCGCGACCGGGTTCCAGCACAAAGCTCAGTCCCTCGAGAACAGGGATACCGCCCCGGGTGACGGCAAGATCGCTAACGGTCAGTGTCATGAGTTCCGCTTATCTTATTGCTGCCAGACGCAAAAGGCGGGATTTGCCGCAGGAGAACAGCCTTTGCGTTTTTGGAAGGAAGCGGAGCGAGGGGCCGGCCCCTCGCGCTCCCCGGGATACTTTTGGCCAGATGAAGAGCGGATCCGGTCAAACAGGGATCAGGGCCAGCGCCACGCGCCGGCCTTCGGACAGCAGCACGTTATAGGTACGGCAGGCCGCTGGTGAGTTCATGATCTCGACCCCAAGGCCTGCGTCCTCCAATGCGACACGCAAGTCGGCCGGGATGTGAGACAGTTCAGCGCCGGTGCCGATGAAGACCACATCGACGTCGTCGGACAACTCCAGCAAAGCGTCCTGATTATCGTAGCCGCCCCAACCGGCGGTGCCGGTCGGACCGGTTAGAACAGACCCTTCGTAGACCTGCCCGCCGATGCGGAAGAAGCCGGGACCGTAGCCGTCAACAGGTGCAGAGCTGTTATATGTTATCTCGTTCAAACGCATGGCCCGTGTTTATCCCCAAAGCGGCAAGCCCGACAAGGCCGCAACGGCAATCGCCAGATAGGCGCTTGCACGGTAGATCCTCTCGCGCTCGGGCCGGAAAAGCCACCCTCCGAGCCAGTTTCCAGCCAGATTCGGAACGGCCAGCGCCAGACCCAGCCCGATCGACGCCAGGGTGACCCGGCCCATTCCAGTCAATATCCCAAGCAGCAGGAAATCAAAGGCAAAGAGGAACAACAGAATGGTGGCCCGAACAACTTCAATCGGCAGCGGACGCGACATGTAGAACAGAATGACGGCGGGACCCGGCAACCCTGCGACACCACCAAGGAAACCAGCGGCGGCTCCGATCCCCGCAACCATGGCGCGGCGCACGCGCCCCCGATAGCGCAGGCCAGAGGCAAGTACGGCGAGCATGAACAGTGAGATCAGACTGACCGCGTACCGGAACACCACGGGTTCCACCTGCGTCAGCAGCCACAACCCGATCGGCAAGGTCACCGCACAACCAAGGACCAGCCGCAGAAGATCCGACCGATCGACGGAGGCCCAGGCCCGGCGCAGATTCGGGACCGGACCGAAAATATCCATGACTGTCAGGGCAATCAGCGCACCGAACGGGCCCAGAAATGGCGCGGACAGAGGAAGAAAGATCAGAGCGGTGCCGAACCCGGAAAAACCGCGCACGACACCGCCCAGAAAAGCCGCGAACAAAACGATGGCCAGCCCCGCCGGGGACTGGCCCGAAAGCTCAGGCATCGATGTTTGCGAACTGGTTGCCCGCCGTGTTTGACGGCTTGGACCAGTCGCGCTTGACCCCCAGCCACAGCAAGATGGTCGATGCCACGAAGACCGAGGAATAGGTACCCACGATCACGCCCCATATCATCGCAAAGACAAAGCCGCGGATCACGTCACCGCCCAGTACATACAACGAAATCAGCGCCAGCAGAGTGGTGACCGAGGTCATCACCGTCCGGCTGAGTGTTTCGTTGATCGAAAGGTTCAGAACCTCTTTGAGGTCCTTTTTCTTATACTTGCGCAGGTTCTCGCGCACCCGGTCGAACACAACCACTGTGTCGTTCAGAGAGTAGCCGACAATGGTCAGCAGCGCCGCGATGATGGCCAGATCGAAGCGGATCTGCAGCTCTGAAAAGATACCGATGGTCAGGATCACGTCATGTACCAGCGCGGCCACTGCACCCAGGGCAAACTGCCATTCGAACCGCAGCCAGATGTAGACAAGCACCGCAGCGATGGCCAAAGCCACAGCGATTACCGCAGTCTGGATCAGCTCGCCGGACACTTTTGGGCCAACGGATTCGACCGAGACGAACTGAATATCCGGCACCGCAGCTTGCAACGCCCCTTCTACTGCTGTCACGGTAGCAGCGGAAACGGCTTCGGCATCGGCTTGCGCCTGAATGCGGATCATTGCGACGTTTTCGTCCTCGCCGAAAGTCGGATCGAAAATCTCGGTGATGGTCACGTCACCCAGTTCGAGCGGCGCGATGGCATCGCGATAGGTGCCCACATCAATTTCCTGCGCGCTTTGCGTCCGAATCGTGGTGCCGCCGCGAAAGTCGATACCAAAGTTCAGGCCCTGGATCAGGAACGAGGCGAAGCCCACGATCATCAGCAAAGCCGAAATGCCCAGCCAGACTTTCCAGCGGTTGAAGAAATCGAACGAGGTTTCCTTGGGAACAAGTCTCAGTCGCATATCAAACCTCGATCGTTTTGGGGCGGCGGCGTTCGAACCACATGACGATCATCAGGCGCGTCACGAAGATCGCGGTGAAGACCGAGGTCAGAATGCCCAGACCCAGAGTGATGGCAAAGCCGCGCACCGGACCGCTGCCCATGGCGAACAGGATCGTCGCAGTGATAAATGTAGTGACGTTGGCGTCCAGAATGGCCGACAGCGCCTTTTCATATCCCAGCTCGATAGCGCGTGAGGGCCCTCTGGCGGATTTCAGTTCCTCGCGTATGCGCTCAAAAATCAGCACGTTGGCGTCGACTGCCATACCAACCGTCAGAACGATGCCCGCAATACCCGGCAGGGTCAGCGTTGCACCGATCACCGAAAGAAGGCCGAACAGCAGACCAACGTTGATGATCAACGCGATATTGGCGAACACTCCGAACAGGCCATAGCTGAGTGCCATGAAGACCAGCACTGCGGCAAAGGCGACCGTGGTGGCCACCTTCCCCGCATCGATGCTGTCCTGCCCCAATTCGGGACCAATCGTACGTTCTTCAAGGAACTCAAGCCCCGCAGGCAGGGCACCGGCGCGCAGCAGCACAGCAAGGTTGGTGCTTTCTTCCACGGTGAAATTGCCGGTGATGATACCGGACCCGCCCGGAATGTGGGATTGGATCACGGGGGCCGAAATCACCTCATCATCCAGCACAATCGCGAACGGTGCGCCGATGTTATCGAGGGTATAGTCGCCGAACTTGCGCGCGCCCGAGGTGTTGAACCGGAAGCTGACTGCGGGGCGGCCGTTCTGGTCGAAGGACGGTTGCGCATCCACCAGTTCTTCACCGGTCACGACCGGAGCGGATTCGATGGTGTAGAATACTTCGCTTTCGTCCAGCGAGGGCACGACTTTTTCACCGATACCCGGTACGGCATCCGGGTCGGTCCCACGGCCCACAACCGGATTAAAGGTCAGTTGCGCGGTCGTTCCGATGATCTCTTTCAACTCACCTGCGCTGCCGACGCCCGGGACCTGAATCAGAATACGGTCCGCACCCTGACGCTGAATGGTGGGTTCGCGTGTTCCGACCTCATCGATACGGCGGCGGATGATTTCCAGCGCCTGACGCACGGTCCGGTCATCCGAAGCCAGTTTCTCGGCTTCGGACAATTGCACGACGATTATGTCACCGTCGGCGCGCGCTTCGATGTCGGTCGCCCCAACACCGGTCAGCGTCTGCACCTGACGCGCAAGACCACGTACAACTTCCAGCCCGCGAGACATGCCTTCGGGTTGGCTGATCCGTACGCGAATCTCATCCGGTGCGGATGGCTGCTTGCGGATGGTGCCTACCGTCCCGCGTTCATCGCGCAGGGCGTCGCGAATTTCCGGCCACATCGCCTCCATTCGGGCTTCGTAGACATCGCTGGTCTGGACTTCGGCCAAGAGATGCGCGCCGCCGCGCAAATCGAGGCCCAGGTTGACTAGAGAAGACGGCAGCCAGTTTGGCCACTGGGCGGCCTCGGCCTGCATTTCCGGAGTATCAATGCCAAGTTCAATGGCGGTTTTGGCGTCGTTCGATTTCTCGACACGCGTATAGAACGCATTCGGCAGGGCCATGAGCAGACCGATCACACAGACCGACCAGATCAGAACCCGCTTCCAGGTATCAATGTGCAGCATTACCCTGCCTTTTCAAGGGATTGTCGCGCGAAGTTATTTCGCAGGCTCGGTCTTGTTCAGAACCTGTGCAATGGTCGATTTGACCACACGCACCTTGACGCCTTCAGCGATTTCAACCTCGATCTCGTTCTCGCCTTCCTTGACCTTGGACACTTTGCCGATCATCCCGCCCTGGGTGACGACCTGATCGCCCCGGCGCACGGCATCGACCATCGCCTGATGTTCCTTCATCTTCTTCTGCTGCGGACGTATCAGCAGGAAATACATGATCGCGAAAATCAGGATCAGCGGGAGAAACTGGGCGATTGCGCCACCTTCCATGGGACATTCCTTTTACTTTGGATCGCGGACAAGTTCCGCAAATTTGGCGGGAACCTATGCTTTGAGGTGTCCGTTTGCAAGCAAAGGCGGCGGTGTAACCCGTCCTGATTGTGTCACCGTGTCGAAAGATGTTTCCAAGCGTTGCAGATATACCCTAGGAACGACGGTCAGGCGGGGTATAGTCAGGCCGTGGGGGTCACAATGAATCAGCTATATAAACACCTGCAAGCATTAAAAGTTTTGCTGATCGCAGCCCTGCTGGCTTTTGCCATGTCCACTGCCGGACAGACACAGGAAGCACCCCCCGAAATTCTGGCCCCCGAGACCGATGAAACGGATGTTTTCAAGGCCCCGGTGGTTGTCGACGGCGAAACACTGTTCTTTCTGCGCGGCTCAAGCGCATTGCCGGCATCGGAACGGGCCGAGCAGGTTCAGAAGATTATTGTCGAAGTCGCCGAATCTTCGGAAGACCCCGAAGTCGACATTACTTTCGAAAAAACCGATCTTGGTACACGCATTTTCGCTGATGGCGTCAGAGTTTCGATCGTAACCGTCGCCGATGCGGAACTGGACCAGATGGAACTGGACGTTCTCAGCCTTCTGCATGGCGACGCGATAGAAGAGGCGATTGTCGACTACCGTGCGAACCGGACGGACCAGGCGCGCGTGTCAGGCGCGATCGAGGCATTAGCCTGGACTGTCGGCTTTGCATTGTTTGTCATCATTATCATGTGGCTACACCGGCGCATACGACGACGCACCCTAAAGCTGGTCAAGCGCTATCTCAAGGACGTCGAAACAGCGACCGCCAAAAGCGTTCAAGCCGAAGCGATTGCAGCCCTGATCCGATACGGCCTGAATTTCATCCTGCTGGTTATCTTCTTTCTGGGCTTTTACTACTACCTGTCCTTTGTCCTTCTGGCCTTTGCCGAAACCCGGTATTTCGCGCAACTGCTGCTGACCTATCTGACGGAACCTGTCCTGCTGATCTTCAAGGGCATCCTCAGCTATATCCCGAATTTGATCATGCTGGGCCTGATCGCCTGGATCACCGTCTACATCATCCGCGGCATGAGGGTGTTCTTCGATGCGGTCGAGGCCGGGTCCTTCGAAATGGGCGATTTCGAAAAGCACTGGGTGAATCCGACATTCAACATTGCCCGTGTCATCGTGATCCTGATCGCGCTGGTCTTTGCCGTGCCCTACATTCCGGGCTCGGATTCGGCCGCGTTTCAGGGGCTGACCATTCTGGTCGGCGCCATGCTGTCGCTGGGTGCGAACTCGGTCGTGTCGAACATGCTTGCTGGCCTGTTTGTGATTTATCGCCGTTCAACTTCGATCGGGGATCGCATTCAGATTGGTGACCATATCGGTGACGTGGTGCAGATCAAGTTGATGGAGACGCATCTGAAATCCATCAAGAACGAGCTGATCTCGATCCCAAACGCGCAGCTGATGAACTCGGATGTGGTCAACTTTTCCAAACAAACAGATGGCAGCGGCCTGTTGCTGCACACCACTGTCGGCATCGGCTATGAAGAGCCGCCCGAAAAGGTCGAGGCGATGCTGATCGAGGCGGCCAACCGTACCAAAGGGATCAAGTCCAAGCCCGTCCCCTTTGTGCTGTGGACCGCGCTGGCCGATTACGCGATCAACTACCAGATCAACGGGTACACCACACGCGGCAGCATCATCCCGAAAATCCGCTCGGATCTGCATCGCAATATCGTGGCCGTTTTCAACGAAAACAGTGTTCAGATCATGACGCCCTCTTATATGGCCGATCCACCCGAACCGAAGATCCCTGCCGAGGCTTGGGACGGCCATCTGGCGCATGAAGTCACCGAAGAGGAAGAGAAATAGTCCGGGCGTCTTGTCCCGGCTACACCCTCCCCGCGAGATAGTGCATAAGCGGTTCCAGTGATTCACGTATTCAAGGATCTGAACAATGCACGACATCCGCGCCATTCGCGAAAACCCAGCCGCCTTCGACGCCGCACTTGCGCGCCGTGGGGACGCGCCGGTGTCGTCGGACCTGCTAAGGCTGGATGAAAGCCGACGCGCCAAGATACTTGCCGCCGAGACCGCCCAGGCCGAGCAGAACAAGGCCAGCAAAGAAGTCGGCGCCGCCAAGGCGCGCGGCGACGAAACCGAGTTCGAGCGTCTGCGCGCACTGGTGGCCGAGAAAAAGGCCGAGATTGCCCGGATGCAGACCGAAGCCAAAGATCTGGACGCCCTGCTGACCGACCAGTTAGCGCGCATTGCCAACGTCCCTGCCGACGACGTGCCGCAAGGCGCGGATGAAAACGAAAATGTCGAGGTCAATCGCTGGGGTACTCCGCGTAATTTCGCATTCAAACCCAAGGAGCACTACGAAATCCCTGCCGTTGCCGCAGCCATGGACTTTGAAACCGCCGCCAAGACCAGCGGCAGCCGGTTCGTGAACCTGTCGAAAGGCGTCGCCCGCATTCATCGCGCACTGGCGCAGTTCATGCTGGACACGCATATCGACAAGAACGGCCTGACGGAAATGCAGACGCCCGTTCTGGTGCGGGACGAGGCGATGTATGGCACCGACAAACTGCCCAAATTCGGCGAGGACAGCTATCAGACAACCAATGGCTGGTGGCTTATTCCGACATCCGAGGTCACGCTGACCTATTCCGTCGCCGGTGACATTCTGGAAGAAAGCGCCCTGCCTATACGCATGACCGCACACACCGCCTGTTTCCGGTCCGAAGCCGGAAGCGCAGGCAAGGACACGGCAGGCATGCTGCGGCAACACCAGTTCGAAAAAGTCGAGATGGTCTCGATCACCCATCCCGACAACTCGGATGACGAGCAAAAGCGTATGCTGCGCTGCGCCGAGGATTTGCTGGAGCAATTGGGCATCCCCTATCGCACTGTGGTTCTGTGCACGGGTGACATGGGCTTCGGCGCACGCCGGACCTACGACATCGAGGCATGGCTGCCGGGGCAGGATGCATACCGCGAGATCAGTTCGGTTTCGACAACAGGGGCCTTTCAGGCCCGCCGCATGAACGCGCGTTTCCGCCCCGAAAGCGGAGGCAAGCCGGAATATGTTCACACCCTGAACGGTTCGGGTCTTGCGGTTGGGCGCTGCCTGATTGCCGTCCTGGAAAACGGTCAGAATGAAGACGGAACCGTCACCCTTCCGGATGTCCTGGCCCCTTACCTGGGCGGCAAGCTGACTTTGCAGACGGACGGCACACTGTCCTGAAACAAAAAACCGGCAACCGTCTGATACGGCGCCGGTTTGCGAAACAAGTCGAGGCGGAGAGGGACTACTTCTTCGCCTTTTTCTTTTCCTTCTTCTTTTTTCCCTCTTTTTTGCCGGACTTCTTGGCGGCGTCTTTGCCCGACTTCTTGGCAACGTCTTTCTTTGCCTTGTCCTTTTTGGACTTTGCCTTCTGTTTGGCCTTTTTGGACTTGGCCTTCACTTTATCTTTCGCCTCGGAAAAGGCCGCCTCCATCTCGAGCCGCTTCTTGGCGGCTTTTTCGGCTTTGGCCTTGGCTTTGGCCTTTTTTTGGGCTTTGGCTGCTGCCTGTTCCTTCGCAGCTTTTTCTTCGGCCGCCTTGCGCGCCTCTTCTTTTGCCCGCTTTTCAGCGGCAGCCGCCGCTACGGTTTTGCGGGCCGCAGGTTTTCGGGCCGGTGCGCGCCGGGTCGCCGGCTTGGTCCCAGTTGGCTTGGCAACAGCTTCCTTGGCGGCTGCGATCAGCCTTTGCGCACGTGATGCACCTATGTGCGGGATTTTGACCAGATCAGCGGCGTTTGCCTTGGCGATGGCTTCCGCAGTTTTGAAACCATTGTCGCTCAATGATTTTGCAAGCGCCTGGCCCACACCTTTTATTTTGGTCACTGCGGTCATTATTGGTCCTTTCCAATTCTTCACTCGAATACATATATACGTTGGATGTACATCAGCCCAACCCCCTGACAGTTAGGCTCACCAGCCAGACGTCAGCCGCTATGAGCCAGATCGCCTGTCGAGGCCTTCCTGGGGAACGGAACAAGGCGTTTGGCATCCTCATCCCAGAGCTTAAGGTTCAGTGCTGCCACCGCCTCGCGAAATTTGATCCGCCGCGGGGTAAATTCAGGCGGAAGGTTATAGTGGCAGGCGCGCAGTCGATAGGACGGGATGCGCGCGTTGAAATGGTGGATATCATGCAGCGTGATGCAGGCGACTGCATTGTCGAACCACCAGCCGAAGTCCAGTGCTGAAGACCCCTGCAAAGCGGCAACCTGTGGGTCCAGATCCGGGCGGCGATCCCAGTATGTGTCTTCAAAGTTATGCTGAAGATACACAAGAAACACCCCCAGCATTCCGCCCAACAACGAAAAAACCAACCAGACCAGAATCCCCGTTGTCCCGGCCACATAATAAAGCAAACCCAGAAACACGATGATCGACAGATTGTGCAACAGCACCCCACCTGCCCCAAATCGCACGGTGTTCTTGGGCCAGCGATAGCGAATGAAGTAGGTGAACAGCGCACCAACCGGCACGAGGATGAACGGATTGCGATAAAGCCGGTAAAACAGCCGCGTTTTCCAATCGGCACCATTCCATTCCCGCAAGGTCATGGTGTGAATCTCACCCGTCTCTCGATGTTCCAGATTGCCAATACCGGCGTGGTGCAGATTGTGGTTCTGCTTCATCACCTCGAAAGGTGCAAAGGTGAAGGGTGACAAGCCATGCCCCGCCCATTCGTTCTGTTGACGCGTCTCAAACAGGGAATGATGGCCGCAATCGTGCTGCAACACGTAAAGGCGCACTGCCGAAAATGCGAAAACAATGCCGGCCGGGACCATGACATACCACCGGTCCACGAAGATGATCGCCAAAGCCAGCGATGTGAAATACACCGCAAAGGTCCCAAAATAGCTTAGGCTGGCAAGCCGATTGTCCTGAACCGCATATCGGCGGGTATATTCCCTGAGATCCATAACCGTCCCACTTTCCTCTGTTGGCCGGTGTGAACGTTCATCGTCAGATTATACACGAATAGTCTCAAAGCAAGACCGGCGCAGGTAATTGTTATGCTCCAACAAAGGCATAGATAGCATTTTCTTTCAGACATTGTCCAAGTGATCGGGGAAATCCGCTCAAGTCTTTGCCAAGCTGTTCCGTCACCGGCGCCGAGATTGACCCCACGGCACCTTTGTCTCGCATTCTCAAGATCAAAACTGACGGCGCCAGTACGAACAAATATCGCGATGTTTTTATCTTTTTTGACTCATGTCCGCGCTTGACCGAAAATCGGGGCCGCGCACATCGCAATTTTCATGAACCGGCCGAAGCGTACCGAGTCTTTGGAATCGGGCACATATCAAAAATCCATGATCCGGTACGGCTACATCAGCCGAACCTGACCCAAGGATCAGCCGCGACCCTTCAGGTGCTTTGCCAGGGCCCCGGCGTTTTTCTTGCGCCGCCCCTTGTATGGGTTCTTGTCTCCTTGCCCACGCAGGGTTAGCCGGATTGGTGTGCCGGGCATGTCGAAATCCTCACGCAATCCGTTCACCAGATACCGCGAATAACTGTCCGGCATCTTGTCCGGGTGCGAGCACATGACCACGAACCCAGGCGGGCGGGTCTTGGCCTGGGTCATATAGCGCAGCTTGATCCGACGTCCCTGCGGCGCAGGCGGCGGGTGCTGTTCCAGCATGGCTGCCAGCCAGCGGTTCAGGGCTGCGGTCGGCACACGGCGGTTCCAGACGTCATGAGCGCGCAGGATGGCGGCACGAAGACGCTCAAGCCCCCTGCCCGTTTTCGCTGAAACGGTGATCAGCGGGGCACCACGCAACTGAGGCAACAGCCGCTCAAAGGACTCTTTCAGATCGCGCAGCTTTTCCTGCTTGTCCTCTTCGATGTCCCATTTATTGACCGCGACCACCACGGCACGGCCTTCGCGTTCGGCCAGATCGGCGATGCGCAGGTCTTGTTGTTCAAACGGTATGGCCGCGTCCAGCAGAACCACCACGACCTCGGCAAACTTTACCGCGCGCAGCCCGTCCGAGACGGACAGCTTTTCCAGCTTCTCCTGCACCTTGGCCTTTTTGCGCATTCCGGCGGTGTCAAAAATCCGCATCGGCGTGCTGTTGCCATCGGGATCGGCCCAGTCGATCCGCAAGCTGATGGCATCGCGGGTAATCCCGGCTTCGGGACCTGTCAGCAGACGATCTTCACCCATAATCTTGTTGATCAGGGTGGATTTTCCGGCGTTTGGACGACCAACGACAGCGACCTGAAGCGGTTTCGCATCGGTGATCAGGCGCGCTTCGCCTTCGCCCTCTTCGTCCAGTTCCACATCTGTTACAGGCGTCTCATCGGCCTGTTGTTCTGCCATCGCGTCCGCCAGAGGCATGAGGTGGGCGTAAAGGTCGGTCATTCCTTCGCCATGCTCGCCCGACAGGCGCACGGGCTCTCCCAAACCCAGATTATAAGCCTCAAGCACGCCGGCATCCGCCGCATTTCCTTCGGCCTTGTTGGCCGCAAGGATGACATGTTTGGATCGTTTGCGCAGGATTTCCGCGAACATTTCGTCCGTGGGGGTCAGTCCCACACGCGCATCGATCATGAACAGGCAGACATCGGCCATGTCCACCGCGCGCTCGGTCAAGCGGCGCATCCGCCCCTGCAGACTGTCATCCGTTGCATCCTCAAGACCCGCCGTATCGATCACGGTGAATCGCAGATCGCCAAGCCGCCCTTCGCCTTCGCGCAGGTCACGTGTCACGCCGGGCTGATCGTCGACCAGTGCCAGGCGCTTGCCCACAAGGCGGTTGAACAGTGTGGATTTGCCCACATTCGGGCGCCCCACGATAGCGAGGGTCAGCGACATGATACTCAACTTTCAAGACTCAAGATGCGCCCTTTAGCGCATCTTGCCGTCAACGGAAAGCGTGCAGTGCACCTTTGGTGGACACGATATACAAAGTGCGCCCCGCAACAACAGGCGACGCGGTCGCCCCGCCGGGGACTTCGATCCGGTGAACCAGGGTTCCGTCAACCGGGCTGTAAAAGCGCACGTACCCGTCATTCGAGGCCACAACGATGCGCCCGCCAGCAAGGATCGGACCATAATGCGCAAAGATCGCCCCGCGCCGTCCGGGCTTGTCCTTGACAAATCCGGGCAGGTCCTGCGCCCAGATCACCGATCCGTCTGTTGCGTTCAGACGCACCAACTGGCTGCGGTCGCTGATCAGGAAGACGCTGTTTCCGACCGGCCAGACCGTATCAACCGCACCTTCGTTGGCGGTCCATTTACGTTCTCCGGACCCACCTTCCAGTGCCACGGTCCGGCCCGAGTGGTTCCCAATGTAGATCGTGTCCCCGGTTACCATTGGCCCCCCGGTGACATCAACGATCCGGGCCGCCGCACGACCGCGACGTCCGCCCGCGACCGAAGCGTTCCAGCGGCGGATGCCGCCGCTGCGGAATGTCGCGGCAATATCGCCGGACCCGAAGGCAAAGACCGCGAGGTCCGAAGTCAGCGCAGGCGACGGTGCCCCAAGCACGTTCCCAACGCTGGGTGTTCCTTCGACCTGCCAGGCAATACGGCCATCCTTGGTATTCACAGCCCAGCCGGTCTCATCCCCGGCGACGACGTAAAGCAACCCGTCTTTGACCAGCGGCGCACCGCTGCCGGTTGCGTTCAGCCGCTTCTGCCAGCGTTGCGCGCCAGTCTTGGCATCCAGCGCCGTGAGGCGACCAAACCCGGATGAGACGTACAAAACCCCGTCGGCATAGGCCATTCCGCCACCTGTCGCGTCGGAATCGCCGTCGCTTGGAGGTATAAGGTTGGTGCTCCAGGCGACCTGCCCCTGAGGTGTAACGGCCGATACTGTGGCTCCGGAATCAAGGGTATAAATCAGCCCGCCAGCAACAACCGGTTCCGCTGTAATCCGTTTCTTACGGGAATCGCCTTCGCCAATCGAAGTGGACCAGATGCGCTGCGGCGCTGAGCTGAGCGCAGCGTTTGTGGTTCGGAAAGCGGCTGTGCCCGGACTTTGCGCCCAATTGGCGTTCGATGTCTGCCCCGGCAGGCTGATCGGTTTGGACCCGCGGGTTTCAACAGTTTCGGTATCGGACGCAGGACGGATGTCTTCGCGCTCACCCGGCAGAATGACTTCGGGTTCCTGACAGGCCGCAAGCGTCGTCAGGGCAATCGCCGCCAATGGCAGTCCAATGCGGGGGAATAGTCTCGTTACCATGATGTTCCGAACTCGCCTGTCGTCATTCTTGTTTCGCTGTCTCAATCAGCCTTGTTGGGCGACCAGTTGTTCCGGTTCGCCCCCCAGCGCCACGATCAGCTGGGTCGCACGCTGCTGCAGATCGACACCAACTTCGGCATCCTGCCGCAGCGCTTGCAGACGATCAATCGCGGCGGCGGCGTTGCCCTCGGCGACATCAATCAGCGCAAGCTGTTCTTCTGCCAACAGACGCAGCGGCGCACCGGGCGCGGCCAGCGCCTCGAATTGCAGGCGACGCTCATCCGCAGAAAGGGTTTCACTTTGCAACAGCAACGCCTTGAAGCTCGCGATGGCGCGATAGATTTCGGGCAGATCAGTTTGCGTCGCAACCGCGTTCAGGCTGGTCACGGCATCCTGCGCCGAACCGGCCTCGTTCTGAGATGCGGACAGCAACATTTTCAGAACTGCGCCCCCACCCGGCGATTGCGTTTGAATCCCGCTTAGACCGGCGGCACGTTCGGCGGAATCATCTTGCGACAGCACCGCAAGAATTTCATCGCCCAGCGCCTGCGCCTGACTTGTAATGCTGGCTTTGCGATATTCGTTGAAAGCGGCCCCGCCTACAATAAGTACAACCGCCGCAATGCCCACCCAGCCCCAGCGGCGCAAAAGCAGATACAGCCGGTCGCGGCGCACCTCTTCTGTCACCTCATCAATGAAACTGTCGACGTCGCTCATCCCTGCCCCCAGGCTTAGTGTCCTGTCATATTAGCGCCATGTCATACCCCGGCACCACGTCCAAGCCAAGGGTCCGATTTCGCACATTTTCACCGGCTTAGTGCGCCCTTGCGAAAAAAACTAAACCGAACTATTCAGTTCAGTATGGAAATGGCCTATGCCGGACCCCATTTTGAGGCATAAGCGCCAGTGAAAATCTGGCAATGAATCCTAGGAGAATTTCTGCATGCGATTGATTTCATTCGCAAACGCGCTTTTGGTAATTGTTGCATTATACTTTTTAGTGTTCGAAAGGGACGCGCTGTTCGCCTTTGCTGGAAAAGATGACGTAACGGAAGCACAAGCCGCTGAAGGTGGTGAGAGCGCGGAAGCTGCCCAAAATCCGGATGCAATCAAGGTCGTAGCCTTGCGGTCATCGGCGCGCGAGATCGACAGCGCAGTGCTTTTGCGTGGCCAGACCAAGGCGAACCGTCAGGTCGAAGTGCTGGCCGAAACGATATCGACCGTTGTGTCAGAACCCAAGCGCAAGGGCACTTTTGTCGAGGCCGGAGATCTTTTGTGCGAACTCGACCCTGGCACCCGCCCGGCCAGCCTGGCCGAAGCGATGGCGGGCAAGCTTGAGGCCGAAAGCCGCATCCCCGAAGCCGAAGCCCGGCTTGCAGAAGCACATGCGCGCGTGGCCGAGGCCGAGATCAACCTGAAAGCGGCGCGTAAGCTGTCTGAAACGGGTTTTGGGTCGGAAACACGCCGGATTTCCAGCGAAGCGGCCATGAGCACCGCTGAAGCAGGTGTGAAATCGGCCGAAGCGGGTCTGGAGGCCACTCGCGCCGGAATCGAAGCTGCCGCGGCCGAGGTGAAAGCGGCCCAGCGCGAGATTGACCGCCTTACCATCGAAGCGCCGTTCCGTGGCCTGCTGGAAAGCGACACAGCGGAATTGGGCAGCCTGATGCAGCCGGGATCGCTGTGCGCAACCGTCATCCAGCTGGATCCGATCAAACTAGTGGGTTTTGTTCCCGAGACCGAAGTGAACCGGATCATTGTGGGGTCCGAGGCTTCGGCCAAACTGGTGACCGGTCTTGAGGTTACGGGCCGTGTGACATTCCTCAGCCGTTCCGCCGATGAAACCACCCGGACCTTCGAGGTTGAGATCACCGTTCCGAACTCGGAACTGGCCATCCGCGATGGCCAGACCGCTGACATTCGCATCGCAGCCGAAGGCGCCAAGGCGCACCTGCTGCCGCAATCCGCATTGACGCTGAACAATGAAGGCCAATTGGGGGTTCGCACAATTGCAGCGGGCAATGTAGTCGACTTCATGCCTGTTCATCTGCTGCGTGACACCGCAAGCGGTGTCTGGATCGACGGATTGCCTGAAACGGTGGATATCATTGTCGTTGGGCAGGAATTCGTGACCAAAGGCGTCAGTGTCGCGCCGACCTACCGGGAATTGTCGCAATGACGGGTATTGTCAGTTGGGCCGCCGACAGAGCCCGAATGGTCCTGGCCTTCATCGCGATCTCGTTGATGGTCGGCGGGTTTGCTTATGTCAGCCTGCCAAAAGAAGGCGAGCCGGATATCGAAATTCCGGCTCTGTTCGTCTCGGTTTCGTTCCCCGGCATTTCGGCCGAGGATTCCGAGAACCTGCTCATCAAGCCCATGGAAACCGAACTGGCGGATCTGGACGGTCTGAAGGAAATGACCGCCACCGCCGCAGAAGGCTATGCCGGGATTGCACTTGAATTCGACTTCGGCTGGGACAAGACCGCGATCACCGCCGATGTCCGCGACGCGATGAACAGCGCACAGGCTGATTTCCCCGACGGTGCCGAGCAATATTCGTTGAACGAGATCAACTTCTCCGAATTTCCGATCGTCATCGTCAACCTGACCGGCGCGGTTCCCGAACGCACAATGGCCCGTGTTGCCAAAGACCTGCAGGATGATCTTGAAGCGCTGGATTCCGTTCTGGAAGCCGGGATTGCCGGCAATCGGGACGAACTGCTTGAAGTGGTGATCGACCCATTGCGGCTTGAGGCTTACAACGTCACCGCCGCAGAACTGATCAACGTTGTGCAGAACAACAACCAGCTGATCGCTGCTGGTGAGGTCGAGACGGCGCAAGGCACATTCTCGGTCAAAATCCCTTCGTCCTTCAAGACGGCGCAGGATGTTTACGGGCTGCCGGTCAAGGTCAATGGCGACCGCGTTGTCACGCTGGGCGAACTGGCGCAGATAAATTACACCTTTGAAGACCGTGAAGGCACTGCCCGGTTCGATGGTGAGGCCACCGTTGCCTTGCAGGTGGTCAAGCGCAAAGGCTTTAACGTCATCGACACAGTCAACGAGGTCAAAAAGGTCGTTGCCGAGGCTCAGAAGATCTGGCCACCGGAACTGGCGGCTGCGGTCGATGTGGGCACGTCGAATGACCAGAGCCGTATCGTCGGCTCGATGGTCAGTCAGCTCGAAGGATCCGTCCTGACGGCCGTTGCGCTGGTGATGATCGTTGTGCTGGCGTCGCTGGGCACCCGTGCGGCGCTGCTGGTGGGTTTTGCGATTCCGACCTCGTTCCTGCTGTGCTTCGCCTTCCTGGCCATGATGGGCGTCAGCATTTCGAACATGGTTATGTTCGGCCTGATCCTTGCGGTCGGGATGCTGGTCGACGGGGCCATCGTGGTGGTCGAATACGCTGACAAGCGCATCAAGGAAGGCGTTGGCCCGATGCACGCCTATGTCGAGGCGGCACAGCGGATGTTTTGGCCCATCGTGTCATCGACGGCGACCACGCTTTGTGCGTTTCTGCCCATGCTGTTCTGGCCCGGCGTTCCGGGCGAGTTCATGAAGATGCTGCCGATCACGCTGATCTTCGTTCTTTCATCCTCTCTGATTGTGGCGCTGATCTATCTGCCCGTGATGGGCGGTGTTTCGGGCCGGTTGAGCCGGACTTTTGACCGCACGTCGAACTGGCTGCGCGCGCGAACCCGCTGGTGGGTACGCGCCGTATTGGTGCCGCCATCGCTCTACCTGATTTTCCTGGGTGCGATGCAGGTTCTGAACCCGACCTATCTGCTTCCAATCGGCGGCACCGCAGGCAGTTTGTTCGGCGCGTTCCTGTTTCTGACGGGCGCTTTTGCGGGGTCGGTTACGCTGAGCGCGGCAAAGATCGAACGCCGCGAAGACGACCATGTGCATACGGCCAAGGAACACACGGCCTTTGGTTACGTGGTGAAATTCCTCGTCGGAAATCCGATCATGCCGATCATCTCGATCGCGGTGATCGGATTTGCCGTTGTGTCGGTGATGACTGCCTTTTCGAACAACAACCGCGGCGTCGAGTTTTTTGTCGAGACTGAGCCCGAACAGGCCACCGCGTATGTCCGCGCCCGTGGCAACCTGTCTCTGGCGGAAAAAGACGCAATTGTTCTGGCCGCTGAACAGACCATCAGCGCGCACCCGGCTGTTATCAACGTCTTCGCCTTTGCCGGTGAAGGCGGGCTGAACCAGAACACCGGTGGCGCGCAGGCCCCCGGCGACACCGTTGGCCGCGTGCAATTCGAAATCATCCCGTGGGAAGACCGCCCGAACGTGTCAGAGCCGATCCTTGGCGGGCTGTTTGACCGTCATTTCATCGATCCCAAATACGACGGTGATAGGGTGCTTGAGGAACTGACCGCAAGTCTGGCCGAACTGCCCGGAATCATCGTCGAGCTTCAGCCGCTGGATCAGGGTCCGGCCTCGGCCAAACCGGTGCATCTGCGCATCAAGGGCAACAATTGGGAGGAGTTGACCTCAGCAACACTGTCGGCGCGTGAGGCGTTCGACACCACCCCCGGTCTGGTCCGGATTGAGGACACCCTGCCCCTGCCCGGCATTGACTGGCAGATCGACGTGGACGTGGCCAAGGCGGGTCGGTTCGGGGCCGATGTGGCGACCGTGGGCGCGATGGTGCAGCTGGTCACACGCGGTATCCTGCTGGGTGAGATGCGCCCGGACAATACCGACGAAGAAGTCGAGATTCGTGTGCGTCTGCCCGAAGAAGACCGCGTTCTTTCGACGCTGGATTCGCTGAAAGTCCGCACTTCGGATGGTCTGGTGCCACTGTCGAATTTCGTAACCCGCAAGCCGGTTGAAAAACTGGCCGAGATCAACCGCATCAATCAGGAACGGTATTACGACATCAAAGCGGATGTAGAGCCCGGGCTGAGCAAGGTCGTTATCACCGACGCGGACGGCATTGAACAAAGGCTGGCCGTTGTCCGGGCGGTTGCGGAAGGCGCGGAGCCTAAGGGCGCGACCCTGACCAGCCCCGATGGTGAGGCGTATGAGATTGTCGAGCTGACCAGCAACCAGAGCGCCGCGGATATCCGGTCTGCGATCGAGGATGGCGACGCGCAGTTCTCGCTGATCAACCCCAATGAACGGATTGCCGTCCTGACAGAGTGGTTGGACACTGGACCTTTTTCGAAAGCAGTCAGCTGGGAATGGACCGGCGACCAGGAGGAACAGGAAGAATCCGGTGCCTTCCTCGTGAATGCGTTCATGGGTGCACTGGGTTTGATGTTCGTGATCCTGCTGGCGCAGTTCAACTCGTTCTACAACTCGGTGCTGGTGCTGCTGGCGGTTGTTCTATCCACAACCGGGGTGCTGATCGGAATGATGATCATGCAACAGCCGTTCTCGATCATCATGACCGGGACGGGCATCGTGGCGCTGGCCGGGATCGTGGTGAACAACAACATCGTTCTGATCGACACTTATCAGGAATACAGCCGCTACATGCCCCGGATCGAGGCCATCGTCCGCACCGCCGAGGCGCGCATTCGTCCGGTTCTGCTGACCACTTTGACCACGATGGCGGGTCTGACACCGATGATGTTCGGTCTGTCGCTGGACTTCATCAACGGCGGTTATTCCATCGACAGCCCCACCGCCCTGTGGTGGAAACAGCTTGCCACTGCGGTTGTCTTTGGCCTGGGTATCGCGACCGTACTGACACTGATCGTGACACCATCGCTGTTGGCGCTGCGAGTCTGGGTGGCGACCTACACAATCTGGCTGGGCAAGGCACTGGCCCGCGCCTCGGCAGGCCACGCCAGCCGGCTGGCGCAGGATATGGCCATTGGACGGGCGGCGCGAAAAGCGCAGGCGACCGAGGTTATCTGGGAGGACGATGACGTCACAGACGCTCTGTCCGTGGTCAAACCGGACCAGGCGTCGGATCAGCCACCTAATCCGCCTCTGAAAGCAGCAGAATAAAGATCATGGGCCGGCCAACACCGGCCCTTTTCAATTCTGCAATCGTGTCCAGGTCTGATGGCCACAAAGGTGATGTTCACATCCTTTGACCTTGAGCGTGTCGCCCTGCAACGTCATCTGAGGCACCGCCTCGACATCCAGTAGTGGCACCCAGAACTCTCCGCCGCCATATGTGCCCGAACCTTCGCTGGACACATCCCAGAACAGTTTCTTCCCGATATTGGGCGTCTGCACCTCTTTTCCGGATTTGTCATAGGCCGACAAAATCTGACCGCAAAACTTGTCGCCACACGCCGTAATCTTGATGTGCGAGATCAAGTCCTTTCGATCCGGCTCGGTCTTCCAGACGCCTTCTATCGGATCAGCTGCGGCCAGTGTGGGAAGGTTGATAGCCACGGCAAGTATGCCCGCAATTGTGCCTTTTCGAACAAATCGACGCATCGGAAATCTCCTGTATCAACAGGCTTGTTTTATCACAAAATCATCCTGCCGGACACAACGCGCGTCAGGCAGCCTGCGTGTCCGATTGCTGCCGGTTCCATAGCTGCGCATAGCGCCCGGCTCGAGAGAGCAACTCGTCATGCGTGCCCTGTTCCAGGATCTCGCCCCGTTCCAGCACAACGATGCGATCCGCTTCGGCAATCGTGCTCAGTCGGTGGGCAATGGTCAGCACAGTGCGCCCCTCTCCCGCCCGCGCCAGTGCGTCCTTGATGTCCTGTTCGGTGTCGGTATCCAGCGCCGAGGTCGCCTCATCCAACAGCAGGATCGGCGGATTCTTCAGCAAGGTGCGCGCGATACCAACGCGCTGCTTCTCACCGCCTGAGAGTTTCAGCCCCCGCTCGCCAACCTTTGTGTCATAGCCGTCAGGCAGGCTGGCGATGAAGTCGTGTATCTGAGCAGCTTTCGCGGCCTCTTCCACGTCGGGCTGGCTGGCTCCTTCGCGGCCATAAGCAATATTGTAGCGGATCGTGTCATTGAACAGCACGGTGTCTTGCGGCACGACACCGATGGCCGCGTGCAGACTGGTCTGACTGACATCGCGGACATCCTGTCCGTCGATTTTCAGCGCGCCACCGGTGACATCGTAGAACCGGAACAAAAGCCGCCCGATAGTCGACTTGCCGGACCCAGTCGCCCCGACGATGGCAACGGTCTGCCCTGCCGGTACGGTCAGGGATACCCCTTTGAGGATTTCCCGGTCGGCCTCATACCCGAATCGCACATCCTCGAGCGTTACCTGGCCGCCATTCACCTTCAGATTGGGTGCACAAGGCTTGTCGGTTACTTCAGCGGGCTGTTCGAGCAGATCGAACATCTGCCCCATATCCACCAGAGACTGGCGGATTTCGCGATAGACCGTGCCCAGGAAATTCAGCGGTACGGTGATCTGGATCATGTAGGCGTTCACCATCACGAAATCGCCCACCGTCAGGCCTCCGTTCTGCACGCCGATGGCCGCAAGAACCATGACACCGATCAGCCCGCACGTGATCAGGAAGGACTGTCCAAAATTCAGAAAGGCCAGCGAATAAGCGGTCTTGAGGGCGGCCTTTGCATAAGCCTTCATCGAAACGTCATACCGTTCGGCTTCGCGCATCTCCGCATTGAAATACTTGACGGTCTCGAAGTTCAGCAGGCTGTCGATCGCGCGCTGATTGGCTTCGGTGTCCTGATCATTCATCTCGCGGCGCAGCTTGACCCGCCATTCCGTCACCGCGAACGTGAACCATATGTACAGTGTGATGGTGACGGCGACGACAACCAGGTACCACACGTCGAACAGCCACATCAGGATGATCGCAACCAGCAGCAGTTCCAGGATCAGCGGCCCAATCGAAAACAACAGGAACCGCAGCAGGAACTCTACCCCTTTGACGCCCCGCTCGATAATCCGGCTCAGACCGCCTGTTCGGCGTGTCACGTGATAGCGCATGGACAATTGGTGGATGTGCTGGAAGGTTTCCAGCGCAAGCGCACGCAAAGCACGCTGTCCAACCGGCGCAAAAGCCGCATCGCGCAATTGCTGGAAGCCAACGGTCATCATCCGCGCGACGCCATAGGCCACTGTCAGCCCGACAGCACCAAGCGCTATGGGCGGCACACCTTCGCCCGCCAACGCATCGACCGCGCCCTTGTACAGAATCGGCGTATATACCGCGATCAGCTTGGCCACGACCAGCATCGTCAGCGCCAGAACAACGCGGCGCTTAACCCATGGCTCATCATCGGGCCACAGGTAAGGTGAAACCTTTCGGATCGTGCGCCAGCCAGAGCGCCGTTCGTCAGGTTCTGACCCGTTATCAGATTGCATTGGGGCTGTCCGTCGCTTCACGTGTCTGTCCTGAGATCAGAAATAGGCCCCCGCCCCCAAAAGGGCCAGAGCCGGGTGTTCATTCGGGGATGGTAAAGATTTGACCCGGATAAATCAGGTCCGGATCGCGGATCGAGTCGCGGTTGGCCTCGAAAAGTTTGACGTAGAGAATACCGTCACCAAAACGTTCCCGCGAAATCGCCCAGAGTGTGTCGCCTTTCTGAACCGTGACTGACCGGATTGCGGCGGTTTGGCTCTCGGCATCCGCTTCATCCAACTGATCAGCGGCCTGCAGCGTCTCGATTGGTTCTCGCTTGAATGGGGTTTCCAGCCGACTGACGACAGTTCCGTCGGGGGCCACTTCATCCACCCGCAATGTATAGATACCTGGGTCGATACCCTCGATCTCGCCCCGCCATTTTCCGTCTTCCGCGGACGGAAGATCGCCGACAAGGCGGTTGTCCAGATAAAGGCGCACAGCCGATCCGCCCTGCGCACGCCCTGTCAGCTCGACTTCGCCGGTTTCCGAATAGCCAATCGTATCCAAAGCAATCTGATCCGGCTGCTGAGTTTGCGTCGCCGGAGGCTGCACCAGTTCGACACCTTCTTCACCAGACCGCAATACGGCGACCTGCTGATCCTGAGAAGCCTCGGCTGCCGGTTCAGATACTGTGGGTTCAGTTTCTGCCTGTTCAGTTTCTGCGGTATCGGTTTCGGCGGTTTCAGTATCTGCTGTTTCGGATTCGGGCTGGGGCTGATCCTCAGAAGATGCCTCTGCCGTCTGCTCCTCTTGCGAAGTCAAAGGCTGTTGGTCTGTTCCCGTGTCTTCCGCTGCTGCGGTCTCGGTCGGTTCGGGTTCCGTGACTTCCACTTCGGATGCACCGGGCTCAACCGTTTGCGCTCCGGCATCCTCTGACGGTTCGGCCGAAGCCACCTCGGTCTGTTGCGGCTCGGGCGCGGGCAGCGCCGCTATCAGGTAATCATCCGAACGCGACGCCGTGGCTCCGTCGGATGTCTCCAGCACCAAGCCCCTTGCGATATCGGAGAACGGGATCACCAGAAACTCGGCAAATTGCCCGCTGGCATCGACCGTGAAGCTGTGCACAGGCTCACCATCCAGCAACACGCGGATTTCGGAACCCGGTGCGGCGGTGCCGGACAACAGGGCGTTCCCGTCCGTTTCGATAAAAACCTGATCCAGAGCAGGCGCGATGACCGGCGTGGGCGCAGGTTCAACTGCCTCCCCGGTATCAGCCTTTTCCTCGCCCGCTGGTTCCGGTTGGCTATCGCCTTGCCCGGCCTGATCTACAGACTGCTCAGGCTCCGCCGTTTCCGCAGGCTGCACAGACTTTTCAGCGGTTTCTTCTGCTTCGGTGGTGACATCTTCCTGTGGCGCTTCGGCAGCGAGTTCGGTCTGCTGAGGCACCGGAGTGTCCTGTTCATCGCCAAAAATGCCGGACAGATACAAACCTCCCGCTCCGATCAGAGCTGCAATTCCAGCGATCAATCCCCAGAGGAAGTTTCCAGAGCTTCCGCTTCCCGACTTGGCGTCCATTCTTTTCCTTTCACTCCGCAGCGCAAATGCTTTGACTTTCACACATTCTGCCTGACGGTTGAGGCAACCTATCAATCCCGCTATCAGGGGTCAAAACCTCAGACACAAGCCCGGAGAACCCATCTGATGTCTCAGAAATCAGTCTGTGTGTATTGCGGGTCACGCAATGGCACAAATCCCGCCTATGCCGCAGCCGCCGAAGCGTTCGGCACATTGCTGGCAAATGAAGGCTGGCGTCTGGTTTATGGTGCCGGAGATGTCGGGCTGATGGGCAAGGTCGCGCGCGCGGCGCAGTCCGCCGGAGGGGAAACTTTCGGTGTCATCCCGGTGCATCTGGTCCGGCGCGAGGTCGGCAAGACCGACCTGACCCATTTCGTGATCACCGAGACCATGCACGAGCGCAAGAAGGTCATGATCATGAATGCAGACGCGGTTGTCGTTCTGCCGGGTGGCCCCGGGTCGCTGGACGAACTGTTCGAAGCCCTGACATGGCGGCAGCTAGGCCTGCACGACAAACCCATCCTGATCCTGAATGTTGATGGATATTGGGACAAGCTGCGCGAACTGGTCGCGCAGGTTATCGATCAGGAATTTGCCGATCCATCGCTAGGCGAGTTTCTGACCTGGGTGGACTCCCCAACAGGGGCCATTGAGGCCTTGCGTTCGCTTCTGACGTAACTCAGGATGTTCGGAACCCCGGGGACCCTTTGGCCTCCCGGGGAAAAAATAGTCAAGCAACCGCAGGCTTTGCCAATCGCTGACGCAAGACCTGTTCGACCTTGTGCAGCGGGTGGTTGGTCAGGGTCTTGTCGACCTCGGCGACCACTTTGGCCAGCACCTCGCTGTGAAGCCGCCGGCGCAACAGGCCCAGAACATGAGGGCTGGCGACAAGAACAAGCCGCTTGAACGCACCTTTCAGCCCCTTTCGATTCAGCAAATCCGCCACATCCTGAACGAACAAGGATTTGGCGTGGGCTTTCCAGTTCGTCTCTTCCATGGCCGACTTCTGGTTCGGCCCGGAATCGAACCGGCGTCCTGCCCTGTCCTTGGGTTTGTTGTCCGCTGTGTCCTGCTCTTCAACCGAGACGACGACAAGATTGGGATCTTCGGCGTCTGTGATGTTCTCCATCACCAGCGCCTTTTCCCCGTCTGCGATGATAACCCATGTTCCCTGTTCAATTGCGACCATAGTGATCTCCTGTATCGGCCGTTGAGGTCGCCCCCCGCCCTTTGGGCACAAGTCTTTTGTAGCGTGCCAACACTGGATTGGCGCGCTTACTGTCGCTTGTCTATTTGATTTGCAGCTCACTCCTGCCGCCTACTTTACGTAGGGTCTGCGGGGCGCGATACAATCCCGGCGAAGGCAAAAGTCGACGTATCGGCAGGTTTTCACCAGCGCTAAGAAAAGGATCAGGCCGACATTTCGATCACTGTAATCTCAGGCGTGACCCCCAGCCGCACGGGCAGGATCGAACAGCCAATACCGCCTGAAACCACCAGATCCCGCCCGTTTTCCTGCACGTGCCCATAGGCGTACCGATTGCCATAGCGGGATGGCACCACGGGCGACCAGCCAAACAGGCGCACCTGTCCGCCATGAGTATGCCCGGATAGTGTCAGTGCAACTTCCTTTGGTACTTTTGGAAAAATATCCGGTTCGTGCGCCATCATCACGACCGGCGCATCGTCCGTTACTTGGCTCAAGGTGCCCGGCAGATCATCCAGCCCCTGATACCCGCCGCCCTTGCGCCGGATAGCCCACTGATCCTCAAGCCCGGCCAGCCAGAACCCCAACGATTCCAGCTTGATCGCGGTGTTCGACAGAACCGTGATGCCTTTGCGTCCCAGCGCCTCGGCGTAGATATTCGGCCCACCACCCCGCTGCTGAGCCTGCCGGTCATCCCACCAGTCGTGGTTGCCCAACACCGAAAAAACCCCGTGCGGCGCATCAAGATCAGAAAGAACGTCGGCCAGATCGTCCGGCCTGACCGGTTGCATGAAGATTTTCAGGTCTGCCGAGTAATCCCCAAGCAGCAATATAAGATCCGGCGCCAGTGCATTGGTGCGCCGCACGATCTGGCGAATGCGGTCAAGCCCGATCATCGGCTCTCCGACATGCAGATCAGCCAGAACCGCAATACGAACCGGGGGCGCAGTCCAGTCGGTTCGTTTCAGGCGCCATTTACGTACGCGCAGCCGCAGGGCCGGCTCGAAAAAAAAGCCATAAGCCGCAGTAAAAAGGCCTGCCAGCGTTACCGCCAGCAGACCCCGTATGAACCCTCGTCGGGTCAATGATTACATCCGCGATGCAACGTTTTCCCAGTTCACCAGATTGTCGAGGAAGTTCGAAAGGTAAGCCGGGCGCTTGTTGCGGAAATCAATGTAGTACGAGTGCTCCCACACATCGCAGCCCAGCAGCGCGGTCTGACCGAAGCACAGCGGGTTCACGCCGTTTTCGGTCTTGGTCACGGCCAGCGAACCGTCCGCGTTCTTGACCAGCCACGCCCAGCCCGAACCGAACTGACCTGCTCCAGCGGCGCTGAACTGCGACTTGAATTCGTCAACCGAGCCAAAGCTTTCGGTCAGCGCCTTCTCCAGTTCGCCGGGTATGGCATTGCCGCCGGGGCCCATCATTTCCCAGAACTGGTTGTGGTTCCACAGCTGGCTGATGTTGTTGAAGATACCGTTCTGTGCGACTGCGTTTGCGTCGTAAGTGCCAACGATGATCTCTTCCAGCGACTTTCCGTCCCACTCTGTCCCGGCGATCAGCTTGTTGCCGTTGTCGACATAGGCCTTGTGGTGCAGATCGTGGTGATATTCCAGTGTTTCCGCGGACATACCCTTGGCTGCCAGCGCGTCATGTGCATAAGGAAGATCAGGAAGTTCAAAAGCCATGTCGGCCCCCTGTTAAAATGTAAGTTGCGGTTCCCAAGGTTAAATGCTTTGGCAGCCGCCGCAGGTCAAGAGCCGAGACAAGAAAACCCGGAGGCAGTCGATGCTGACACAGGCGCGCAAGATGTTCTACCGCGCCCGCGGATACTATGCGGGCAACCTGAACGGCGAGCCGTTTCGCCTTGACCCCTATCATTCGAAATTCTGGCGCAAGGCGTCTGCGGGTGACTGGGAACCCGAGACCTTCGCCGTTCTTGATGAGTACCTGACGCCGGGCAGCGATTATTTGGACATCGGTGCGTGGATTGGCCCGACCGTCCTTTATGGCGCACGCAAGGCGCGGCATGTCTGGTGTTTCGAGCCGGACCCGACGGCATACCGACATCTGGCGTGGAATCTGGACCTGAACGACATTCATAACGTTTCAGCCTTTGGTGTGGCACTGTCAGACGAGTTCGGTGTGGCCCGCATGGCATCCCTGCGCGGAGAGCCCGGTGATTCCACCAGTTCATTGCTTCATGACGGCGCACATGGCAGCGATGCACTGACCATTGCGTGGGATCAGTTCGAGGCGGTGAATGATCTGTCTGACGTGTCACTGGTCAAAATGGATATCGAAGGGGCCGAGTTCTTCGTAATGCCAACCCTGTTGTCATGGTTGGAAAAGGTACGGCCTGCACTGTATCTCTCTCTCCACTCCCCCCTGTTGGCCGACGAAGATCGCCTGACCCGCACATCCGAGCTGCTGGAAAGCCTTTCCTTTTACTCCGATGTTTGTGACGAAAGCGGGCAACCGACAGACGTTCAGACAATGCTCAAACCCGAAGAATTGACACGCTATCGCGCGATTGTTCTGCACGGGTAGAATGCGACAATCCACCTGCTCACTTTACGTGCGGTTTTGCTTGTTTCTCCGAGCTAAACCTGTTTCCTTACGCCATTAACTTATTGATAAATAATATTAGAAATGAAACGACTATTTGGATTTATTGTTGCGGCTTTTGCCGCTCAGACGGCAGCAGCTGAAGATTTGACATATCATTGCAAGGTCAAAGGGTCGGGAAGGTTGGTCGCACCGGAATACTACTTTCGCATTGATCCAGAAGCCAACAAAGCGAAGGTCGTCAGTAACTACCACGACTGGATGGACGCAAATCTGAATACCCGCAGAAACAGCGATTACCAGATGAGCTGGAAAGTCACATTGCCGAGTTCAGACGGGCAGGCGGTGCGCATGCGGTATCAGGCAAACCTCGATCAAGCCAAAAACAAAATTAAAGTCCGCGGTAGCTTTGGCAATGTAAGTGCATCAAACAAACCTTACGGGACCGGAAACTGCGCGTTGGTCAAATAAAAAAGCCCCGGATGACCCGGGGCTTTCGATTCAACTGCACTTAGGCAGAGGTCAGTAAACCCCAACTTCACTGCCAGGCTGCGCCGCGACTTTCAGCAGTTTGAACACATAGTCTGCAGCGGACCGGAAACAAACCACCCGGAAGGTTTCGGTGTCATCCATCCAAAACGCACCTGCCACCTGTGCCAGACGCGAGCGCCGGATCTGGCCGGGCTGGAATGCCTCTTCCGAGAACTCGACCGGAGCCAGCTTGCCCAGTACCTCGCGTGCGCTGCCGCCCGAGATGCGGAACACTGCGCGGGCATCCGAGACGTTGACGGCCAGGGCGTGTGTGCCGCTCAGGGCATTGGTCATCGCGGCCAGCTTGGCTTCGACCTCGGCGTAGGGCACCAGCACCAGCAATTCGTCGGTCGACATCCAGCAAACGCCGGTATCGCCGTTCACCAAAGCCTCGCGCTGGCCAGGAACCTTTTGGCCCGTGGCGTCTTTGACTGCCTTGGCCAGCACCTTGTCGGACAGGTCGCCGCGCAGGGTGATCATGCCCTGCAGGCCGCATTCCTCGACTTTGGCAATGCCGTCGAAGCTTGCGTGATTCAGTGCGCTGATGGGTTCAGACATTCTGCTTCTCCCCGTCCTTGTCGTAGAAGATCGGATCCACGATCTTGGCTTTGTAGACTTTGTCATCCGTACCCGGGAACTCGACAATCTCACCCATCCGGTCGGGCCCGTGTTTGATCAGACCCATGGCGATGCCCTTGTCCAGGTTGGCCGAGTAATAGGTCGAGGTCACGCGTCCTATCATATTGCGCTGACCGTTGGCGTTGACGCCCTCGCCCACTGCGTAGGCACCATCCGGCAGAACCGATCCATCCACAGTCTCAAGCCCGACCAGTTTCCAGCGCTCAGGGTCTGCCATGTGGCTGCGCGAATGGGCGCGTTTGCCCAGATAGTCCTCTTTCTTTTTCGACAGCGCCCAGTGCAGCCCCAGATCTTGCGGGATCACGGTGCCGTCGGTCTCGTCGCCGATCATGATAAAGCCTTTCTCGGCCCGCAGGATGTGCAGACATTCGGTGCCGTAAGGCATCACGCCGAACTCTTTACCTGCCTCCATCAGCGCGTCCCAGAACGCCTGACCCTGAGAGGCCGGAACCGCGATTTCATAGGACAGCTCACCCGAGAACGAAATGCGGTAGGCGCGGCAGTTGAAGTCACCGATCTTGCCATCACGCCATTCCATGAACGGCAGCGCGTCTTTGCTGACGTCCATGCCGCCCAGCTTCTCAAGCACCTTGCGGGCGTTGGGGCCAACCACGGCGACCTGCGCGTATTGCTCGGTCACGTTGGCCACGTAGACTTTCCAGTCCCACCATTCGGTCTGCAGCCACTCTTCCATGTGCCCATGGATACGCTCGGCCCCGCCGGTGGTAGTGTGGCACAGCCATGTGTCCTCGTCGATGCGGGCAACAACGCCGTCGTCGATCAGGAAACCGTTTTCCGAGCACATCAGGCCATAACGGCATTTGCCGACCTTCAGCGTGGACATCATGTTGGTGTACATCATGTCGAGGAACTTGCCGGCATCCGGGCCTTTGACAATCAGTTTGCCCAGCGTCGATGCATCAAGCAGGCCAAGGTTTTCGCGGGTGTTCTTGACCTCGCGATTGACCGCGTCATGCACGGACTCTCCGGGACGCACGTAGGCGTAGGTCCGGCGCCAGTGGCCGACCGGCTCCCAGTCGGCGCCGTTCTTGTCGTGCCAGTTGCGCATCGGTGTTTGGCGGATCGGCTGGAACACTTCACCACGCGCTTCACCGCCAATCGCACCCATCGAAATGGGGGTATAGGGCGGGCGGAAGGTTGTGGTGCCGACCTTCGGAATTTCGGATTCCAGCGCATCAGCCAGGATCGCCAAGCCGTTGATGTTGCTCAGTTTACCTTGATCCGTCGCCATGCCAAGCGTGGTGTAACGCTTGGTGTGTTCAACGCTTTCGTACCCTTCACGCGCAGCCAGCTGGACGTCGGAAACTTTGACGTCATTCTGGAAGTCGAGCCAGGATTTCATGCGCAGTTGGATTTCGGCATTGGCAGGCATCAGCCAGACAGCTTCCATCGCCGCTTCGCCGGTAGCTTCCCCAGCCGGGGCCTTGGTGTTCTTCGGTTTGAACCCGGCCGCCTTGGCCGCCGCTTTGCCAGCGGCATGGGCATCGGACAGCACCTCGCCCAGCGCCAGCGGACCGTTCGAGGAACCCGCGGCAAGAACGAAACCTTCACCATTTGCACCCAGAGGCGGGCGCGCCGGATCAGGACTGAAATGGGCCTGCGCCTCATCCCAGATCAGCTTGCCCCCACAATGCGACCACATGTGAACCACCGGAGACCAGCCCCCCGACATGGCGACCGCATCGCATTCAACTTCTTCGCGAGCGCCCCCGATTCCTTCCTGATTGCAGATCGCAACTTTCTTGACACGTTTGCCGCCTTTGACTTTGGCGATGGCCTTGCCCGGATCGACACGGATGCCAAGCTGACGCGCCTCTTCGGCCAACGGCCCGGCAGATGTACGTGCATCGACAACGCGCAGGACATCGACACCCGCCTGTTTCATCAGGATCGCCGTGCGATAAGCGTCGTCGTTGTTGGTGGCGACGATGACACGCTCGCCGGGGGTCACGCCCCAGTTGATCACATAGTCGCGCATGGCCGAAGCCAGCATCACACCCGGCACATCATTTCCGGCAAAGGACAGCGGACGCTCGATCGCGCCTGTTGCAGTCACGATCTGTTTGGCCCGGATCCGCCACAAGCGATGACGTGGGCCTTGCGTGCCCGGTTTGTGATCGTTCAGACGCTCGTAACCCAGTACGTACCCATGGTCATAAACCCCTGCGCCCATGCAACGGGACCGCATGGTGACGTTGCCCATTGTTTCGAGTTCGGAAACCAATTGTTCCACGAACTTATCCACAGGCTCGCCATTGACAGTTCCGCCATCAACCGGAGCGCGACCGCCCCAATGTGCGGTCTGCTCGATCAGCAGAACCTTGGCACCGGATTGCGCCGCTGCTTTGGCGGCCTGAAGACCGGCCACACCGCCGCCAATCACCAGAACATCGGTGAAGGCGTAGAAGTGTTCATAGGTGTCCGCGTCCTTGGTTTCCTTGTCCGGCGCTTTGCCCAGACCGGCGGACTGGCGGATGAAGGGTTCGTAGACGTGCTTCCAGAACGGCTTGGGATGGATGAACATCTTGTAGTAGAAGCCGGCCGGCAGGAACCGCGACAGGTGAGTGTTGACGGCACCGATGTCGAATTCCAGGTTCGGCCAGTGGTTTTGCGAGATCGCGGTCAGGCCGTTGAACAGCTCGGTCGTGGTGGCACGCTGGTTCGGCTCGAAGCGGCTGCCCTGCCCGAGACCGACCAGAGCGTTCGGTTCCTCGGCCCCGCTGGCGACGACGCCACGCGGACGGTGATATTTGAACGACCGGCCCATCATCATCTGATCATTGGCCAGAAGGGCCGAGGCAAGCGTATCGCCTTCGTAGCCCTGCATCGCGGTGCCGTTGAAAGTAAAGGTGACCTGTTTCGACCGGTTAATCAGTCGGCCGAGTTTTGCGAGGCGGGTGCTCATTTTGCGGACCTTTCGCAGGTGGAGGTGTCGGAGCCTCCGGCGGGAGTATTTTTGAAAAGGTGAAGCATCAGGAGAACTCTCTCCACGTCCAGCCGGGCCGTTTGGCGGCGATGGCGTCCTTGATGTCTTGCGGCGGCTCGGAGGTCTGAGCGGTGTAGGTGCCGAACACTTCGAGCGTTTGCGTACAACGCGCGGCGTGGAACCACTTGCCGCAGCCATTGGCGTGCCGCCAGCGTTCGAAATGCACGCCTTTGGGGTTTTCACGCGTAAACAGGTAGTCGTGGAATTCGTCATCCGACGAGCCGGGGCCAAAGCGCTTCAGATGCGCCTCACCACCAGCGGCCAGTTCGGTTTCTTCGGCGTCAACGCCGCAATAGGGGCAATTCAGGATCAGCATGTTTTTACACCATACTCAGACATTTCAGGTTGCGACCAGCTTCGCGTCAGCAGTTAAAGGCACAAGATTATTGAAGTGAAACATGGCCTCGATCGGAACTTTGATTCCACCCGGACGAATAGCGACGATGTCGGCAGCGACCTTGAATGCGATCAGCCCGGCCTCATTCAGAGTCGAAACGATTTTAAGCTCATCATCTTTGTTTCCATCGTTGCTTTCAATAATTGCAAGTTTGATATCGAGGCCGGACAAGTCGACGCTGTTCAGAACCGAGGCTTCGTGGCCTTCCACGTCAACAACCAACAAGTCAGCCGAGAATACGTTCAATTCAGCAAGTATATTATCAAGGCGACGCGCAACCACATTGGTCTCGGCAACGGCAGAATGCGGCAGCGCAACCTGCTGACGCCGGTTGGCCATTTCGATAGATGCAATCATGCGCTGTTTGTCCAGAGATGCGCAGCCTCGCAACCAGCTTGGGCCATCGTTGCGACATTTTTCATCCAGATGATACAAGGTGATCTGCCCCGCCGTTTCGGACACTGCCGCGTTGACCAGTTGCACATTGGGATTACGGCCATGTCGCGCGTCAAGATCCGCGAAGTATAGAGGATGCGGTTCAATCAGGACGCCGCTCCATTTTTCTTTGGACCAATAGGCCGTGATCGGATCATCTAACTGCCCATCATTTGCGCCGACCTGTATGACACGGACCTGATCTGACTGCGCATCGAAGCATGCCAGAACAAATTTCTGCAACGCCAGTTTCGTCAGGCGCGGTCGTCCTGGAACAGCCGTCGGGAGCGTTTCAACTTCCATCAATGCGCCACCCCGGCGGCGACGCTTTCGTCGATGAAGCGGCCCTCTTTGAAGCGGTCCAGCGAGAAGGCTTCGGTCAGTGGCGAATGACCGGTGGCCATCAGCTGTGCCATGCCCCAGCCCGAGCCTGGGATCGCCTTGAAGCCGCCCGTGCCCCAGCCGCCGTTGATAAAGCAGCCCTGCAGCGGTGTTTTCGACAGGATCGGCGAGCGATCACCGGTCATATCCACGATCCCGCCCCATTGGCGCAGCATCTTCAGACGCGAGATCATCGGGAAGGTCTCGACCAGCGCGCGGACAGTTTCCTCGATATGATGGAACGAACCGCGCTGGGTGAAGTTGTTGAACCCGTCGGTTCCGCCGCCGATTACCATCTCGCCCTTGTCAGACTGAGACATGTAGCCGTGCACGGTGTTGGCCATTACGACAACGTCCATGCAGGGTTTGATCGGCTCGGATACCAGCGCTTGCAGCGCGATGGCTTCCAGCGGCAGGCGGAAGCCTGCCATCTCGGCCAATTGCCCCGAGTGCCCGGCAACAACGATGCCCAACTTGTCACAGTCAATGGCGCCCTTGGTGGTATCGACACCAACCACGCGGCCATTGTCCGAACGGACGCCGGTGACTTCGCATTGCTGGATGATGTCCATGCCCATCGCGGAACAGGCGCGCGCATAGCCCCACGCCACCGCGTCATGGCGTGCGGTACCGCCGCGTTCCTGCCAAAGCGCGCCCAGAACCGGATAGCGCGGACCGTCCAGATTGATGATCGGCACCAGCTCCTTGACGCGTTCAGGCGTAATCCACTCGGTCTTGACGCCCTGCAATGCGTTGGCGTGCGCTGTGCGCTGATAGCCGCGGATTTCGTGCTGTGTCTGCGCCAGCATCATCACGCCGCGCGGACTGAACATGATGTTATAGTTTAGGTCCTGGCTCAAATCCTCATAGAGGCTGCGCGCCTTTTCGTAGATCGCCGCCGACGGGTCCTGCAGATAGTTCGAGCGGATGATCGTCGTGTTCCGGCCGGTGTTGCCACCGCCCAGCCAGCCTTTTTCAATCACGGCCACGTTCTGGATGCCGTAGTTCTTACCCAGATAGTATGCAGTGGCCAGACCATGCCCCCCTGCACCAACGATTATTACGTCGTAGCGTTTCTTGGGTTCAGGTGACCGCCAGGCGCGTTCCCATCCTGTGTGGTAACGAAGCGCTTCGCGCGCAACGGCAAAGGCTGAATAGTGTTTCATAAGCGAATCCATCCGGTTCGGTGATTGGGCGCAGATATGACCTGTGGCGACAGTTTACCCCTGCCGCACAACGCCGCAATATCGCACTATTGCGACATGTACGCCATTCGCGGCCATTTGTCCCTTTTGTCGGGCGGCCAGCGGGTCTAAGTCAGGGCAAGCGTTTCGGAGATACTATGACGTTCTGGGTCCTGATCTTACTGACTGCACTGCTGATTGCCGTGTTTTTGGGATATTCCATGCTGCGCAACAGGAAAAACCGCGAACCTGCCGCGGCCTACGACCTGCGCGTCTACCGTGAACAGTTGGCGGGCGTGGACCGGGACCTGGCCCGGGGTGTAATCCCAGCAGCGGATGCCGACAGGGTACGCACCGAAATCTCTCGTCGCATTCTGGCTGCGGATGCGCAGATGCAGCAGTCTGCAGCGGGCAACGGCCCGTCGCGTGCCGTTACGGTCGGATCACTTGTTGTCGTGGCGCTTGTTCTGGTGGGTGGTGCAATGGGGCTTTATCGTCAACTCGGTGCCAACGGGTTGCCGGATCAACCACTGGAAATGCGACTGGAAATGGCCAAGAGCCTGCGCGCCGATCGTCCGGCTCAGGCCGAATTTGAAGCGTCGACACCACACGCGCCGGCGCCTCAGCTGGAAGAAAGCTATGTCGAACTGCTGGGCCAGTTGCGCGAAACCGTTGCTAGCCGGCCCGACGACTTGCAGGGTCACATACTGCTGGCCCAACATGAGGCCAACGCAGGCAATTTTCAGGCTGCTTACAAGGCGCAGCAACGCGTGATCGAACTGTCGGGTGATGCAGCGCCAGCGGATGCCTATTCCCATCTGGCCGAGATGATGATTCTGGCCGCAGGCGGATATGTTTCGCCCGAGGCTGAGGACGCGCTGAAACAGGCGCTGGATCGCGACCCGCTTCATGGACCTGCTCGGTACTATTGGGGGCAGATGCTTGTGCAGACCGGACGACCCGACCTGGCCTACCGGCTTTGGGCCGATGCACTGGCCCAAGCGCCCGCCGGCGCACCCTGGGCAGATGCGATCCGCGCCCAAATTGACGAACTGGCCTTCAGGGCGGGCGTTTTCAATGCTCCGGAAATCCCGGCACCTTCCACCGCGCCAGGCCCTGATCAGGCCGCTGTCGACGCAGCAGCGGAACTGACGCCGGAAGAACGTCAGGACATGATCCGCGGAATGGTCAACCAGTTGTCGGACCGGCTGGCAACCGAAGGCGGATCGCCCGAAGAATGGGCCCGCCTGATTGCAGCACTGGGCGTTCTTGGGGAAGTGGAACGTGCAAGCGGAATATACGACGAAGCGCAATCTGTTTTCGCCGGCAATGCCAATGCGCTGGACATGCTGGCCGCGGCCGCCCGAAGGGCAGGTCTGGAACCATGATCCACGATCAGTTCGAAGATTTCGCCGCCGCGCTGGCCCCGATGACGGCGCTCATGGGGTTGGACCTTGGCGAGAAGACGATCGGCGTGGCGGTTTCGGACCGGATGCGCGGCGTGGCCAGCCCGCTCGAGACGGTCCGGCGCAAGAAATTCACGCTCGATTCCGCGCGGCTTCTGGAAATTGTTGCTGACCGCGAAATCGGAGGAATACTTCTGGGCCTGCCCAAAAACATGGACGGAACTGAAGGCCCCCGATGCCAGTCAACCCGCGCTTTTGCCCGGAATCTGTCGCGCCTGACGGACCTTCCCATCGGTTTTTGGGACGAGAGATTAAGCACAGTTGCGGCAGAAAAGGCACTGCTTGAGGCGGATACGACACGAAAACGTCGCGGACAGGTTATTGATCACGTCGCGGCTGGTTATATTTTGCAAGGAGCGCTCGACAGGTTGCGCTTTCTTTAAAAAGGCGGGTTGGCGCGATGACAAACATGGTTTGGAAAAGGAATGAGGTGGAAAGCCCCTGCGTCCAGATCTGTGTTGTGCACCCGACGGAACGTATCTGCACAGGATGCTACCGCACCCTTGACGAGATTTCGCGCTGGTCCAAGATGGAAAGCAGCGAGCGGGCGGAAATCATGACAGACCTGCCGGCTCGTAAACCGCGTCTCGCGAAACGGCGTGGTGGCCGCGCTGCCCGTCTGAACAAAGGCTGACACTTCAATTCCAGAATAGACCTGTCTGAAGCTGCGCCGCTGCGGGCCGAGTGAACTCCGAAGGGGTTGAGTTCGCGGATCGTGAGTGAGTGGCCAGCACAGCGGCGCGATCAGTTCAGTTGTCTTTCCGCGAAGGGATCAGCCAGCCGTAAGCCAGGATTTTGCGTTTTCGATTTCTTCCGACGGGAAATACTGCGTTCGCGCTCCCAACACGTGGCTTGCCACTTTTTGCGCAATCCTCTGCCAGCCCTTGTCGCCAACAATTGCTGCGCGATCAAGCATCCCGATATGCCCCTGCGCCAGACGGAAATGTGCAGCCAGTGCCGTCAGCCCCTGCCAGCCATCAAATTCCCGCAGATCGATCAGTAACCTGAACCCGTCACGCTCGCGAAGCAGGCTGTCCAGATCGGTCTCGGCCTGCTTGTATTCATCGGGGTCCAACTTGCCCATCAAGGAAATCTGAATACACGGGCCGCCCAGATCTGTGACATGAATGGCCCCGAGGGACTCGCGCATCCAGCGCCGGGCGGCTTCCAACTCGGTCATCTCGAATACCTGCACCGGGCACGGCAGGATCGGAGCTGCCAGCCGGATGCTAGTCTGAACCCAGCCCTGATCGGCCACCACTGCGATCCGGTCGAAGCCGCGCCAATGGCTCAGACCAAGTTTGGTGTCAGACCACGCGGCTCCAAGGTCGTAACCTTTGAACTCCGGATGCACGATCGCCAGAAGGCGAACCGCGTCATGCTCGGTCAAAGCAGCTTCGATGGCCGGAACAAGGGTCGAAGCATAGTCGTCGGCAGTGATCTGGCCAGACAGTTCAACTTCAATCTGTGCACCATCAGAATTCGTGTGGACGGTCATCATACCGAAAATCCTCCAAAGCTAAACAATGGCAGGACGTTACGGAGTTTCGAGCCACTCGGCTACACCCCCGGCACATTCCGGGCGGAAATAGGCGATCATCCGTCCGTCGGGCCCACAACTTGCAGCTTCACCCCACGGGGCGACCCCATGCAGACAGTGTCGATGCAAAAGATAAGCCTCGCCCGGTGCCGCCGGCAGTTCGATTCGCGGACATGTGTCGAAGACTTCTCGTCGTGCCGTCTGGTAGATTTCCGTCACGTCGATCTGATGCAGTGCCTCATCCGGGTGTCCGGCCATGGCGTTCCGAAAGGCCGCCCCCATGATCTTGTGGCTCCCCTCCCACAGAACCATCGGCGAAGCATCGGCGCTGGCTTTGTTCAGCGGTATTCCCAAAATCCATGCGTGCGGCTCATCCACATGGCGGCGTCGGCCAGTGCCAGAGGGGCGCAGTCCGTCCACATGGGCGGCATCCTTGTTTCGCCTGTACCGTGCGGCCGCCTCGCTTTCACCGCGTCGGGGGCGCGGGTAGCCGGGGTAGATGACCGAGACCTGCCCTTTGTGCAACGGCAGAACACCGTACTGCCCAGTGATGAAGTCCATCGCTTGCCCGGCCAGCGGCAACGAACGCCCCACCCGGCCCTGGCGATCATTGGTCAGAGCATCGACACCGATGAACCACGTCTCCTCGCAATCGAGCCACTGAGCGTGCGCCGGGTCCGAGACCGAGCTTCGGGCAGCAGGCAAAGCCTCTTCAACCCATTCGGCCAGAACCGGATCATAAGGAAACGAGATCCAGCCCTTATCTTGAAAATGGTCTACCATCCCACCGCCTTGCGAAGCATGTTGAGGGCGACCAGTGTCAGAAACACGGCAAAAACCCGTTTTAGGGGTTTGGGATCCATCGCGTGGGCCAGTTTCACCCCCCAGGGCGCCGTTATCATCGTCATTGCGACCACCACGCCAAATGCAACCAGGTTAACCGCCCCGATTGTCAGAGGCGGACGATGCTCGACCGGGATTTCCACAAACAGAAAGCCCAGGACCGATGGCACGGCGATAATCACGCCGAACCCGGCGGCAGTGGCCACGGCGCGGTGAATGGGGGTGTTGAAAAGGCTCATCAAAGGCACACCGAAACTGCCACCGCCAATCCCCATCAGCACGGACAAAAAGCCGACCGATGGCGAAAGAACCGCGCGACGCACCCCTTTGGGCATGGCGTCACCCAGCCGCCATTCTGACCGGCCCAGCCCCAGATAAGCCCCGATGACCATGCCGAGTATCCCAAACAGGGCCTGCAGCGCCTCTGTTCGCAAGGCCGAAGCCACCAGCACGCCCAGAACGGCACCAATAGCAATACCAACGCCCCATCCGCGCAGGATATCCCAGTCCACCGCGCCTTTCTCGTTGTGCGCAAGCACGGACCGGACAGACGTGACGATGATCGTGGCCAGAGATGTCGCCAGACACAGCTGCATCAGTTGCGGCCCGCCATATCCAAGCGTCTGAAACGCATAGAAAAACGCAGGTACCAGAACAATTCCGCCCCCGACGCCCAGCAACCCGGCCAGCACTCCGGCCAGGGCCCCGATCACAAGCAAAAGGCCCAGCATTTGGGCCAGCAACATCGTCTCGGGCATTGTCCCCCCAAACCGGTGTCAAACCGGATTTCGTTTAAACCTCAGCCAGTGGCGCAACCTGTTCCAGCGCCTGCAGCATCACCTCGGGCCCGGCCCCGGAATGTACTGCCCCCTCGGACAGTGCGCGTCGCCATGCCCGCGCACCGGGTCGTCCGGCGAACAGGCCCAGCATGTGACGCGTGATCTGGTGCAGTCGCCCACCGTCGGCAAGGTGTTTTTCGACATAAGGCACCATTTCATGGACAACTTCAAACGGGTCAGTGGCAAGTCCTGTTTGAAAGATCAGCGGGTCAGCATCGCAAAGAATGTCGGCGGGCTGATGATAGGCCGAACGTCCGATCATCACACCATCCAGCCCGGCGACCAGATGCTCCCTCGCTTGTTTCAGCGAGGTGATACCGCCGTTGATCGAGACATGCAGATCAGGAAAAGCCGCTTTCATCCGATGCACCAGACCGTAGTCCAGCGGCGGAATATCGCGGTTTTCCTTTGGGCTGAGCCCTTGAAGCCAGGCCTTGCGCGCGTGGATCGTAACGCGACCACAGCCTGCCGCGCGGATTGCCTCCAGAAACGCAGGCAGCACTTCTTCGGCTTCCTGATCATCGACACCAAGGCGGCATTTGACGGTAACTTCGATATCGACAGCATCAATCATCGCCGCCACGCATTCGGCGACGCGAGAGGGGTCCTTCATCAACACCGCCCCAAACGTGCCCGACTGAACCCGGTCGGAAGGGCAGCCGCAATTCAGGTTAACCTCATCATACCCGGCTTCCGCGCCCAAGCGCGCTGCTTGTGCCAGTTCTTCAGGATCCGACCCGCCCAGTTGCAGGGCAACTGGGTGCTCCTGCGGGCTGTAGTCCAGCAAATGAATTGCCCCACCCCGGACCAATGCCGGGGCCGTCACCATTTCCGTGTAAAGCAGGGTTTGACGACTGAGCAACCGATGAAAAAACCGACAATGCCGGTCTGTCCAGTCCATCATGGGGGCCACGCTCAGACGCGCTGCTTTCTGTGCGTTTTTCGTCAAAGCGCTGGCTCCGTGTTCGTGCAAGCAAAGCGCCACGAGGTTTAACCGGGCTGTCTTGCCGGTTTCGGGGCACTGGGGTTTCTGATTCGAGCGTGCCACGGTGTAGCATATTCGGTGAGAGCGAACAGCGACTTGAACGCGATGTGATCCGGTACCCATCACGCTCAAGGTTATTACCCAAACTTTGCCCGAAGGCTGGCGTTCAAACCACGGAAGGAAGATGCGCAGTTAGCGTACTGGGCTTTTTGTTGAGAGGGCTCGAAGTTGTCCGGCCCTCGACCCTCAGTCGCTTTTTGCCGCGAATACGACGTTCCGGTCAGCACCCGCAGAGCTTGAATCGCAATCCGGTACCTGGCGGTCACATTTTGCCAAGCGACGTGCCCGAAAGCTCAGTAAATGTAGCGGATCTGATCGGTCCAGTATCGCTCGACCCGGCGCAAAGACGTGGTGATATGTTCGATCCCGTCAAATTCCAGAACACCACGGCTCTGCAGGCCTTCGGCATGGCGCGAGAACAGCTCGGCCACGATGTCGCGAATCTCTCGGCCGCGTGGGGTCAGGCGCACCCGGACGGACCGCCGGTCAATCTCGCATCTCTGGTGATGCATGTAACCCATTTCGACCAGTTTCTTGAGGTTGTAGCTGACATTGCTGCCCTGATAGTAACCCCGGCTTTTTAGTTCGCCCGCCGTCACCTCGTGATCGCCAATATTGAACAGAAGAAGCGCCTGCACAGCATTGATTTCCAGCACACCGACTCGTTCGAATTCATCCTTGATGACATCCAGCAGCAACCGGTGCAGCCGTTCGACAAGGGCCAGCGCCTCAAGATAGCTGGTCATGAACCCTTTGGTTCCCGGCGCGGAAACCTGCAATTCCATACTCATCCGACCCTCCGATTCAGTCGCGCAGTTTCTGACACGATGAACCGAATTCCCGAAAAATCGGTTAAGTGGGATTTTCCGTTATTTTTGAATGGTCTGCGCGATATCCGCGATCAGGTCCGCAAAGCTTTCAGGAGGCCTGGCCTGCCCAGTCACCCATTGATAAAGGTCCTGATCGTTTTCGTGCAGCAGCGCATCGTAGGCATCCAGACCGACCGTATCCATGCCCGCAAGGTTGCGGTCGGCATAGGCCGACAGGATCAGATCCATCTCTTTGATCCCCCGCCGCATCGAGCGCATTTTCATACGCTTGATCCGAACATCGCGTGTTTCCGTCACTGTTGAGGCTCCAACATCAGGCGGATCTTTTTCTCAAGACGCGCCGCGCGTTCGGCGCTGGCGCGCATTTCGCCGCGAATTGCGCGCAACTCGGCGGCGACTCCTGCCAACTCCAGGCTTTCGACATCCTCCTCCAAGGGAGCGCCCATCCCCTCACCTTCTCCGGTCAGCAACCACATGATCGAGACATTCACCATGCCCGCCATAATCGACAGACGGTTCGCGCGCGGCTCGGACAGATCGTTCTCCCACGCGACAATGGTCGCCTTTTTTACACCCAGCCTGCGGGCCATCTCAGACTGTGACATCCCGGCCGCTTCTCGCGCGCCTGCCAGACGATCCCCAAACGTTGCTGCATCCGGTCCGAACCAGTCGTGTTCTTCAGTCATCTGGGGCTCCAAATCTATTTTTCATAGCGCTTGATCGTCATTCGGGCGCACCCTATGACAGACAGGCAAAACATACAAACCGAGGCCACTCATGAGTTTCCTGTCTGCGACACTGTCACGCGTAAAACCTTCGCCCACAATCGCGATGACGGCAAAGGCGGCTGAAATGAAGGCCGCCGGACGCGACGTCATTGGCCTCAGCGCGGGCGAACCGGATTTCGACACCCCGCAGAACATCAAGGACGCGGCGGTCGCTGCCATTGCCGCCGGCAAGACCAAGTATACCGCCCCCGACGGTATCCCCGAACTCAAGCAGGCGGCCTGCGCCAAGATGAAACGCGACCACGGGTTGGATTACACACCGGCCCAGATTTCGGTCGGAACGGGCGGCAAGCAGACGCTGTACAACGCGCTGATGGCGACGATGAACCCGGGCGACGAAGTCATCATCCCCGCGCCATACTGGGTCAGCTACCCGGACATGGTGCTTTTGGCCGGGGGCACGCCGGTTGTGGTCGAAGCCAAACTCGAAAACAATTTCAAGCTGACTGCCGAACAGCTTGAGGCCGCGATCACGCCGAAGACAAAGTGGTTCATCTTCAACTCTCCATCGAACCCAACCGGGGCCGGATATAGCCGGGAAGAACTGAAGGCGTTGACCGATGTGCTGATGCGCCACCCGCATGTCTGGATCATGTCCGACGATATGTATGAGCACCTAGCTTATGACGGATTCGAGTTCTGCACCCCTGCTGAGGTTGAGCCGGGACTGTATGACCGTACGCTCACCTGCAACGGCGTATCCAAAGCCTATGCCATGACCGGCTGGCGGATCGGTTACGCCGCGGGCCCGGTCGAGATCATTGCGGCCATGCGCAAAATCCAGTCGCAATCCACCTCGAACCCGTGTTCAGTCAGCCAATGGGCCGCGGTTGAGGCACTGAACGGCACCCAGGCGTTTCTGGCCCCTAACAACGAGACCTTCAAACGACGCCGCGATCTGGTCGTCGAGATGCTGAATGAAATCGACGGCATTTCCTGCCCCACGCCCGAAGGCGCGTTCTATGTGTACCCGTCCATCGCAGGTCTGATCGGAAAGACCAGCCCTGCAGGCATCCTAATTGACAGTGACGAAACCTTTGCCACCGCATTGCTGGAGGAAGCGGACGTCGCCGTTGTCTTTGGTTCAGCCTTTGGGCTGTCGCCGAATTTCCGGATCAGCTACGCGACTTCGGACGCGGCCCTGAAAGAGGCGTGTGCCCGCATTCAACGGTTTTGCGCCGCACTGACCTGATCGGAGAAGAATCTTGTCGACAGACCTGCCGGAATACTATTTTCGTGTCCGTGAAAACGGAGCGGTCGTGTTCAAAATCGATACGGCAAATCGACACCGCCGGATCGAAATGGATCAGATCGCCGTTATCAACATCCGTAATGACGACATCAAACCTCATGGACAGCACACGCTTTCCGATGCTGACAAGGCCGAGATCCAACGCTGGATGACAGAACGTAAAGCCCTGTTGGCGAAACGTGATATTGATGACATTCACCGCGCGGTCGATTACCTGAACCTGACGACACAGTGGGCCCAGTCCAAGGCCACGGAAGAACAGCTTGAAGATGTCAGCGACCGATTGCTGATGGCGATGCACGACCTCCGGACTGTGCTTGTACGGAAGAAGGCCGATCGCCTGAACAAAAACTGATCAGGCCGCCGGTCTTTCGACCGGCAACCCGACCTCTCGCACGGACCTGAGCCAGAAACGGGCCATCAGCATCACCGCAGCGCAGGCCAGCCCAATGACAAGGCCAAGCCAAACTCCGATACCCTCCATACCCCGCATGAAGCCAAAGTAGTAAGAGGCCGGAATACCGATCACCCAATAGCTGAGCGCGGCCATCACCATTGGGATCTTGGCGTCCTGCACACCGCGCAACAAGCCCAGCGCGATGACCTGAGCGCCATCAACCAGCTGGAACAGGGCTGCCATGGCCAGAAGCCCGGTGCCGATCGCCAGAATCTGCGGACGCTCGGGGTTGTCCGCTTCCATGAACAGCGAAATCAACGGTTCGGCGCAGGTCAGAAACAGGATGATCGTCAGCACTGACACAACCAGCGACATCCCGGTTACGGCAATCGCGCCTTTTTCCAGGTGCGCTCGATCCTTCCGGCCCAGCGCGTTGCCTGCCCTTATGGTGGCGGCGTTTGAAAGGCCCAGGTGAACCATGAACGTTGCCGAGGCGAGGTTCAGCGCAATACCGTGCGCGGCCAGCGGTACCTGCCCGATCCATCCCATCATCAGGGCCGAAGTGGCAAACAGGGAAACCTCGGCCAGCATGGTCAGGCCAATTGGAACGCCCAACCGCAGAACACTGCCGAACATTTCCCAGTCCGGCCGCCAGAAACGCTGAAACAGGCTGTGTTCAGGCAAAACGCGCACGGCATAGTAGATGACGCAAATCAACGAAACGATCTGCGTGACAACCGATGCGATGGCGGCCCCCATGACACCAAGTTCCGGAGCCCCCCAATTGCCAAAGATCAGCGCGTAGTTCGTCACCGCGTTCACCAGGGCAGCGGCAACGGTAATCCACAAGACGATCTGCGTACGCTCCAACGCAGCCAGATAAGACTTCAGCACCATGACCAATAGCGCCGGGATGATCCCCCACCCTGCGACACGCAAGTACTCCGACGCTGTTTGAGCAACCTCCGGCTCCTGCTTCAGGGCGATCAGTATGGGATAGGACCACCAAAGCAGCGGCATGATCAGGGCCGAGTAAATCAGCGACAGCCACAACCCCATGCGGGTTGATCTTCGGATGCTGGTTTCGTTCTCCTCCGCCGCGGCCGTTGCGACCATGGGCATGACCGCCAAGCCGAACCCTGCGCCGAACAGGAACAGAACAAAGTAGTAGCTGCTGGCCAACGTCACCGCCGCCAGCGCTTCGACCCCGTACCATCCCAGCATGATGGTATCGGTCAGGCCGATCGCATACTGCGCAAGATGCCCGCCGATCAGGGGCAGGCCCAGAACGGCAATCGCGCGAAAATGGCCGGGATATGACATGACTTTGCTCATCGCAACAGCCATAGGCCCGGCCATCGTCAGGGACAAGAGCCGATCATCGAATTTTCAAACTGAGACTCCGAATTCCCGAAAGGCCAGACTCTTACAAACGCGCTTCGGGATGCAGCGACGTACCCAGCACGTGATCCGAACGATGTATGACGTGATGCGCCTGCCCGACGATCAGGGGATCAGGCTCGCCAACCAATTCCTGATCCTTGTCCGGGTAATCCAGCGTCGACAAGAAATGCCGCATACAGTTCAGCCGCGCGCGTTTCTTGTCATTCGATTTGACGATGGTCCAGGGCGCATCGGCAGTGTCGGTGTAAAAGAACATCGCCTCCTTCGCCTCGGTATAATCATCCCATTTGTCCAGACTGGCCTTGTCGATTGGCGACAGCTTCCACTGCTTAAGCGGATCGGTTTCGCGGCTCTTGAACCTGCGTTGCTGTTCGGGCTGCGTGACCGAGAACCAGTACTTGTATAACTGGATACCCGATCGCACCAGCATCCGTTCCAGTTCGGGCGTCTGCCGCATGAACTCAAGGTATTCGTTTGGCGAACAGAACCCCATCACGCGCTCGACACCTGCCCGGTTGTACCAGGACCGGTCGTAGAACACCATTTCACCGACCGTCGGCAACTCCTGCACATAGCGCTGATAGTACCACTGCCCCTTCTCTTCCCACGTCGGCTTGTTCAGGGCTACCACGCGGGCCTGACGGGGGTTTAGGTGCTCCATGAACCGCTTGATCGTGCCGCCTTTGCCGGCCGCGTCGCGCCCTTCAAACAGCAGAACAAACCGCTGGCCCGTCTCCTGCGCCCAAAGCTGCACCTTGAGCAATTCAGCCTGAAGCTTCGCCTTTTCCGCCTCGTAGGTTTTGCGCGCCATCTTGTGGCCGTAAGGGTACTTGCCGCTCTCGAAAGCGTGCCGGATTTTCTCGGCGCATGGCTGCGCGGCATCCTGAACTTCAGCCTGTACAGTATTGATCTGAGTGGGTTTCAAGTCGGTCTGGACGATTGCCGCCATGCATATGCTCCTGGGTTTCAGTGTTTCCCGGAACGCCTAGCAGAAACTCATAAAATTCGCTTTGATCGGCATCAAACTCTGACAGGCGCAACAGCCTGCCCACGCTCGCTTGCGCCCTTACCGATGGCCCCAATCGTCGGGATTGTCGGAGTTGTTTGGCGACAATCCCAAAACATCCCCCTTGGTCGAACACCCCAATCCCAAAACTGTCCGGTTGGCATAGGAAAAATAGGAACAGACCTGATTGATCTCGAGGATCTCTCCGTCGTCCCACCCCGCATCTCGCAAAGCGATCACATCGGCCTCGGTCAGTTCGGCCGGCGCTTCGGTCAGCTTGCGGGCATATCCCATCGCCGCCACCTGTGCCGCATCCAGTGGCGCCGTTTCCGGCTGTCGCGCCTCAATCGCTGCGCGTATGGCATCACCTCGCTCAGTGTCACCCAGCAACCTCTGCAACCCTTTGAAGTGATGTTCGACACAATAGCCGCACCGATTCAGCGAGCTGACCCAGACACCCAGGACTTCGAGAAACCATTTGGGAATCTGGTTGCCTGAATGGTGCAGCACGTTCTTGTAGATCGCCATGTGGCCTTCCATCGAATGCGGGCGCAGGCTGTGCGCCATCATGATGTTGTCCACGTTGTTGTCCGGGCCGGTCACTCGCTCATACAGCTTTCGCAACTTACCTTTCGCCTCGTCAAACGGAATGGTTTTGATCCAGCTCATTCGCAATCCTCTCTATGGGCCAAACGCCCTTGGCCGTGAACCCTCAGCGCTCTGTCGGGATATTGATGCCAAAGGAAAAGGCGGAACAAAAGTCCAGAAAACAGCAGACTAAGAAAAGTCCAGATCTGTCACGCTTGGGTCTTGCGGCAAACAAATGTCGTAGCCGACAACGGCATCGTCATTTCGGTTGGGCCAAAAGTGCGGTGCAGAGCAGACGCCATTTCCCAGGCAACGTCATCCGAAGAAACTCCGCCTCGGGATCTGATTTCATCAATCAATGGATTCCCGAAAACCAGAGCTTTCGCAAATGTCTCGGGTGCCTCAATGTGTTTGTTCAGTCGAATGGTCTCGTACCTGATGTCACCCCATCCTGCCTCGGCAAGGTCCGCCTTGACCAACTGTGGATCACCGTAGTGAAAGGGAACCTTATAAAACCCGGGCGGATCATCCGGAAAAAACTGTCGGGCCACTTCGTGAGCCATCTGCGAAAACGGGTTCTCGGACATTGCGCTCCACACGTTGAAAACGTAACGGCCGCCAGGCTTGATAACTCGGGCTGCCTCGCGGAACGAGGCAACTTTGTCGGGAAAGAACATCACTCCAAACTGGCAAACCATAAGATCGAAACGGGCTTCCTCAAATGGTAGATCCATTGCATCCGCGACTGAGAACCGGAGATTATCGCCCTCTTCGAGTTTCTTTTTTGCCACCTCCAGCATCGGCCCGTTCAGATCCGTCACCAGCAAACTGGCGTCCTTCGGTAATCTGTCGCGCAGCTTGCCACTGACAATTCCGGTGCCAGCCGCTAGTTCGATCACATTTGCCACGGCCTCTGCACAGCATTCGTCGACAAGCCGGTCTGCATAGTCGACAAAAATATTGGGCCCTAGCCCCTTGTCGTAATGCTCAGGAATCTCTCCAACAAAACCGGACGCGCTCGTGTTCATCAACCCACTCCTTTGCAATAAGGCCGTTGCTCGAACCCAGACTAGCAAATTACCGTCGATCAGGCGAAAACTCAGCCGCCAGCACATCTATCCACAACACCTCGCGCCCCTCTTCCCCCCGCACACATCACCTGCCATAATGGAGCAAACCCAAAAACAAGAGCAGCACCCATGCCCGACGATCTGTTGACGCCCAGCGCCACCGCCGCCTATGACGCCTCCTCGATTGAGGTGCTTGAAGGGCTGGAACCGGTCCGCAAACGCCCCGGCATGTATATCGGCGGCACGGACGAACGCGCTTTGCACCACATGGTTGCCGAAATCCTCGACAACTCGATGGACGAGGCCGTTGCGGGCCACGCCAACCGGATCGAGGTCGAACTGCACTCGGATTACGCTTTGACCGTGCGCGACAATGGGCGCGGTATACCGATCGATCCGCACCCAAAGTTCCCGGATAAATCGGCGCTGGAGGTCATTCTTTGTACCCTGCACGCGGGCGGTAAGTTCTCGGGCAAGGCCTACCAGACCTCGGGCGGTCTGCATGGCGTGGGTGCGTCCGTTGTCAACGCTTTGTCGGATTCGATGGTCGTGCAGGTCGCGCGCGATAAGACGCTGTTCGAACAGCGGTTCTCGCGCGGTATCCCGCTGGGCCCTGTCGAGAAAATCGGTGCGGCCCCCAACCGGCGCGGCACCACCGTCACCTTCCACCCGGATGAGGAAATATTCGGCCATCACCGGTTCAAACCGGCGAGGCTGTTCAAGTCCATCCGATCCAAGGCCTACCTGTTCTCGGGCGTCGAAATCCGCTGGAAATCCGCCATCGATGATGGTGAAACCCCGACCGAGGCGTCCTTTCACTTCCCCGGCGGTCTGTCGGACTATCTGAAAGAGACGATGAACGGTTCGTCCACCTATGCCGAGCAACCCTTTGCCGGCACCGTGGACTTTAACGAGAAATTCGGCGCCCCCGGCAAGGTCGAATGGGCGATCAACTGGACGCCCTCGCGCGACGGTTTCATCCAATCCTACTGTAACACCGTTCCCACGCCCGAAGGCGGCACCCATGTGGCCGGGTTCTGGGCCGCGGTCCTCAAGGGGATCAAGGCCTACGGGGAACTGATTAACAACAAAAAGGCCGGTCAGATCACCCGTGACGATCTGATCACCGGTGGCTGTGCGCTGGTGTCGTGTTTCATCAGCGAACCGGAATTCGTCGGCCAGACCAAGGACCGGCTGGCCACGGTCGAGGCACAACGGCTGGTCGAAAACTCGGTCCGCGACCATTTCGACAACTGGCTGGCCGCTGATACGAAATCCGCCGGGGCGATCCTCGACTTCCTCATCCTGAGGGCCGAGGAACGTCTGCGCCGACGGGCCGAGAAGGAAACACAACGCAAGTCCGCCACTAAGAAACTTCGTCTTCCCGGTAAGCTGGTGGACTGTAGTAGTTCAACACGCGACGGCACGGAATTATTCATCGTCGAGGGCGACTCGGCGGGCGGCTCCGCCAAAATGGGACGCGACCGCAAGACACAGGCCCTGCTGCCCCTGCGCGGCAAGATCCTGAACGTGCTGGGCGCCGCCAGTTCGAAACTGGGCACCAATGCCGAAATCAACGACCTGACGCAGGCTCTGGGTGTCGGCCTTGGCACCAAGTTCAACGTGGACGACCTGCGCTATGACAAGGTCATCATCATGACCGACGCGGATGTTGACGGGGCGCATATCGCCTCGCTGCTGATGACGTTCTTCTTCACCCAGATGCGCCCGATGATCGACGCGGGCCACCTGTATCTGGCCTGCCCGCCCCTCTACCGCCTGACCCAAGGCCCCAAGCGCGTCTATTGTCTGGACGAGGCCGAGCGGGATGAGTGGCTTGAGAAAGGTCTGGGCGGCAAAGGCAAGATCGACGTCTCACGCTTCAAAGGTCTGGGCGAAATGGACGCCAAGGACCTGAAAGAGACCACGATGGACCCGGCATCGCGCAAACTGATCCGCGTTACGATCGACGAGGACGAACCCGGCGAGACCGGCGACCTGGTCGAGCGTCTGATGGGTAAAAAACCCGAACTGCGGTTCCAGTACATTCAGGAAAACGCGCGGTTTGTGGAGGAGTTGGATGTCTAGGAGAAATAATGCTTCACCAAATGCTCGCCAGAATGGCGAGGGAGTTCGTTTTTGAACGAGCCAAATCTTTTGCCGGCAGCGATTTTGGGAATTTTGTTCGACACGACGTATCAATAGAAGCCAAGAAACAGTTAATATTTCTACCCTACGCGTTAAAGGTCAAATCTAGCGTTGGTGCAGGCAACTGGGCAGCTGTACCTTGGTTGGCTTTTTTTGACCCATTAGTTACTGAGAGCGCCACAAGAGGTTTTTACGTAGTTTACCTGATTAACGCACAATCAGAAGAAATTGTGCTGTCGATGAACCAAGGGACGACGGAAATATACAACGAGTTTGGCGAACGCAAAGGTCGTCAAGTTCTGCGCCGAAGAGCAATTGGCTTGGCGGAAAGGGTTCCAGAATTTGCCAAGCTGTTCTCTGTGGAACCAATTGATTTAGGCTCCACAGAGTCCCTACCGCTTGGGTATGAATCTGGCCATTCGTTTGGGCGCACCTATTCAGCAGCTCAAATCGATTCCGATCAGTTCTACAAAGACTTAGATACAATGCTGTCTGCCTATAATGCACTTGTAGATCGCGGTGGTACTACTCCCACAGACACCATGATGGAAGAAGCGGGAACAACAGACATAACAGAAACCCGCAAGTACTTTCTATCACGTCGCATAGAACGGACGCCGAATATTAGGAAGACCGTCCTTCAAGCGAGGGGTACTGTTTGCGAAGCATGCGGTATGGATCCTAAAATACACTTTGGCTTTGACGGTCCACTACAGAACACTCCGATAGACGTACATCACGCGAAGCCAATTAGCGGCTTGGCTGAAGGTGAAAGCCGTAGATATAGAATACCAGATGATTTCTTGGTTCTTTGTCCAACGTGCCATCGAATGATCCACAAGCAAACGGACGCTTCGGATGTAAATCTGCTGATAAACTCAATTCGATTTGAATATACGATCAAGAAGTAGATACGTCCGCCTTACAACTGGCTAACGACACTAGGTTTCATGTAACTGAATTGACCCATTTAAATGGAGTGGTTTATGCTGGCCAAAATTCATAGTTGACGCGTGACAACAGCCACCCTCCAAACACATCGCTTGCCTAACCCGCTGATCCCGTTCACACTTCCCCTCAATCCGTCACCAAAGAACGACATTTGAGGTTCCGAGCGTCCAAAACCCAATTTGACCACGAACAATTTTCCGAACGGGAGGACGACATGAAAACACTAACCCTCGGGCTGGCCTTTGCCGTGCTGGCCAGCCAGGCAAACGCGCAGCAGGCTCTGCTCACCGCGTCACCGATTCCGGTCGGGGCAGAGTTACGGTTCTGCTACTATCAGGGCATGGCCTATTCACTGGATTCCTTCGTGGTGATCTCGGGCGACAACACCGTCACCACTACCTCAACATCGCGAGAGGAACATCTGCTCCGCTGTGTCAAACGGGATGATGGCACGATGAGCTGGCGGCCACAAAGCAGCTTTCAGACCAGCCGGTGATGAAATGGCGGGCCTGCTAGCCCACCTTTCCATCCAACCAATCGGCAATCTGCCCGGCGGGTTTCTCCCAGCCGGGTTCCATGAACAAGAAATGCGCGTGATCCTTTGCGGGCATTAAGGTCGCGCGGTCTCCGTACAATTCCGCCAAAGCGCGGCAGGTGTCAGGGTTCACCGCCCGATCCTCGGTGCCTGAAACGATCAGCACGGGGCAGTCGACCTTGTCGATGTCGACCTTCATCGCGTGGTGGTCGTCGAACATCCAGAAGAACATCTCGAACATCACCCGGCCACTTTCGGCGCCCAACTGGTCAAACACCGCGTGTTGTTGCGCCTCGGGCATCTTGTTCAGCGCGAAGGGCGCCATCAGGTCGAACTCGACTCGCATGGGTTGCTTCCAGAACGCCCCGCCCTCCATCAGCGCGCGGGGGATGGCCCGTTCGTCGTCGGTTTCGGGCAAGGTGCCCCACGCTGCGTTCGGGTTGATAAGGACGATGGCGCTTGCCAACCCGCGCGAGGCCACCTGCTGGGCCACCACGCCCGCAATCGCATGGCCAAGGAGAACCGGCTTGCTGTCCAGTCCTTTCACAAATTCCGCGATGTCGTCCGCATAATCCATCACGCTGGTATCGGTCAGGCCCTGATCAGGCTCGGCCTTCGGATCTCCGCCGTGATGTCGCAATGCGGGTGTGTGGACGGTCCAGCCCCTGTCGCGGAAGAAACCCGCGTAATCCTGCATGCACCACGGCCCGGCAAAGGCCCCGTGGATCAGAACAATCTCTTTGGTCATGAAAACGCTCCCTCATCACTCCGACTCAATATGAGAGATCAGGGGCGCACTCAGCAAGATGGTCTTGGGGGGATTAAACGGCCAGCCCGATCAGCGCCACGCCAACGGCCATCAGAACCGCGGCCCCCAGCCGCCGCATCCAGTTGCCTTCTTTCAGGAAAATGAACCCGATCAACGCCGCGAAGATAACCGAGGTTTCGCGCAGCGCCGAAACCGCGCCCAGTGGGGCAAAGTTCTTGGCGTAAAGCACCAACCCGTAGGCCGCCATCGACACCAGGCCACCCAACAGGCCAACAACCCACACGTTCATAGGATAATCCGCCAGTTTCTTTCGCCTGCGGATGCCGACGAATCCGGCAATAAACAAGTGCAGAAAAGCCCCCCAGGCCCAGTAGCTGAGCGTGTTTCCCGACAAGCGCACCCCGATCCCGTCGAACACCGAATAGATCGAGATACACACCCCTGTGCCTATCGCGAACAACAGGGTCGAGCGCCCGAGCCCCGAACGTAATGCCCTCCAGTTGCTGAGCTGGATACCAACCGCGATCAAAGCAATCCCGGCCCAAGCCTGCAGGGGCAGCATTTCGCCCGCCAACAGCATCGCCCACAGGGACACCAGCGCCGGTACGATCCCGCGGGCGATGGGATAGACGACGCTCAGGTCACCGTGCTGATACGCCTTGCCCAGCATGAAATAGTACCCGAAATGCACGAAGGTCGAGATCAGGATGTAGGGGAAGCTCTCGGCGCTGGGCATGGGCAGTGCAGCAACCATGATCGCTCCGGGAATAGCCTGTCCAAGAGCCACCAAGCCCATGGTCGTGGTTCGGTCGGCCGCAGATTTGACTATTGCGTTCCAAACTGCATGCAGCATTGCAGCCGCCAAAGTGATGGCGATGACAAACGGGGTCACGTCCGAACCTTTCGTGAAACAAAACCGGCCCGCAAAACGGGCCGGTGTCCTATTGTCACAAAGAGAGGTGGATCACAACGCGGTGTTAAAGAGGTTTGTAAGGTTCTCTTTTGTGAGTTCGACCGGGTTTCCGCCGCAGGAGGGGTCGATGAGGGCGCCCTGGACGAGGTCCGGGATAGCGGCTTCGGTGACGCCCAGTTCGGAGAGCTTGCGCGGGATGCCGAGGCTGTCGTTGAAGTCCTGAACAAAGGCGCGGAAGCCGTCAAAGCCGCCATCGATGCCCAGATAGGCCGCGGCCTGCGCGAACCGGTCGGCGATGGCGGGGGCGTTGAAGTCCAGCACGGCGGGCATGCAGACCGCGTTGGTGGTCCCGTGATGGGTGTTGAAGTGCGCGCCGACGGGATGGCTCATGGCGTGGATCGCGCCCAGGCCCTTCTGGAAGGCGGTGGCGCCCATGGCGGCGGCGCTCATCATCTGGGCGCGGGCCTCGATATCGGTGCCGTCGGCATAGGCGCGCGGCAGGTAATCCTTGACCAGGCGCATCCCTTCCAAAGCGATGCCCTGGCTCATCGGATGGTAGTGTGGGCTGGAATAGGCCTCGACACAATGGGCAAAGGCATCCAGCCCGGTGCCTGCGGTGATGAACCTGGGCATGCCCACGGTCAGCTCCGGGTCACAGAGCACGACCGTTGGCAGCACTTTCGGGTGAAAGATGATCTTCTTGGCATGGGTTTCGGAGTTGGTGATGACGCTGGCGCGACCCACCTCCGATCCGGTGCCCGCGGTCGTCGGCACGGCGATGATCGGCGCGATGGCATCTGCGTCGGCGCGGGTCCACCAGTCGCCAATGTCTTCAAAATCCCAGACTGGCCGCATCTGACCCGCCATGAAGGCCACCATCTTGCCCAGATCCAGACCCGAGCCGCCGCCAAACGCGATCACCCCGTCATGGCCACCCGCGTTATAGGCCGCGACACCGGCCTCAAGGTTCTTCTCATTCGGGTTCGGGTCCACGTCGCTGAACAGGCCGCGCCCCAGACCGGCGGCCTCCATGATATCCAGCGTTGCCTTGGTGATCGGCAGATCGGCCAGCCCCTTGTCGGTGACCAGCAGCGGGCGTTTCATCCCGGCGGCCGCGCAGGCCTCGGGCAGTTCCCGGATTCGGCCTGCGCCGAATTTGATCGCGGTCGGATAAGACCAGTTTCCTTGAAGGCTCATGTCCTATTTTCTCTCAGTGTTCGGGCCCGTCCCGCAGAGGGGGAGAACGGGACGGGCGGGTATCCTCAGCCAGTCACTTTTTTTAGGTGATACGACTTTGGACGGGTCAGGTTGTGATAACCGATCACGGACAGTCCGCCGCCACGACCGGTATTCTTGCAGCCGGTCCAGCACAGGCCCGGGTCCAGGTAGTCGGCCCGGTTCATGAACACGGTGCCGGTCTCGATCCGGTCGCCGACCCGCGCGGCGCGGTCCACATCGCGGGTCCAGAGCGACGCGGTCAGGCCAAATTCGCTGTCATTCATCAGCGCGATGGCTTCTTCGTCCGAGGACACTTTCATGATGCCAACGACGGGGCCAAAGCTTTCGTCCCGCATCGCGCGCATGTCATGGGTGACGCCTGTAAGAATCTGGGGTGTCAGATAGGCGCCGCCATCATCCTCGGGGAAAGTGTCGATATGCGCCACCGCTCCAGCCGCAACCGCCTCGGCAATCTGCGCTCGCACCTCGTCGGCAAAGCGCACATTCGCCATCGGACCAATTGTCGTCCCGGTATCCAATGGGTTGCCTAGCTTATACCCCTTCACGATCTCAACAGCCTTGGCGACGAAGTCATCATACAGGCTTTCGTGCACATAGATCCGCTCAATCCCGCAGCAGCACTGGCCCGAATTGAACATCGCCCCGTCGATCAGCGTATCAACTGCCCCGTCCAGATCGGCATCCTCCATGACATAGCCCGGATCCTTGCCGCCCAGTTCCGTGCCGACACCGGTGAATGTCCCTGCCGCCGCGCATTCCATCGCCTGACCGCCCCCGACCGAGCCGGTGAAGTTGACGAAGTCGAACGCCTTGCCTGCGATCAGATCATTGGTCACGTCATGGCTCAGAAAAACATTCTGGAACACATCCTCGGGCACACCTGCCGAATGGAAGGCCTGCGCCATACGCTCCCCCACCAGCAGGGTCTGCGTGGCATGTTTCAGGATCACAGTGTTGCCCGCGATCAGCGCCGGTGCCACCGTGTTGATTGCGGTCATGTAGGGGTAGTTCCACGGCGCCACCACAAACACGACCCCGTGCGGGATGCGCTTGATATAGCGCCTGAACGTCTCATCCTCGCCCACCGCGATATCGGCCAGAGAGGTTGCGGCAATCTCGGCCATGTAACTGGCGCGCTCATTGAAGCCGCCGAACTCACCGCCATAGCGCACCGGGCGACCCATCATATGGGCCAATTCCGGCACGATCTCGTCGTTCATCGCGCCAACGGCGGCCACGCCCGCCATTACAAGATCAATCCGCTCCTGCAACGGCCGCGCCGCCCAGCCCGCCTGCGCCGCGCGGGCCTTTGCGGCCAGCTCAAACGCAGCTTCGCGCGACAGCACTTCCCGCTCGGCAAAAACCGATCCATCGACCGGAGAGATACACTTCAGTGTCTGGGCCATCCCAACCTCTTGACTGTTCGCAGGGCGCGCCCTGCTTCATCTTTTTCCAAATACTCTCGCCGAAGGCACCCGGGCGCGCAGCGCCCGCTCTCCCCTAGCCTACGCCCGCTCGAAGCCCCGGGCCACTTCCCAATCCGTCACCACGCGCTCGAATTCCTCAATCTCGACCTCGGCCGCGCGGGTATAGTGATCCACCACATCATCCCCCATAGCCCCGCGCAACATCGCCGAGCCATGCAGCGCGTTGCGCGCATCCTTCAAAGTGCCGGGGATCATGCCCGTGTCGCCCTGATAGACATCGCCCCTTGCAGGCGGTTGTAGCTCCAGCCCCTCTTCGATACCCGCAATCCCGGCCGCCAACATTCCGGCCATCGCCAGATAGGGGTTCATGTCCGACCCAGGGATCCGGCACTCGACCCGAACCGCCTTGGTGCCATCCCCGCACAGGCGGAACCCGGCGGTGCGGTTGTCCACCGACCAGATGATCCGCGTCGGCGCAAAGGTGCCCTTCATGAACCGCTTGTAGCTGTTGATGTAAGGCGCCATGAAGTACGTGTAATCGGCGGCGTATTTCAGCAGGCCCGCCATATAGCTTTTCATCAGCGCCGACACGCCCAGCTCATCTTCCGCGTCATAAAACGCGGGCTTGCCATCGGCCCAAAGCGACTGGTGCACGTGGGACGAACTGCCCACCTTGTCGTGATGCCATTTCGGCAGGAACGTCGCCGCATGGCCATGCTGCCAGGCGATCTCTTTCACCGCGTTTTTGGCAATCGAGTGATATTCCGCCGTATCCATCGCCGGAGCGTATTTGATGTTCAGCTCTTCCTGCCCGGTCTCGGCCTCACCCTTCGAGTTTTCGACCGGAATGCCCGCATTCCACAGATGGTTGCGGATCGGTCGCATCACATGCTCTTCCTTGGTGGTCTGCAGGATGTGATAATCCTCGTTATAGCCCGAGATCGGTTGCAGATCGCGGAACCCCTCCTTGCGGATCGCATCAAAGCTCTTTTCGAACAGGAAAAACTCCAGCTCGGTGGCGCACATCGCCTCATAGCCCATCGCCTTCAGGCGGTTCACCTGCTTCTTCAGGATCGAACGCGGCGCATGCGGCACCTCTTCATGCGTGTGATGATCCAGCACATCACACATCACCATCACCGTCCCCTCAAGCCACGGCACCGGCCGCAGCGTGTCCAGATCCGGCTTCATGACGTAGTCGCCGTATCCCCGCTCCCAGCTGGTCGAGGCATACCCGTCCGGCGTCCCCATCTCGAGGTCCGTCGCCAGCAGATAGTTGCAGCAATGCGTCTCTTCCCACGCACCCGCAACAAAATGACCCCCATGAAACCGCTTCCCCATCAAACGGCCCTGCATGTCAACAAAACAAACCAAGACTGTATCAATGTCACCGGATGCGACCTGGGATTTCAGGGTTTCGAATGTCAAAGTTGCGGTCATGAAACAAACCTCTAGCTGCTGACGGGGGCACCAAACGCGGTGCCCCCGAGTTTGGTATCAATCGAAGGTATAGGGAGCACCGGCCTGGTTGATGACCGAGTTGTACTCGCGGAAGATGCCAACAATCTTCTGGTGAATCTCGCCTTCCTGCGCGACCTCATCCCAGAATTCGATAGCTGCGTTTTCAACCTCTTTCCATTCCGAGGCCGGAACTTGCCGCAGTTCCAGCTTGTCGCCGTTGGCACGCAACGCCGCTTCGCCACCCCAGTACCACTGGTTGCGATAGGTGTGGCCCGCCTCGATCCCGGCCATGACAACCGATTTCAGGTGATCGGGCAGTTCGGCCCAGCGTTCCTGATTTGCGAACCACGAACCGATCCAGGCACCCGAGATGTTGTTGGTCAGGAAGTAGTCGGTCACATCGGCCCAGCCCACGGTGTAATCTTCGGTGATGCCCGACCATGCCATACCGTCCAGCTCTCCGGTCTGAACCGCCACTTCGGCATCCTCGTAAGGAATGTTCACCGGCACGACGCCAAACTTGGCCAGGAAGCGACCCGCCGTCGGGAAGGTGTACAGCTTCAGCCCGTCCAGATCGCCGAGCGTCTTGATTTCCTTCTTGGTGTTGAAGTTGCACGGGTCCTGACCCGCAGCAGACAACCACGCCACACCGACCTTTTCGTATTCTGACCGCCAGATATCGGCCAGACCGTACTGATTGAACAGCACGGGCACATCAAGGATATGTTTGGTCGCAAAGGGGAAGTAGCCGCCGAACTGGCGCAGCGGGGTCGGCGACGCCATCGAGTCGTCGTCCGAATGCACCCCGTCGATGGTACCGCGCTGCAGCGCCTGGAACAGTTCGCCGGTGGGAACGATCTGATCGGCAAAATACAGCTCGATCTCAAGTTCGCCATTTGCGTTGGCGTTGATGTAGTCGATGGCAGGCTTGGTCACGTGCTCGCCCAATGCGCTGCCGGCGTAGGTCTGGAACCGCCACTTGATGGCCGACTGTGCTTTGACGATTGCAGGGCTTGCCAGAGTGGCCGCCCCGGCCAGCCCCGCCGACCTTAGAAATCTGCGTCTTGTTGTCATTATCCTTCTCCTCTGTTTAGTCGAACTGAGTTTCGCCCCTTTGCGGGGTCTTCTGGCTTATTTTCCATAGACATAATTCGGCAGCCAAAGCGCGATTTCGGGGAAGATGATGATCGTTGCCAAGGCGCAGGCCATCACCAGAACAAAAGGAATGATCGAGCCATAGATGTCGCGCAGCGTAATTTCCGGCGGGGCCATCGCCCGCATCAGGAACAGGTTATAGCCAAACGGCGGCGTCATATACGCGATCTGCGTGGTGATGGTGTAGAGAACGCCGTACCAGATCAGGTCAAAGCCCAGCTCTCCGACCAGCGGCACATATAGCGGGGCCACGATCACCAGCATCGCGGTGTCGTCCAGGAACGTGCCCATCAGGATAAAGCTGAGCTGCATCAGGACAAGGATCATCCAAGGGGATAGCCCCAGCTTTTCGGTGAACAGGCTTTCGATGGCCTTGACCGCACCCAGCCCGTCGAACACGGCACCAAACGCCAACGCCGCCAGAATGATCCACATGAACATGCAGGATATTCCCAGCGTATGCCGCATCGAGTTTTCAAACACTTCGCGGGTCAGGCGCCCTTTCAGCGCTGCTGCCAGCAGCGCCGTGATCGCACCAATGGCCGAAGATTCAACCAGCGAAGTCCAGCCGTTCACGAAGGGGACCATCATCACCATGAAAATCCCGACCGGCAGTAATCCGGCCTGCAGAAGGCGCAGCTTCTCTCTCAGTGGGATATCGCGTTCTTCGGCTGGCAGAACCGGGCCCAGCGACGGGGTGATCCGGCACCGGATGATGATATAGATGATGAACATGGCGGCCATCATCAGGCCGGGAAGAACCCCGGCCAGCCAAAGCTGACCAACCGGCTGACGTGCGATCATGGCATAGAGAACCAGAACCACAGATGGCGGCACCAGAATTCCTAATGATGACCCTGCCTGGATCACCCCGGTGACCATGCGTTTGTCGTAGTTCCGCCGCAGCAGTTCCGGCAGAGCAATCGTGGCCCCGATGGCCATGCCCGCAACGGACAGCCCGTTCATCGCCGAAATCAGCACCATCAGCCCGATGGTTCCGACCGCCAGCCCGCCCGACAGTCCGCCCATCCAGACATGGAACATCTTGTACAGATCATCCGCGATCCGGCTTTCGGACAGGATGTATCCCATGAAGATGAACATCGGCAGTGTCAGCAGCGGATACCACTTCATAACCTTGATCGCAGCCGCGAACCCAAGATCATAACCGCCCCGGTCCCCCCACAGGAACAAGGCAGACACCACAGCGACAAAGCCGATCGCGCCAAACACCCGCTGACCTGTCAGCAGCATCAACATCATTGATGCGAACATCAGCAAGGCAATCATCTCGTAGGACATCAGATTACCTCTCGGGGGATGTCGTGGCCGCAAAGGCGCAGGATGTCTTTGAAGAACTCGGAAATGGCCTGCAAAAGCATCAGGAAGATGCCGACAACCATGATCAGTTTGACCGGCCACAGATACGGCCGCCAGATGGTTGCGCTGCGCTCTCCTCCGTATTGGAACGAGTACATCAGGCTGTCCCAGCCGCCCCACAACAGGATGATCAGATAGACAATAAGGAACATGACGGTAAACGCGTCAGTCCACGCCTTGCGCCGATGGGACCATTCTCCGTACAGCAGATCCATCCGCACATTCGACCCCATCTGGATCGAGTACGGCCCGCCAAGCATGTAGTAGGCAACCATCGCGAACTGCGCCATTTCCAGGGTCCACAGCGACGGAACAAAAAAGGTTTTCGAGATTGAAGACCACAGCAGGATCGCCATCATGGCGAACAACCCCCACATCATCACGCGGCCAACCCTGTGATTGACCGCGTCGATGACCCGCACATATATCTCCATCGCCCGGATCACATTTCCGTCCTTTCCCCGAAATCGTTCAACGTGCGGCTGATCCATGGCACAAGACACGCCGCCATCGCCTTTTGCTGATCTTCCGTTCGGATCAGATCATTCCGGATCTCGATCATCACATTCAAAAGCCCATTGGGCCTCGCCTGCGCATCCAGCGTATGCGCTACGCCGTCCGCGGCCGAGTATGGCTCGTTCAGGCGGGTTTCAAACTTCAGATCAACAGGTGCAGACGCCATCATGGCCTGCGCAAACCGGTCATCTTCGCCATGCAACAACCCCAGCTCTACCGATCGGGGCTTGCCGTGATAGACCGGCGTGAAACTGTGGACCGTCACCATCAGCCGCAATGTGTTGCGATGCGATTGAATCTGATTGGATAAGCCGGCGCAAAAGGGCCTGTAAACATTGTCTATTCTGTCCTGCCGCTGCTGCGGGGTCAGATCGGCGTTGGCGGGGATTCGGATATCTTCGCTTTTCACCACCATCGCCCCGATCGCTTCGGGCGGGCGGTTGCAATCATAGACAAGCCGAGACACTCCGCCATGAACCAATACCGCAGACATGCCCGCCGCGATCAGCCGGGCTACCGCCAACGCCCCTGGATCCCACGCGATATGGCTTTCCAGTGCCGCAGCGGGCAACCCCAGATCTCCCAGCGCTTCGGGAACACGGTTCGACGCATGCTCGCACACCACAACCACGGCGGGAGCATCGTTTTTCGCTTCGATATGAACGACCGGTCCGTAGTCCAATGTGCAATCCCGTGATTCCAGAAAGCGCCCCAGATTGGGCGTGTGGAAAAAATTCCACATCGGACATTCACCTGTCAATATTTTTCCTGTACAAATTTCTCCAACCTTGATTGCAGTGAAAAAATATTCACATCACAGTCGACGTCATCAAACAGGAGGGTCCAACCGTGCGGGTAACGGACAGGCTGCTGACACACCGGGACAAGCTGACCCCATCCGAAAGGCAACTGGTCAGTGTGTTGCTGGATGACTATCCGATGGCCGGTTTGGGCAGCATAACAGAACTGGCCAGCACGGCGGGGGTTTCCACCACGACAGTCGCGCGCATGTTGCAGAAAACCGGGTTTGACGGCTACCCGCAGTTTCAGGCAGCGCTGCGCCACGAGGTTAAAGAGATGATCTCGGGGCCCGAGGCCAAGCGCGATCTCTGGCAGAACGATCTGCCCGAGGAACACATCCTGAATCGCTATTCGGGGCGAACGCTGGAAAACCAGAAACGCACGATCGACGAAGTGGATCCGGCGGAATTTGACAGTTTCTGCAGGTTGCTGTGCGACCCGGACCGGCGCATTTTCCTAACCGGAGGAAGAATAACCGGCACACTGGCGCAGTATCTCTACCTGCACCTGCAAATGATCCGGCCGGATGTCAGAATGCTGCCTGTTGCCGCCTCGTGGACACATGACTTGCTGGACGTGCGTAAAGGGGATGTCCTGATCGCGCTGGATGTCCGGCGGTATGAAAACTCGACCTTGCTGATCGGGCAGCTCTGCCATGAGCGTGAGGCGGAAATTGTGCTGTTCACTGATCAATGGCGCTCACCCATTCACAGGCTGGCCAAGCACACGTTCAGCGCACGCATCTCGGTACCGTCAGCGTGGGACTCGATGGCCGCCATTCTGGTTTTGATGGAGTGCGCCATTGCCGAAGTACAGGAACGTCTGTGGGATTCGGTGAAAGCGCGGACCGACGAGCTGGAACAGGCCTTCGACCGCACGAAACTCTTTCGGAAATTCGGGCAGAGCTCAGGGTCTTAACATCTGCCGAATGGCGACCCATCCCAATCGGTACAACTGCCCGTGAACACTGTTGCCAGCCGGACGGCAGTCCGTACACTTTGAACCCATGACGTTCATTACGGAAAACCAGCTGCCACTGCTGATCCTGTTCTTTCTGGTGGGTTCGGTCGGAACGGCATTTTTGTTTCGCAAGCCGGCCGGGCACCGGGCCTGGAAACTTGCCGACTTGGTCTGGGTCGTGCTGGGCGGCATCGGCGCGCTGGTGGCGGTGCTGGCGGGCCTTTATACCTCGGACAGTTCTCGGCTGGACCGGCAGATCGACGTGGCCTATGCAGCAACGCTGGCCTTTGACCGCGATGCGGCGCGGTTCCGGCTGCGGTTCTGCGACCCGGCCTATGACCCGGATACAGCAGTTTTGTGCGACAAGGTCGAGTTCCTGTCGGCTTCAACCGCCAGCAATGCCGATCTACCCCTGTTCATTGCCGTCACGAACGAGGTTGCGCCGCTACAAGGTCTGCATTTTCTGTTCGGAACCGGGGCCAAGGACGACATGGACGAAATGCGCGACATGGCCGCCACGGCCGACGCTTTCAACATCGACCAGTTTCTTGTCTTCACCTCGTTGGATGAAAAAACCCAGACCGCAATCGACAACATGCGTCGCAAAGTGCCTGCAATCGCCGGGGACTATCTTATTCTGGCGCAAAGCTATGATGACCTGATCGAACAGGTCGGCAAGCTGAAGGATGAATGGGAATACCTGCAGGCCAACGCGCATATTCTGGTTCTGCAGATCGTCGCTTTGTGCCTGGTCAGTTTCGCCGCTCCGTTCCGGCTGGGCAAATCGCTGGTCGAACTGCGCGCCGCATTCAACGCCGATACTGCTGTGCCAGTTGTTCCGGATCGGCCCCCAGAAAATAGCGAAACACCAGCCACAGGTTCCGCCCTCCCCGACGCAGCCAGCCCAGACGCTCATAGCGCTCCGCGCTCGTAACGGCACGTACGGGCAGGATGCGCACGCGCGGCAGCGCCCGGACCAGCGCGACATCCTCCATCAAAGGCTGATCCTTGTAGCCGCCAGCAGCAAGATAGGTTTTGCGCGGCACCAGCAACCCCTGATCGCCATAGGGCAAGCCAAACAGGCGGCTGCGCAGATTGGCCCAGCCGGCGACCCATCGGGGGGCAAATCCCCGGGCCTGAAACTGCAGCAGAAACGCAGCCGGTGCTCCGGTTTCCAGATGTGAGGCCACCGCGTCGCTCCACCCATTTTGCAGGACCGTATCCGCGTGCAAAATCATCAACCACTCAGCCGAAGCCGCCTGACATCCGCGCCGCAATTGTCCACCGCGCGAAGGCGCGCCTTCTACGATCCTGGCCCCGGCCTCCTCCGCCATGGCCAACGTCTCATCCGTTGACCCTCCATCGGTAATCACTAACTCGCGGATAAGACCCACCTGCACCCCTTCCATCAGCGATTGCAAGGTTCCGGGCAACGAGCCAGAGGCGTTCAGGGTCGGGATCACGATGCTGATTGGCGCGGGCACGTCCGTTAACCTCTGGTCATGGTCACGGAAACTCCTATATCACGGAGCCCAAGGAAATGACGAGGACCACCCCATGCCCAATCGCCGCATTCTGCGCCTTTCCGGTAAGGACACTGACAGCTTTTTGCAGGGGCTGGTCACGAATGACGTCAACAAGCTGGCCAATGGCCTCGTCTACGCCGCATTGCTGACGCCGCAGGGCAAATACCTGGCCGATTTCTTTCTGAAACGGGACGGGGATGCCATTTTGCTGGACGTTGCCGAAGAATTGGCGGACGGGGTGGCCAAACGGCTGGGCATGTACAAACTGCGCGCCGATGTGACCATCGAAAACAGTGATTTGAACGTTCAACGCGGAACCGGGCCTGCACCCGAAGGCGCCCTGCCCGACCCGCGCCATACCGAACTGGGTTGGCGTGCTTACACATCTGCGGCAGAAAGTGATGATGGCACTGACTGGGACGCGATAAGGGTGCGGCGCTGCATTCCGGAAACCGGGGTCGAACTGACACCCGACACCTTTATCCTTGAAGCCGGGTTCGAAGCGCTGAACGGCGTGGATTTCAAGAAAGGCTGCTATGTTGGGCAGGAAGTCACCGCCCGCATGAAGCACAAGACCGAACTGCGCAAAGGTCTGCGCGGGGTGAGCGTTGATGGCATTGCGGCGGTCGGAACCCCGATTACCTCAGGCGGAAAACCTGCCGGGACCCTTTTCACCCAGTCCAATGGCCTAGGGATCGCCTACCTGCGCCTGGACCGCGCCGGGGACGACATGATAGCCGAAGACGCGAAGGTTACATTGGCCCCTTAACATGTTGCCAAAGCGGCACGACTGCGCCCAGGAACTCTGCCCTGCCCTTTGAACATGGCCACCCGCGCTGTCACACTGGTTTGAGTTCAGCAAACCGGATGCTTCAATGTTTCAGCTATACAGAGCGATCTGGCGTGCCAGCGCCGGGCGGCAGATCTTCCTAATCGTTTTGTCCATCGCAATCGCAGGTCTGGCAGCCGTTCCGCTGGAGTTTCAGCGCGATATCATCAACCACCTCACCTCGGACGATGTCACGACGGAAAAGCTGATTTATCTGGGCACGGGAATGATGTCCGTCATTCTGCTCAGCCTCGCGCTGAAATGGCTTTTGGGGTTTCGCGCCGGAACACTGGGCGAGGACATGATCCGCATGATCCGCCAGCGGTTGCTGGTGCGGGCCTCGGATGTAAAGGCGTCAGGCGAGGCTGTTCGCAAGGGAACCATGACCACCGCCATTTCGGCCGAAGCCGAAGAACTGGGTAAATTCGCCGGCGGCGCGTTTTCAGACCCCGTGGTTCAAATCGGAACCCTGATCAGCGTGATCGGCTATATCTCTTCGACCCAACCGGGTCTGGGCATGATCGCCTTTTCGATGATCGTCCCGCAAATCATCATCGTGCTGATCTCGCAGCGTAAGGTGAACGTCTTTGTCGCCGAGCGAGTTCATATCCTGCGAGGCGCAACCGACAAGCTGACCATCGAGGAGATCGACGCAGTCTCGAAAGAGGTCGACGCCTTGTTCGATGATATTTATGAAACCCGGCGCAGAATGTTCCTCTGGAAGCTGTCCGCCAAGTTTCTGCTTAGCGTCATCAATGGGGCCGGAACTGTCGGCGTGCTGATGCTGGGCGGCTATCTCGTGCTGAACGGCAAAACGGATGTCGGGACGGTCGTCGCAGCCACGAGCGGGCTTGGCCGAATTCAGGGCCCTACCGCGTTCCTGATCGCGTTCTACCGGCAGGTCAGCGCAAACCGCATCAAATACGAACTCATGCTCGAGCTTTTCGGCCCACACCCGGAGCGCTATCGGCAGATCGAAAGAAGTAGGTAAAGAAAAACCGCGCAGTACGGAACCGCGCGGTTTTTCACTTTTCGAACAAAGGGCGCGTTATGCGCGCTCGGAATATTCCATGGTTTCGGTGTTCACGACGATCATTTCGTCCTGCCCGATGAAGGGCGGCACCATGACCTTGACACCGTTGTCCAGAATGGCCGGCTTGAACGAATTCGCGGCGGTCTGGCCTTTGACGACCGGCTCGGTCTCGACAATTTTGCAGGTCACTTTTTGCGGCAGCGTGGCGTTCAATGCTTCGCTTTCATAGAATTCGACAACAATTGTCATGCCGTCCTGCAGAAACGGGCGGCGCTCGCCCAGCAGATCGGCAGGCAGTTCGATCTGCTCATAGGTTTCGGAATCCATGAACACCAGCATGCCATCGGATTCGTACAGGAACTGCTGATCTTTCTGCTCAAGGCGGACGCGTTCGACCTTGTCCGCCGAGCGGAATCGTTCGTTCAACTTCGAGCCGTTGCGCAGGTTACGCAGTTCGACCTGGGCAAAAGCACCACCTTTACCGGGCTTTACGTGGTCAACTTTGACCGCGGCCCAAAGCCCGTCGTTATGCTCAAGCACATTGCCGGGGCGAATTTCGTTCCCATTTATCTTGGGCATTACATAAATCCTTCACAAACGGTTGATGCGTCAGTTCCCGTCCCTATATCTGGCGTGACCACACCTGACAAGACAACGACACCTAGTGCTGCACTTGCAGCAAGCCATGCACATGACGCAACGCAACTATGCATTTTAAGTGTATCCGAATCGCACCTAATAGGTCATAAGAGCCGCCACGCCGAAAATGCAAGAGCAAGAACAACAAGGATTGACGAGATGAGAGATTTCGTTGACGGCACTGCCTTTAACAACGAGCAAGGCAATCGTGCTCGCAAACTTTTTGCAGCCGTTGTTTTGGCTGCTTTGGACGATGCCATTGCCGATGACAAGAAATACGGCAACGGCCCGGAACAAATCGCCCGCTGGGCCCGTTCGCGCGATGGTCGCGAGGTGCTGTCCTGCGCGGGTATCGACCCCAACGAGCGGGTCGTCAGCGGACTGATGGAGTTCGTTGGCCGTGGCGTGCGCACTTCGGTCGCGCTGTCGCGTGAAGAAAGCGAGCGTCGCAACGCCGCACAGCAAGCTGAAGCCGCCTGATCAACGGCGTCTTCCGGTGAAAAAACGCGCCCCCAACTACGGGCGCGTTTTTCTTTTGAACGCTTCAGAAGAACAAAAGCCACTGGCGCGCGACCCAGATCTCGGCTGCCAGCATTGCCGCAAAGAACAGCTTGGCTGAAACCGACAACCCTCTTTGCCACAACAGCAGGTATGAACCTGCACAGACCGCGACGGACACAGGCGCGACCCATAGGGCGTGATGTGTGCTGTCCCAATAGCTGACCGGGCTATCAAACACCCAGTCCGTCAGGGGCCAGAGGTGCGGGCGACCATCCCCTGCGTGCAGCAGGAAATCCATCGTCACATGCAATAGCGCGGCCAGGGTGGCTACGATCAGTAAGCGCCAACCGCGCCAGATACCGATCAGCAACATCGCCGCCCACAGAAAGAAGGAATTGTCGATTGCAAAGACCGTTTGCCATGATTTCGAGTAGTAGAGCTGGCCGAAAACCACCTGTTCAGGAATGCCCAGAACAAACAGCGACACGCCAGCCATAAGATAGAGCGACAAATCCGGCAGCAGAGACCCCAGCAAAGCCGCCGATAAGGTTCGGCCCCGGGCTGGTCGCGCAACTGCGGCCGCACCGATCAAAAGATGCGCGGGCGTATTCATCCGGGCTTTCCCTTTGGCCTCAAATCAGGTCATCTGCGCCTCAACGTATAGGAGACGCCCATGGTTCGCGCCATCATGATTCAGGGAACCGGCAGCAATGTTGGCAAGTCGGTTCTGGTCGCCGGTCTGGCGCGGGCCTTTACAAAGCGCGGGCTGAAGGTTGCTCCGTTCAAGCCGCAGAACATGTCCAACAATGCGGCCGTGACCGAGAACGGTGGCGAGATCGGGCGCGCTCAGGCGTTGCAGGCCATGGCTGCGAAACGACCGACGCATACCGATATGAACCCGATCCTGCTGAAGCCGGAAACGGATACCGGGGCGCAAATTATCGTGCAGGGCAAACGCGCGGGAACGATGAAGGCTGGCGACTATCGCAAGGATAAATCCAAACTACTGGGCGCCGCGCTGCAAAGCTTTGACCGGTTATGCAGCGACGCCGATCTGGTGCTTATCGAAGGTGCGGGCAGCCCGGCTGAAACCAATCTGAGAAAGGGCGACATTGCCAACATGGGGTTTGCCTGCGCAACAGGGGTGCCGGTGGTGCTGGTCGGCGACATCCATCGCGGTGGCGTGATCGCCCAAATCGTCGGAACACAGGCCGTTCTGGAAGATCGCGATCTTGCAATGATCAAAGGGTTCGCCGTCAACCGGTTCAAGGGCGATGTTTCACTGTTCGATGAAGGGCGCGATGACATTGCCGGGCGGACCGGCTGGCCCTGTCTGGGCGTGGTTCCGTGGTTTCACGACGCCTGGAAACTGCCTGCTGAAGACATGATGGACATCCGCTCTCATGGTGGCGGGGCGTGCAAGGTAGTTGTCCCGCAACTGGAGCGCATGGCGAATTTTGACGATCTCGATCCTTTGTCGGCCGAACCCGGCGTGACGGTCGAGATTGTCCCCGCCGGGCGGGCCCTGCCCGGTGATGCCAATCTTGTGTTGCTGCCCGGCAGCAAGTCCACCATCGGCGACCTGGCCTATTTCCGGGCACAGGGTTGGGATGTGGACCTTATGGCGCATGTCCGCCGCGGCGGCCACGTTCTGGGCCTTTGCGGCGGCTATCAGATGCTGGGCAAAACCATTTCTGACCCGGACGGCGTCGATGGTCGACCGGGCAAAGTAGACGGTTTGGGCCTGTTGGACGTCGAAACTATCATGGCCGGGGACAAGCACGTCAGACTGCGCACTGCAAAGGCACTGACGGGCGGAGAAACCGTCACCGGCTACGAGATACATATGGGACGCACCGACGGGGCCGATTGTGACCATGCCTGGCTGGAGATTGACGGCCGCCCGGAAGGCGCTGCCAGTCGAAATGGCCGCATCCGGGGCAGCTATCTGCACGGCATCTTTTCGTCAGACACGTTCCGCGCCAGCTATCTGGCGCAGTTCGGTGTGAATTCAGACCTCAGCTACGATGACGGTGTGGAACAGACGCTGGATGATCTGGCGGATCATCTGGAACAGCACATGGACTTGGACCTGTTGCTGTCCCTGGCCGCACCGCCGACCCGCCAGTAACAGTTTATTCGAGGTTCTGAGCAGACAATGCGCGGTGGATCTCCCGCCGCACCAGTTTGCGCAGATTTCGCGTGATACGTTCCCCAAGAACACCCTGCAATTCCTGCCGGACCACATCGGCCACCAGTTCCCGCAATGCATCCTCGTCCAATGTGGGAACATCCAAATCGTCTAGATCATCTGCTTCAGGCTCCGCCCGTTCAGAATATGACGCCTGCGAAGATCGTACAAATGTCGCCGAGAAGCTTTCGTCTTCAGTTTCGTCAATCTGGTCGTCAAGTTGCTCGGATCCAGCCACGAACCCGCCTGCCCCATCCCAGCTCAGTGGGTTGACCTGCGTCCCCGAATAAGCGTCATCGCTGTTCCCGTCAGGCTCCCACTGGTCCTCGGTCCGGGCTATGGCGGCCTCAAGCGCCTCTATCTTTGCGCTCAGACTTCCCGCGAGATCGTCCGCGGCCCCTGCTTTGGACCCGTCTTCCAACACTGATGTATTGGCAGGCTCACGCTCACCGTTTTTGATGATGTCGCTAGCGCTCAGCACCAGAGGTTTTGCGGTGCGTTCTGTTTCGCACCCGGGAACACCTTCCGGCGCTTCCTGCTTTCTTTCAACCCTGACGGGATCATCGACCCGCAGGGAATCGGTCAGAACCAGCCGGCTTGGCTTGCGTTTGGACGCCAAATCGGGAACCTTGCGGCTTTCTTCGCTGACCAGACGTTTGACCGAGGACAGGACGTCCTCGATCCCTGCTTTTACGACATTATCCGTCATTGTTCTCTACCGCTCTATCCTTACGGATAAGTGTAGCCAAACAATTCGAACCTCACAACCGATAGTATTGCCCGTCAGTCACGACGCAACGCTTTGAGGACGCGATCCAGGTCACGGCTTTGCTTGCTGACCTGTGCCGGAGCCTTTTTGACGAGGTTATAGTACAGCGTCGGATCATAAATCTGCACGGCCAGACCAAGGCGTTCTGCGGTCAGAAGGCCCTGAGCCTGCAGCAAATCATAGGCTGCGCGGGTTCGCTCTGTGCGCGATCTGACTTCGGCGAGTTGCGCATCCAAAAGATCCTGCTGAGCGTTCAGAACATCCAATGTTGTCCGGGCCCCCAAGGTCGCTTCTTCACGGATACCATCGAAAGCAACCTGCGACGCACGAACCCGTTCGGTCGATGCTCTCAAGCTTGCGCTGGCCGCCTGAAAAGCCGCGTACTGGTTTGTTACGCCTTGCGTAATGTTCTTTTGAACATTCAGCAGATTGGCGCGCGACCCATCGCGTTGCGCCATGGCCCGACGGACGTTAGCTGCCAGTCGGCCACCGGCATAGATCGGCTGCCTGAAAGTTAGCGAGACACTGGCATCGTTGATGTAATCGCTATTGTCATAGCGTTCTGTAACACCCGCGTCAGCATCCAGGGAAACGTTCGGACCCAAGTTTGCCCGCTGTTGCTGAACGATGAGATCCAGCGCTCGCACCTGATGCTGCGCCGACAGAATCGCTGGATGGTTACGTTGCGCCAGGCTGATCGCTTCCGCTTCGGAGCGAGGCAGACTGGGCAAACTTGGCTGACCGGCTGTTCGTCCGGGAGCATTACCGACCGCATTTACATATTCAGCTTGCGCGATATCCAGATCGCCACGTGCAACGGCCAGATCGGCCTGTGAGCCAGCCAATTGAGCCTCGGACAGCGCCACGTCTGTCCGGGTGACTTCACCAACCTCGAAGCGATCATTTGATGCGCGAAGTTCCTCTGCCGAAACCTCGACGTTGTTCTGGCGAATGGCCACAGTCTCTTCCTGCAGCAACACATCCAGATAGGCACTTGCCGCCCGGCTCAGAACTCCCTGCTCGATATCAATCAGGCTCTGTCGGGTCGCCAGCACAGTTTCTTGAGCTGATTGTTTCCCCAAGATCGATGCACCGCCATCATACACGAGTTGGTTAAGCGTCAGACCCGTGAAAAATCGAGAAGGTTCGTTGGTCGTGACCACATTATTGGTCCGTGCACGGGTGTAGTCCTGGCTTACCTGGACGGCCCAGTTGATGATCGGCCGCAGCGCTGACAGCGCAATGGCGACATCTTCGTCCGCCGCACGCAACAACGCCCTGTTCTGCTCAAGCAAACCGCTTGTATTGTACGCGCCGATGAACGCATCGGTCAGATTATCGGCCCAGACCGCGCGGCCGGGTATTGCGCTCAAGGCAATGGCGGCGGTCAAGGCCGCTGCCCTGACCAGTCTACCAGTTGGCGTACCACGCATAACCAAGTCCTCTCAAATCAAAATAACACTGCTCGTTGGGCAGTTTGCGCCTTTGTTTTCAACTAATCAAGGCAGCGAAATAATCTGCTGTCGGACTATAGCGAAAATGCACTTTCGGCCGAAAATGCCTTCAGAACCGGCGCGCTGGCATTGAACGCATGGCGCCAGGTGACACGCCCGCCGGATTTATAACCGATGCGCACTGCCCCCAGCTCACCCTCCATGAACAGGCAGGCAATCCGGCCGTGATCCTTGAGTTGCGCCAGCAAGTCCTGCGGAACCTGTTCGACACCCCCCTGCACCATGATCACGTCATACGGCCCATGTTCAGCAGCCCCCTGTTCCAGAAGGCCGACATGCACGATGGCATTGTCGGCGTCAGCTTCCATCAAAAGCGTTTGCGCTTCGCCGGCCAGGCTTTCCTCTTCCTCGACAGCGACGACCAGTTGCGCCATGCGCGCTGCAACCGCAGTCGAGTAGCCAAGCGCCGGAGCGATGTCCAGCACCACCTCGTTGTTGGAAATGTTGAGCACATCCAGCATCTTGGCCAGCGTCCGCGGTTCGGTCATGTACCGCCCGTCGCCCAGATCGATCAGATCTTCGACATAAGCGGCTTCGCGCTGTGCGTGCGGCACAAAATTCTCGCGTTTGACGCTGAGCATCGCATCGATGATGGGAAACTTGGTGACATCGGAAGGCCGGACCTGAGTATCGACCATCGTTTGGCGACGTTTTGCGAAATCTGTCATTGGATCGCTCACTTGCTCTCTTGATTGTTTGGCTTGTGCCACATCCCATGCCAGCCAGCAACGGCTCATGCACTGAATCTTGCCGATGATGCCCGGTTTGCACACAATGCGGGACTGCATTTCCAAAGCCGGATGCCAAAATTGCAATCAATCCTCTGGACGCCCCAGACGAAAGCTGTTAAAACGCCTCTCACACCACGGCAAGTAATTGATTTTACTTAAAAAGGCGAGTTGGCGGAGTGGTGACGCAGCGGATTGCAAATCCGTGTACACCGGTTCGATTCCGGTACTCGCCTCCATTTAAAAACAATCACTTACATCACTCCTTGCCGTGCTTGAGGCCCTGCGTTTACAGGGGCGTTTACATTTTTGTGTCTTGAGACAGTGATTTCGCTCGATTGAGCTTGCGCAGAACCGCATCGCTTTCGTCCGGGCTAACCTGCGCATAATGCTCGATTACCTGCGCCGCGTAGCGAACCGACCACCCCATCAGAACTGCGATTTGGCGCAAAGACAGATCGGCATTCAGCAATCTTGTCGCCGCTGTCCCGCGCGTATCGGACAAAGTCTTCTCGCGCCCATCGATCCATGGTGGGATCTCCGCTTCGCGCCGCCACTTGGTGATCTGGTTCGATGCCCAACGGGCCGTCAAAGGCCTGCCAAGCTCTGACACCAGCAGCACATCTTGGCCCTCCGGCGTCTCTGCGATCAGTTTCTCAAGGGCTGAAGTGGCCGGGATATATGCGATCTGGCCGCGCTTACTGGTCCTGAAACGAAGGCGTTTGCCGTGCGGCGTGTCTTCGAATTGGTCCATTTTGACCTGAACCAGATCGGCCGCTCGCAAACCGGTTTCGCATCCGGCGGTCAGGATTCTCTGGACCCATTTCGGCGCGTACTTATTGAACTGAGCGATGTCCCCGCTCGTCCAGATGATCTCTGTGCGGTTCGATTGGTAGAGCTTCTTGAGCTTGTGGCAGTGATGCTCTTTCAGCTTTCCCTCTTCCACCGCCCAATTGAGGACGCGTGTCGCATGGGTGCCCGCCATGTCGTGCTGCTTGGGCGAATGGAGCCACTTCTTGCGCCAATTATTGACCTCGCCCCGCGAGGCGCGTTCTTCGAACATCGCGACAGGATCTGCACCGAATTCTTCGCGAAACAGCTCCAGCCATTTGCGGATATCAGCCTTTGAACGCTCAGCCTTGGGCAAGGACGCGCTGGACAGAAAATCGTCGACCAATTGAGTCGTCAGATATTCAGCTGGGTTCACGGGCGTACCGCACTGCGAAAACGCATGGAAGAATTCGGGTTCCTTTGGGTTTGGGTCCGTCCCTTCCCAAAATTTGGGGCCGCCCCGCCAAGCATAGAAATGGTAACGAACACCAGACACGACCTTGCGCCGAACACGGTGGACGCCCTTGGGAAGGTTACTTCTGGGCACGGCGCGCTCTCCGCTGTGCAACGAGGCTCGGTTGCGAAGTGGCCTCGCGTTCTGCTGCGCTGATGCCCTGAACAGCATCCAATCGCGCGCGGATGAGTTTCGGATCATACCACCCGCGCCGTCCTGGCACCGGAGCGATACCCGTCCTACGGCAGAAGTCATAGAAGGACGCGCTCGGCTCACTGTAGCCGAAGAGAAGCGCAAGCTCTGGGGTCGGAATCAGCTGAATATGGCTTGGGCTCATTTTTCAGCCCTCTCACCCACGGCTTCTTGCCGCGACATGGCTGCCCGCAAACAAGACACAACCTGAGCGCCCTGTGAGCGTAAGTTCCGCACAGCCTCCTCTTCGAGCCAGGCTTTCACGTCCGCTGGAAGGTTAAGTTTGAATTGGGTTGTCTTCATATTTACACCTCAATAAAAGGACATAAAATGTCCATATCATTGGGGACAAATATTGTCCATCATGGAATCATGAAAGAAGAAGCCTTGGTCCAATTCAAACTCTTGCTTCCCGCCGCGCTCAAGAAGCGTCTGGAAACGCATGCCACACTGAACCGGCGCAGCCTGTCTCAGGAAATCGTCGTCGCGCTTGAGGAGAAGTACCCGGCTGCAGAACCGGATGCGACGTCGGATCCAGCCGCGCGGCTGCTGTTCTGGCTCGCCAAACGCATCCGTCGAAGAAACCCAAAGCCTGGGACGCCAAGGGACAAGCAAGCCGCCCTGTATGAGCGCATTGCGGGCGATATCGCGGAACGCATGAAAGACATCGGGGAATAGCCCTAGTAGGCCACCCACTCATATCCGTGGTTCCCTTCGTGATCTTCCCATTCCACGCCAACTCCTCGTCGCCAATTCGATGATGAACAGCGCCGTGACGGCAGAACCCATTGCGGGGCGGCCGCTGGTGTCGTGCTTTGCCAGCCGAATTCGCCCTGCGTGCCATAGGTCCCGAGGCGCATGTTGTAACTCTCAGAACAACCATCGTCGCGACCGCGTTCGCGATGGCTGTAGTGCCGAACATCCCAGACACGAATCGAGCGTACGAAATCGAATTCCAGACCACTGATGTCGATATCGGCACCACCTTCGACTACCTGTGCCAGAATGACTTGTGCGAGCTGCTGACCTGATTGGTTGCTGGCCTCCCAGATTTTCGGGGCCGTGCTTTGCAAAGGCACACGCTCAGAAACACCCATCGGACAACGCCAGATTTGCAACGGCGGCTCAATCGGCCAGGGCGTGATCCGACGAATAAACACGGCACGGGCATGGGCACATTCTGCTGACGCGGGCCACCCACCAGCCAGGCAAAGCAGAATGGCGCAGTCAACCTGATAGGCCTTAGCCGCCTGCGGAGCCACAGCTGAGAGCAGCGCCACGACAGCTCCAGCGCTCCAATTTCTGATAAGTCTGGACCACATATCAATAAATGCCTTTCGACTACATTACTGCATTATTGTTAAGCTACCTGAAATCCCGACCTCTACACCATATGCGAGCATAGTGTTTGTGATGCTCGCGCGCGTTTTGTGGAATATATTCCGTAGAGCGGTTCTTGTGATCTGGCCGAATAGAGGCCATGAAATTACGGGAACGAGTAGGGTTAAATGTCCGGAATCTAAGAAGTTCCAGAGGATTGAGCCAAGAACAGCTAGCTTTGGCTGCGGATGTAGATCGCAGCTATATCAGCGAGATCGAACTCGCCAAAAATTCAGCATCAATCGATGTTCTGGAGCGGATCGCACTTGCTCTCGAAATCGACCCACAAGAGTTATTAAACAAGAGGGGCTGATATTGCCCGAAATTACGAGTGTTCGCACAACGGCCGAAGCCATCGGCCGTATTTCATGCATCAAAACAGGTGAAGAAATCGGCCTTCTGTATCGCTGGGACAACGGCGAGACGCAGGCTGCGTTGCACAATGACGGCGAGCCTATAGCGCAACACAACTCAGAGCTTACCACTGAACCAGACATTGGTGGAAAACGCAGCTAACGGCCGGAAAGAGCCCATCTTGTGAATTTGAAATTCTCGCTGCGAGCGCACGCGGCACGATTTTTGCTGCAACTGCGTGATTAACCGTGCTGCGCCGCGATGTGAAAAGGCGTCGTTCATGCAAGTTGCAGCAAGCCGAGGGGGATCAATTCACAGATCGCGGACTTTCTGGACGCTTGCAAGTGCGGCCAGTGCGACCGCGAGAAACTTGCCACCGACCTTCGCGATTGCAGCAATGCGAGTTCGCCGGCATGGCGAACTTCCCCAGACCGGTCATTGGCCGGCACCACCGACCCACCGAATCCTTTACCGTTATTCGTTGCGCCGAGATTGCACTGGCAAGAAGCGGACTTGCAGGACCGTTTCTTACGTAACTGATGCTCCCGCAGAACGCATTTGCTCATGTGGTGTGGAACTTTCGCTGGCGTAGCAGGTTACACCGATCCGAGCAGGTCGACCAGTCCGGCGAAGACCTCGCACGCGAGACAGCGAGCTGCCTTGGCAGGCTCGTGGGGCGCCCGGAATTGCGCTGGAGCATGGTCGCCCTTGCATCGCGCCCCGTGCCGGCCGACGGTCTGCCATGCGTTGGGGCTGTCGGGCCCGAAGGGCTCTACCTGGCGGTCATGCATTCCGGTGCAACGCTTGCCGCAGGCATTGGAGAGGCGCTGGCCGCCGAGATACTGGAGGGCAAGGCGGCAGAGTTGCTAGACCCCTTCCGCCCTGCCCGTTTTCAAACCGTGGGCTGATCAGCCGCGCAGGATAGAGCGCCCGGCGAACTCAGCCGATGCGCCCAGCATTTCCTCGATGCGGATCAGCTGGTTGTATTTTGCCAGCCGGTCCGAGCGTGCCAGCGATCCGGTTTTGATCTGGCCGCAGTTGGTGGCCACAGCCAGGTCGGCGATGGTGGCGTCTTCGGTCTCGCCCGAGCGGTGCGACATCACGTTCGTGTAGCGCGCGCGGTGGGCCATATCGACGGCTTTCAGGGTCTCGGTGAGCGAGCCGATCTGGTTCACTTTGACCAGCATCGAGTTGGCAACGCCCTGGGCGATGCCATCGGCCAGACGGGCGGGGTTGGTCACGAAGAGGTCGTCACCCACAAGCTGAACCTTGTCGCCGATCTTGTCGGTCAGGAGCTTCCAGCCTTCCCAGTCGTCTTCGTCCATGCCGTCTTCGATCGAGATGATCGGATAGTCGGCGCAAAGATCGGCCAGATACTGAGCATTCTCTTCCGAGGTCAGCGATTTGCCTTCGCCTTTCAGCTCGTATTTGCCGTCCTTGTAGTATTCCGACGAGGCGCAATCGAGGGCGAGGTAGATATCGTCACCCAGCTTGTAGCCGGCTTTCTCGACGGCGTTCTTGATGAAGTCCAGTGCGTCGCGGGTCGAGCCGATGTTGGGGGCAAAGCCGCCTTCGTCACCGATGCCGGTCGAGAGGCCCGCTGCGGAAAGCTCCTTTTTCAGGGTGTGGAAGACTTCGGCGCCCATGCGCACGGCTTCGCGGATGTTCGCGGCTGACACCGGCATGATCATGAATTCCTGGATGTCGATCGGGTTGTCGGCGTGTTCGCCGCCGTTGATGATGTTCATCATCGGCACCGGCAACACGCGGGCCGAGGTGCCGCCCACGTAGCGAAACAGGGGCTGAGCGGTGAAGTCGGCTGCAGCCTTGGCAACGGCGAGCGACACGCCAAGGATGGCGTTAGCGCCGAGGCGGCCTTTGTTCGGGGTGCCGTCAAGTTCGATCATAGCAGCGTCAATCGCTACCTGCTCGGTCACGTCCATGCCGACCAGCGCTTCGGCAATCTCGCCGTTGACGGCGGCACAGGCTTCCAGAACGCCTTTGCCCAGGTAACGGTCCTTGTCACCGTCGCGCTTTTCCACCGCCTCGTGGGCACCGGTCGACGCGCCCGAAGGTACGGCAGCGCGGCCCATGGTGCCGTCTTCGAGGATCACGTCGACTTCGACGGTCGGGTTGCCGCGGCTGTCGAGAATTTCGCGGGCGTGGATGTCGATAATGGTGCTCATTGGTGTATCCTTATCTGCCGAGATAGGCGATCTTTAGCGAGTCTGTGCCGCCAGCTTGGCCATGCACCGATCCGGATGTCACAATAACCGGGCGATCAGGCCGAACCAGGTATTCAGGGGCAAGATGCGACGGGATACGGCCTTCGCGGCTGGAAGAGAACTCTTCCACGCTGGTACTGACGATAGGCGTTACCCCCCAGACAAGGCAAAGGCTTCGCGCGACTTTCTCCGAGTGACAGATTGCAAGAATTGGGATGGCGCTACGATTCTTCGACACCCGCAGCGTCGTGGCCCCGGTTGTCGTAAACGTGGCAATGCAGCTCGCATTCCTCAAATCTGCAAGGGTGCTGGCCGCACTTGCGATTGAGCTTGAATCGTCCGGGGCATCAATCAGAGCGGTGTTGACGTTCGAACTCAATGAACGAGAGGCAGATTCGGTCGCTTGGGCAATTTCGGCCATCGCCGTAACGGCTTCAACCGGATATTCCCCCGCTGCGCTTTCTGCTGACAACATGACCGCGTCTGCGGACTGGGACACCGCATTGGCAACATCCGATGTTTCCGCCCGAGTGGGCAGAGGTGCTGAGATCATGCTTTCAAGCATCTGGGTGGCCACAATAACTGGTTTGCCGTGTGACCGGGCCGTTGCCACCAGTGATGCCTGGATGGCCGGCAAAACGTGCCAATCGCACTCAACGCCTAAGTCTCCACGCGCAACCATTATAGCGTCAGTGGCGTGGAGAATTGCGTCGATATCTTGAACAGCAACGGGTTTCTCGATCTTGGCAACGATCTTTGCCAAGCCTCCGGTCAACCGGCGAAGCCCCTTAATGTCCTCTGCGGCCTGCACAAAGGACATTGCCACCCAATCAACCCCCAGTTCGAGCGCAAACCGCAAGTCGTTCCGGTCTTTTGGCGTGATCGGGTCCAGCTTCAGCGTGGTGTCCGGAAAGTTGATCCCCTTTCGGTCTCGCAAGGTCGCTTTGTTGAGAACCTCGGCAGTGATTGCGTCGTCATGGCTCTCAACAACGCGCAACCTGATGCGGCCATCGTCGATGAGAATCATATGGCCAACCCCAACAGTGCCGAAAATCTCAGGATGAGGCAGAGGTACGTCGTTTTCCCGGGCGGGATCACAGACCAACCGGATACGGTCGCCGATGGCTAGCGGTTTTTCCCCGCCTGGCACCACACCGATGCGAAGCTTCGGCCCCTGCAGATCCGCGAGAATGGCGATGGATCGACCGAGGTCACTCTCTGTTTTGCGAATGGCTGCATGAACCCTAGCATGGTCTTCGTGGGTTCCGTGGCTGAAATTCATCCGAAAGACGTTCGCGCCCGCCTCGGCGAGAGCCTTGATCTTGTCGTAAGAATTGGACGCGGGACCCAACGTTGCTACGATCTTCGTCTGCCGGGACTGGTGATTATGAGTGGTCATGACTGAACCTTCATCTGTGTTTGAGAAAAATGGCGAGGTCCATCACATTCGTGCCGGTTGGCCCGGTGATAATTTGATTGCCTGTGCGGGCCAGAAAAGAGGCAGAATCAGCGCTTTGCAGCGCATCTTCTGCACCAGGTTCCGAAGAAAAGGTATCGCCATCCAAGAACGCACCCGCTGCATTCGTCGGACCATCGGTGCCGTCCGTCCCTGCGACGAGGCCAGTTATTTCGGATCGGTTTTGAACGTTCCTTGCAATTTCCAGTGCAAGGGCTTGGTTGCGACCGCCTTTGCCGGGGTTTTCGGGAAGAACAACCGTTGGCTCTCCGCCATAGACATATAAGCCGTCGGGGCCTTCCGTGATCTCATGCGCGATCTGAGCGGCAATCTCATTCACATCCGCATACATACTCTCTTGGTTGGTGATGGTCTTGATCCCAATCGATTTTGCGCTTCGCACGACGGCTTCCCGCGCAACAGCGTTTGAGGCGACAACGCTGCAGTTGTAGCCAAGACCGGCACTCTTGGGCGCCGCGCCAATCCCGGAACCGATGACCGAGATGCTGTCTCCGGCTACGTCCGAAATGGCAAGGACATCGACTTGTTGGCCCTTGAACGACGCCAACAGCCCGCCTCCCTTGACTGCGGAGATGGCTTGTCGACGCTTGTTAATTTCTCCGATATCCGCACCTTCAGCCAGAGCGGCTTTCGTCAGAGCCACAAGATCAGCGCTGCTGACACCTGGTTTCAGATGCTCGACAAGCGACGATGCGCCTCCTGAAACAAGCATCATCATACGACTGCCAGTAGGGCATCCGGCCACAAAGTCTAGCAGGCCTTTTCCCGCCTTCAACGAAGACTGATCCGGTATCGGGTGGCTGGTTTCGAATGCCTCGACGTTGCTGCCGAACTCCCCGTTGCCCAGATGGTCAGTCTTGGTGACAAGATAGGTAGGCATCGTGCCGCGCCAGTCGTCTGGCAGTCCCTCGAACATGGCGGTGGCGGCTTTTCCAACAGCAACGATATGCGTTGGAGGTTTGACATCGTGGTGCGACACCCAATTGCGCACGCTGATGTCACCCTTAACGGAAGAAACGGCTGCGCGGAAAAGGTTCAAAAGCGTATTTCTGTGGGCAATGGTCATGTCGAATTCCAACGTGGACAATCTAGCTTGAAAGCTCTTGGGCAAACCGCTTTGAATTCGCTTGATAGTTCAGTGCGCTTTGGTGAAGACCCTCGATCTGCTCCTTGCTTAATTCCCGTTTGACACGCGCAGGAGACCCAACAACCAGAGAATTATCGGGAATACTCGTATTCTCAGTGACCAGCGCGTCGGCTCCGATCAGGCAGTTTTGGCCAATAACTGCTCCGTTCAATACAGTGGCGCCCATTCCAATCAGCGACCCGTCTCCGATCGTACACCCATGAACAATCGCGCTGTGCCCGATTGTGCAATTGCGTCCGATCGACAGTGGAAACCCGGGATCGGAATGGAGAACGCAGTTGTCCTGGATGTTGCTGCCCGCTCCGATAATCATTGGTTCATTGTCTCCGCGAATGACTACCCCGAACCAGATACTTGCACCGGATGCGATCTCAACATTCCCGACAACAAATGATCCTGGGGCGATGAACACGTCTTTGGCAATTTTCGGAGTGACCGCTCCCAAACTGTAAATCATTGGGTTTCCTTCTCGATTTTCCAACAGTTCTGTTCGCGCCCGATTTTCTGGGCGCGGCTTCGAATTCCAGGTCTACATCTGGGCGTAGGTCTGCCAAGGCGCGAACTCCGCGTCGCCGACATCCAGTTCTTCAGAAAGTGTTTTTTGCCCCGAGGCTGACTTCAGGATTGCGTTGAAAATCCGCTCACCGGCTTCGGCCACAGTTTCGCTGCCGTCTGCAATGGTGCCGCAGTTGATATCCATATCGCCTTGCATCCGATCGAACATCGCAGTGTTGGAGGCAATTTTGATCGACGGAACCGGTTTGTTACCATAGCAGGATCCGCGCCCGGTTGTGAAACAGATCATGTTGCAGCCCGAGGCGACCTCTCCGGTTAGTGAAACCGGATCGTAACCGGGGCTGTCAACGAAGACCAAACCCCGTTCGGTGATCTTCTCGCCATATTGATAGACACCGTTCAAATTCGTGCTGCCGGCCTTGGCCACCGCGCCGAGTGATTTTTCAAGGATCGTGGTCAAACCGCCCGCCTTGTTGCCCGGCGTCGGGTTGTTGTTCATTTCCGAGCCATGCTTGGCGGCGTAGTCTTCCCACCACTCCAGCAAATCAACCAGCTTCTGTCCGACCTCAGCCGAAGCCGCGCGATCCGTCAAAAGGTGCTCAGCACCATAGATCTCTGGTGTTTCCGCCAGGGCCGCTGTCCCGCCGTTTTTGACCAGAAGATCGACGGCATAGCCGAGCGCGGGATTGGCCGTGATGCCGGAATAGCCGTCCGAGCCACCGCACTGCAAGGCGACACTCAGATGAGATGCATCCACGGTTTCGCGTTTTGCTTTCGAAGCCGCTTCCAAGGCCGTTTCAAGCCACTGCAGGCCTTTCTCAACCGACTTACGTGTCCCGCCCACTTCTTGCAGCGTGTAATACTGGAAGCTTTCGTCCTGTGGCCGGCCATAGGCTTCCAGCATCAGCGGGATCTGGTTGGCTTCGCAGCCCAGCCCCAGCATCAGCACTGAGGCGAAATTCGGGTGCGTGGCAAACCCCCAGATCGCCCGCTGAAGCTTGCGAAAGGCATCGTCATTGGTCCCGATACAGCAGCCCGCCCCGTGAACAATTGGCACAATCCCGTCAACGCCGGGGTATTTTTCCAACAGACCCGCGCGCTCGGCTTCGCGTGCCAAAAGCTTTGCCGCCGAAGCCGAGCAGTTCACCGAGGTTACAATGCCCACATAGTTGCGGGTTCCGATCTCGCCATTTGCCCGTCGATATCCCTGAAAAGTCGCCCGTTCAGGCAAAGGCAAAATGTCAGTATTCCGGGCGCTTTGGCCGTAGTTCTCGTCGCGCCGGAAACTCGTCATGGCAACATTGTGGACGTGAACATGCTCACCGCTTTGAATGTCTTGGGTGGCAACACCGATGACGCGGCCATATTTGATGACTTTCTGACCGGACGCGATGGGGCTCACGGCGATCTTGTGGCCCGATGGGATCGGATCCCTGGCCATCAGGCCGGATTGAGACAGCTCTGCGTCGCGCTCAATACGCTGCAGCGCCACGGCTATGTTGTCATCGCCGCTGAGCGAGAGAATTTGCTGAGGAATCATGTCTTTACGGCCCCTTCCGTCCGTTTGAGACTGCAGCGCAGCTTGCCCACGCCGAAAGTCTTCTTAGTTGTTGGCCCGGGATTGAGCTTTATGGCGCAACAAGGCCATCAGCTTTCTGTCCCGCGCGATCTGCGCTTCGGGAATATTTGCGACGGGCGTTCTTTCGGCCATTTCGGCAGCAAGCTTGTCCTTCGCGACACTGGCCCAGTCAACGCCTTCATAAGAGCCGATCCCAAATCCCCGATACATGCTTCCATATCGCGCAACGTAGTCAGTGACGCCTCCGGGTGCGTTCAGATGAATGGTTTGCATTGGGCCCATGATGGACCAGCGCAGCCCAAGCCCATCGCAAATGGCTTTATCCAGATCCTCGGCTGAAACGATTCCATTGCCCACCAACTTGAACGCCTCTTCCAGAAGCGCACCTTGCAGGCGGTTCACAATAAACCCGTCGATCTCCTCGCTCAGCACGATGGTTTCGCGTCCGCATTTGATCATCAGATCATTCACCATCGAAATGGCATTTTGATCAGTCCACGGCGTAGGGACAATTTCAACTGCGGGATGAAGATGGGGCGGGTTGATGGGATGCACCACAAGGCACCGGTGCCGACCCTCAATATCCTTGCAGTAGCGCGATGCAGATATGCCTGATGTAGAGCTTCCGATAGGCACGTCGCTGGCCGCGATTGCATCCAGCGTTTCAGTGATCTGGTTCTTTATTCCAACGTCTTCCGGACCGTTTTCCTGAACATATATGGCTTGGTCCAAAGCCTCTTCGAGGCTGGCCGCCAACTTGATACGCTGCAGGATCTGGGAGGCATCGGACGGCGCGACCAGATCAAACTCGGCGAGATCGGAAATCCGTTTCTCCATGGCTTTCAAAGCGAGATCCGCAGCCTCAGCCGAGACGTCATACATCGCAACCTCAAAACCAGCCTGAGCGAATACTGCCGCCCAGCCCTGGCCAATCAATCCGCAGCCAATTACAGCAATCTTTTCCATGATTTTCCTCTCTCTGTCTGTCCGGAAAGGGCTCAGCAGATCCGGTGGCAAAATTTAAACGCGTCGACTCTGGATGAATTTTTTGACGCCAATTTCAAAGCAGTTGCTTCATTGGGCCCCTGCCTGGGCAGGTCGGGTTTCGTCCATGCGCTTAAGATCACTGCAAACCTCAAACCGCGCCTCGGTCGCGGCCTGGACTTCCTCAACGGTTACATCTGGCGCTGTTTCCGTCAGTATTAGGCCGGACCCGGCAACCTCAAAAACCGCAAGGTCTGTGACCAACAGGTCAATCTGGCGCGTGGATGTTAGCGGCAGATCGCATTTGCGAACGATTTTGCTTTTGCCGTTTGCCATGTGCTGCATCGCCACGATGACCTTGCGGGCTCCGGAAGCGAGGTCCATCGCCCCGCCCATGCCGGGCACCATGGCGCCGGGAATCATCCAGTTTGCCAGTAAGCCGCGTTCGTTCACTTGCAGGCCACCCAGCACCGTCACATCAATATGTCCACCTCGGATCAGGCCAAAACTCATTGCACTGTCGATGGCTGCCGCGCCGGGAACAGCGGTCACGAAGCCGCCGCCGGCATCGGTCAGGTCCGGTTCTTCCATGCCCTCAGGTGGACGCGCGCCAAGACCGATCACCCCGTTTTCGGACTGAAAGAAAACACCTGCGTCTGCAGGAACAAAACCGGCAACGAGGCTGGGTAGTCCGATCCCCAGATTGACAAGCATTCCGGGTGCGATCTCGCGGGCGACACGTCGGGCGATGCGTTCCTTGGGCTGCATTTATGTCGACCTTTCGATCAGGTGGTCGACCAGACTAGCCGGGGTGCGCACGGCATCCGGCGGGATCACGCCAACGGGCACGATATGGTCCGGTTCAGCCACGACAGTATCGGCGGCCATCGCCATGGTCGGGTTGAAATTCTGCGCGGTCAGCGAATATTCCAGGTTGCCGAGGTAGTCGGCCTGCCGCGCCGCAATGAACGCAAAATCGGCGCGTATGGGCTCTTCAACAAGGAATTTTTTCCCTTTGATTTCCAACACTTGCTTCCCCCCCTCCACAGGAGTTCCGAGGCCGGTCGGTGTGACAACCGCACCCAGCCCCACGCCTCCGGCACGAATGCACTCAATCAGAGTGCCCTGCGGAACAAGCTCCACCTCAAGGATGCCTGCGTTCAATTGGCGTTGGGTCTCGGGGTTCAGGCCGATGTGAGACACGACAACGCGCCTGAAGGCCCCGGCAGCTACGAGCTTTCCGATGCCACGTCCGGGAAGGGCCGTGTCATTTGCGATCAGCGTCAGGTCCTTCTTTCTGGCGGCAACAAGCGCGTCGATTATCTTGGTCGGAGTACCAACCCCCATAAATCCACCGATCATGATGCGTGCACCATCCGGCACGAGATCCGCGACCGCATTTGGTGAGAGTGCCTTTTTCATACGGCGGCCTCACAAATGCAGGTCCGGGCGCCCGCGCGCGGCGAAACTTGCCCATTATGATCGGTGTCGTAGCGCATGCTCAGAATGCCACCTGATCGCCGCCCTTGAGGCCGAGAATGTTGCGGGCCTCATCCGGGGTCGCGATCTGCATGCCGAGATTTTCGATAATGGCGCGCACTTTTTTGACCTGAACGGCGCTGGATGTTGCCAGTTCACCGCGACCGGCCCAAAGGCTGTCTTCCAGCCCGACCCGCACGTTTCCACCGAGCGCCGCCGCCTGCGCTGCAATCCGAAACTGGTTGGATCCCGCACCAAGGACGGACCAACGGAATTCGTCACCGAACAACCGGTCTGCCGTGCGCTTCATGTGCATCACGTCTTCCGGGTGCGGTCCAATGCCGCCGAGTAGGCCAAAAACCGATTGCACGAAGAACGGGGCCTTTACCAAGCCGCGATCGGCAAAATGCGCCAGATTGTAGAGATGTGATGTGTCGTAGCACTCAAACTCGAACCGCGTCCCGTTGCCGTAACACGTCTCCAGCACATATTCGATGTCTTTAAACGAGTTGCGGAAGACAAGGTCTTTGGACCCCTCGAGGTGCTCCCGCTCCCAGTCATGCTTGAATTCCTTGAACCGATTGAGCATCGGGTAGAGTCCGAAATTCATGGACCCCATATTCAACGAGGCGAGTTCCGGCTGATAGGTCGCCGCGGGTGCGGCGCGTTCTTCAACGCTCATATAGGGGCTACCGCCAGTGGTAATGTTGACCACGGCATTTGTGCTCTGCTTGATCTGCGGCAAAAACGCAGCGAACCCTTCAGGACTTTGGTCCGGCCGGCCGTCAGGATGACGGGCGTGCAAATGCAGGATCGCCGCGCCCGCCTCGGCAGCGGCCAGGGAGTCTTTGATGATCTCTTCCGGCGTCACAGGCAGATGCGGCGACATCGATGGTGTATGAATGGCACCGGTTACAGCACAGGTGATGATAACCTTGCCTGCGTTCTTGTTGTTGTTACTCATGCTTGATTTTCCAATTGAGTTCAAAGCGTTTCCACGTTCCCGTCAACGGCAAGGGACTGCCCCGACAGGTTCGCGCCAGCATCCGAGATCAGGAATGCAACGGTCGCGGCAACGTCGTCCGGGCTCACCATCCGACGCATTGAGATGTTCTTGAGGTAGTCGTTCTTCATTTCGGCGTAGCTAGTACCGGCGGTGTCTGCACGATCGCGGATCACCTTTTCCATTCTGGGTCCTTCAACAATTCCGGGCAGAACGGCATTGACCCGGATATTGTCAGGACCCAGCTCCTTGGCGAGGCTTTGTGTCAGTCCGATTACGCCGAATTTGGCCGCCGAGTAGGGAGTGCGATAGGCGTATCCATGTTTGCCAGCTGACGAGGACATATTAACCAGAGCGCCGCCGCCACCCGCCTTAATCATCGGTATGGCCCGACGTGCCGACAGAAACTGCCCTGTCAGGCAAATGTCGATACACCGCCGCCAATCATCGGGGGATAGGTCTTCGAGATTGCCGGTTGGCCCGGCAATCCCAGCGTTGTTTACCAGAGCATCCAACCCTCCAAAGGTGTCCTGCACCTTGTCAAAGAATGTATCCACCGCTGTTTCGTCAGACACATCAGCCTCGACGGCGACACAGCCTTCAAGCTCAACGCAGGCCCTGCGCAAGGCGTCTGCATCGACGTCGCAGATCGCGATCTGAACACCTTGTGAGTACAGCAAGCGGGCAATACTTAGCCCAATCCCGCTTGCGCCGGCAGTAATCACAACTTTTTTGCCTTTCAGACCTGGCAATTTTAGTCCTGCCAGCGGTAAGGGCATTTTGGGAGATAGGTCCGTCATATTTCCCCCACTAGTTTCCGAACACGGCGGACGGAGCCCAAAGGACGAGGCTCGGCCAGACAATCAGCAATGCAAGACCAAGCAGTTGCAGCGCGACAAACGGAATGATCCCGCGATAAATGGTTCGGATCGATATTTCGGGTGGAGCCACACCTTTGACGTAGAACAGGGAATATCCAAAAGGTGGCGTTAGAAAACTGGTCTGCAAGTTAACCGCCACAAGCATGGCAAACCACAGCAGTTGCTGTTCACGCGAAATCCCAAGTCCGAAGTCCAATCCTGCAACGATAGGTGCAAAGAGCGGCAAAACGATAAAGCTGATCTCGACCCACTCCAGGAAGAAGCCCATGATGAAAATCAGCAGTAGCAAGATGCCCAGCGTGCCATATGCGCCCAGATCGAAGAACAGGATGGCGTTCTCGATCATCTTGTCGCCTTTGAGACCCTTGAACACCATTCCAAAGACCGTAGCACCAACCAAAACACCCAAGATCATGGCGGAGGTATAGCCAGTTTCACGAACACAGCTGGACATAGTCTTCATGGTCAATTTGCGATTGATCGCCGCCAAGATCATGGCGCAGATCGCACCCAGTCCTGCCGCCTCAGTCGGCGTTGCTGTGCCTGTAGCAATGGAACCCAGTACAGTCAGAATAAGAACAAGTGGAGCAAAGAGATCGCGCACGAGCGCCAGTGCCAGGGATCCTTCTGCCGGCACTTGGGTCGAAACAGGGGCATCACTTGGTTTCGTTAGCGCGACGAAGACGATGTAGGCAATATATAGACCACCCAGAAGCAGGCCGGGGATCATCGCCCCAACAAACAATTCGCCAACAGAGATCTGCAGAATGTCGCCAACGAGCACAAGCATAATCGAGGGCGGGATCAAGATACCCAATGTACCCGAAGCAGCAATTGTACCAACTGCCAACTCAGGTTTGTATTTTTCGCGCAGCATAATCGGCAGAGCCAAAGTACTGAGCATAACCACCGATGCGCCAACGATACCTGTGCTGGCCGCCATGACGATGCCCAGCAATGCAACGGAAATGGCCAGTCCACCGCGCCTGCGTCCTAAGGCGCGCTCAAGCGAATAAAGCAAATTCTGCGCCAATCCGGATTTATCAAGCATGGCGCCCATAAAGACGAACAAGGGCACCGCGAGCAGAAGCCAGTTCTCGATAACGCCAGCGTATATTCGCGAGACGCCGATTTTGAGGAATGCAAAAGGCAATCCACCGATGAAGGCAAACGCAATGCCGATGCCGCCAAGAACAAAAGCAACCGGGTAGCCGCTGAAAATCCCTAAGAGCAGGCAAACGACCATCGATAGGGGAATGATGTGTTCAATCATGGGTTTTCTGCTTCCCGAACAAAATACGAAGTTTTTGGATTGTCAGACCGAGGCCAGCGATCAGCATCAGACCAAACCCAATTGGAACGAATGCTTTCAGGACAAACCGGTCATACATTCCGTCGTAGTCCGACCCTTCGCCCATAGTGAATGACCGCATGGTGAAGTCGTAACCATGGAGAACGACAATGTAGCAAAGGGGGGCCAACAGGACAAAAAAACCAATGATTTCAATGATATGTTTTGTCTTTTCACGAAAGCGCTGTCGCAGAAAGTCGACACGCACATGCCTGTCTTTAACGATCGCTGCGGGCATTGTGAGCATTAGCATGATCCCAAACAGATGCCATTGCAGATCGCCAATACTTGCAAGAGTCAGCTTCGATCCAAATAAGAAAACGTCGTTTTCCCATCGAACGATCGTGCCAATCTTGGCGGCTGACAGCGTGACACCGATCATTACAAGAACGAGGATGGGAACGATGAGCCAAGCCGCGGCCTGGCCTATCCATACGATCCCGCGAAGGACCGTATGGACAGGGCCGGTGCCACGATTTGGATCACTCGAGCGAGTGTCCATATCGTGTGCCATGTTGGCTTACTCGGCAGGGAGAGTTTGAAGATTGGTCCAACGTCCTGACGATGCCACGAAAGCCTTCATCGAGTGGTACGCTTCCCCATAAAGCGCATCTTTCTCGGCTTCAGCATTCAGAACACGTTCCGTCGCAACCCGCAGTTCTGCCAGAACTTCATCCGGGAAGGATTTGACGATTGTGCCGCCCTCTTCGAATACTTCGATCTGTGGTGTCTGAGCTGCCGGAGCATATTGCAGTGTCCAGGCCAGGCTGGTCTGACACGCCGCCTCATACATGGCCTGTTCGCCTGCATCCATGCCATTCCAAACGTCCATATTGATCATCAATACATCGACGCTGCCAGGCTGGTGCCAACCCGGATAGTACTGGAATTTTGCGATCTGGTTAAAACCAAAATCCTTGTCAATGATTGGCAGCGAAAACTCTGTAGCGTCGATACGACCACGCTCAAGTGCCAGGTAGATTTCGCTTGCAGGCATGAATTGGGCGGAGGCTCCGAATTCATTCAAAACACGCGCGCCGACGCCGCCCATACGCATTTTGAGACCGTTGAAGTCCTCGACCGAGTTGATTTCCTTGTTGAACCAGCCGCCCGGCTCGGGTGCCGTGATGTGGCAGGCCAGAACCTTGATGTTCAGATCGTCAAACCCGCGCTGAACGATTTCGAGACCACCGCCCACATGTAGCCATGCGGCCAACGCGTCCGGTCCGGCACCGAATGGTGTCGCGCCGATCTGGGCCACGGGTACTTTACCGCCCCATTGGCCAAGAAAGCTCCAACCAGCTGGAATGGCGCCAGAGCTTACGTTTTCCAGAATTTCACCTGCTGGAACCAATTCTCCGGAACCATAAAGTTGCAGACCTACATCGCCACCACTCATGTTCCGCAAAGTTTCGTCCATTAATTTCGCACTGTCCGCCAAGAACGTCAGGTCCTTGGGGATGCTCATGTGGACATCCAGAATATCGGCTGAGGCAGAAGATGCGCCAATGGCCAGAGAACCGGCAACCAAGGTTGCGGCAATTTTCGAATATTTCACTGTATTCCTCCCGTGACTGTGCCCGTCACGAACGACCATAGCGGCCGTTTCGTCGGACATGCTCAATAAGCATTGATGATTGATCAAAAATCAATATTCTTTTTTGTGCTCCATTTCTCGATAAATTTCAGTTGGTTGCGTGAGTTTTGATAGCTTGGGAGAATCCGAATCAGTCAAGAAATCTCAGATTTCACGGCGTTGAGGGACGTTCAAAGGACTGGAACACAGCGAGCCCGGTATTCGGACATATTAGAATAGGGTCTCGGCCGGGTATTCGCTTGCTGTTACTTTCAGCGAGAAGGGTTGTTCGAAAACAAGGTTCTAACGAGAACGTCGTAGGCCTCGGAAATATCCAGAACAAGCTCCTGTTTGGCAGTTGCTTCGTTGCCTTCCCGGACAGCTCGCACTATTTTCCGGTGATGAATGTTGGAAACCTTGTACTGATTTTCCCGTTCCAGCTGATACAGGTGCGGACTGACACGCAGCCATAGCGTGTTGATGATATCGATCAGAACCGGAGAGTTCGACTGCTGGTAGATCCGCAGATGAAACTCATAGTTTGCTTTGATATAGCCCTGCACATCGCTGGATAGCTCTGTGGCCTCCAGTCGTTTCAGCATTTTCTCAAGGTCAGAAACAAAACGATCATCGCGATTTGCCATAGCCCATTTCATGGCCAGCGCCTCAACTTCAAGACGTACATCGCGAAGGTCAGTAAGTTCTTCATATCCCAGGCTCGGCACACCGAGCGACCGGCCCGAAACATTTGCCACAACACCAATCGCTTGGAGCCGTGTCAGCGCTTCGCGCACAGGCATGGCACTCACACCAAAGGCTTCTGCGACGCGAGCAACATGGACTGCCTGACCGGGTGTGAACTCACCTTCGCGCAAAAGACTGCACAACTGACTATAGACTTGGTCGTGTAGCTTATCTTTTTGAATTGGTTTGGCATTCTTAAGCATGTTCTATCTACTCGCATAATTTCGTCGTGAAAATCTACCTAACTTTTGCAGTTGCCAGTTGCTATCAGGCGGGCAATCACCTCGCACAAGGGCATTGGGTAAACACCGAAGGTCTGGGTGATCGTGGCGGCTGTGATCTCTTCACCTGTTGCCAGCTTGACCCCAAAGTTAGTTGGCAAAGCTATTGTTCCACTTCCTTCTGAAGCGTCTTGCATTGCACGGGTTTGATGGCGTTCAAAGATGTTTTCATTTTTGTTTCCCTAAGATGCTTTCCATTATTATGCAAAGTCTTCCATCATTCAAAGATAATTGACCTTTGATCAAAAATCAGTGACCTTTATTTTACAAGAAACCTGATACCGTAGCGGACCTTTGGCCACCCGACCCTCAGAGTGGCTTTCAATGACTGCTTTTGCGAGATCGGCTGCAACGCAGCGATGAGCGCGCCGCGCCTGCGATTATATGCTGCGTCAGCAAACACCCGGAAGGGCAACGGCGGAAAAGTCCGCGTTGGCGACCTTCGCGGCAGCTTTGTTGAACGGCAGTTTTCTCTACTTGAGGACGGGTATCATTTCCTCATGTCGTTCAGGAATTCCAGAACGCGCGCATAGTCTCCACTGACCACGCGCGCTTGCTCGAAGACCTCTCGCCTCTGCTGATCTAGGCAACGGAAGTAATTCTCGACATCCGCAAAATATGCCTCCGCATCGCGCTTCAACAGGTCCGCATAGGCCCGCACGTCATCGGCATTGGTCGGCATCCAGGGCGGCGCAGGCGGCAGGCAACTGCCCGCGATCGCGGCAGAGCCCCAGCTCAGAACGAGCATAACCACCCATGTTTGTTTCAAAAGCGCCATATTATCTTGGCTCAGCCACTCCGTTGCAGTAAATTTGTTTCAACGCATGAAAGGCGCAATAACTCAAATTGCACCTATTGATTGCAAAGTTATAATATTGTATCGGTTCGGTAGTCCATGAGGGACTGCCGGGCCAATGCACAATTCTGCAAGGCTCGATCCTATGAATTTGATGCAAGACGCCCCCAATGTTGTCAGTGAAGACGGGCTGCGCACGCTGCTTGCCGAGGGTCATTCGGCGGATGTTGTGTGCCGGGTTACGCCCAAACGCACAGGTGCTCAGTGGTCCGGAGTTTGGACCGTGCATTGCGTCTCGCCCGATGGCGAGACGCATCGCCTGCTCGTCACAGCACGCAACAACATGGCTGCCCGAGAGTTCAAGACAATCAACGGCTTATCCAGCTTCCTTGCTGGGCTTGGCGTTTCGATCGTCTCAATCCCGATGCTCGAAGGCAAGATCGCCTCTCACAAGCTGGACGACGCTGGCTAAGACACTTGCCGTCCTGGCAGTATTCCTTGCTGCACCAGCCTATTCTGAAGGATTCGTTCTTTCCATGCGGGCCGATGGCCAGCTGGAAACCAAAGCCCCCCAATCGGGTTTTTCGCAAAGCTATGTCGACGGGATTGGCGCAACCCCACCAGAGCTGATCGTTTTCACAGCACCTGAACCTGAAGCGACTTCACCTACACCCGCCCGCGCAGCTCCTCGTCCCGAAATCCTCGCAGCCCTTGAAAGTACCGCGCATCGCTATGGCGGGCACCCGGCGTTGCGCCGCGCGGGTCTGTCGGTGACGGAATGGCAGGCCCTCTTCCAAGCCAATATCGAGATCGAAAGCGCCTATCGACCAACTGCGCGCAGCTCGGCAGGCGCGATCGGCCTCGGGCAGTTGATGCCCGCGACGGCCGCGCAGCTCGGCGTTGATCCGAATGACTGGCAGGCCAATCTGGATGGCTCAGCACGCTACCTTCTGATGATGCTGGCGCAGTTCGGCACGCCTGAACTCGCGCTCGCGGCCTATAACGCGGGACCAGACGCGGTCGCGCGCTATGGCGGCATCCCTCCCTACCGAGAAACCCAAAATCACGTGCGCCGCGTCATGGCCGTGCGTGATCGACTGACTGGAGCCTCCTGATGCACATTCAATTCCGCACAATCCTGTCGCTGGCTCTGGCCAGCTTGATGATTGCCAACCCCGCGCTTGCGCAGAGCATCGATCTCTCGCCAGTGCAGAACCTGTTGCAGGGCATCGTCGACACGATCACCGGGCCCCTGGGCATTGTCATCGGCACCTTGGCTTTGATCGGCGTGTTCCTCTCCTGGCTCTTTGGCATCCTCGACTTCCGCCAGGCTCTTTGGGTACTGGTCGCCATTGCAGGTATCGCAGCCGCGCCGACCATCGTGACCGCGATCTGGGGCGCGTAAGTCCGGCATGGCAACGCAAACCCGCCTTTTCCTTGGTCTGATCCGGCCGCCAAAGCTCATCGGCTTGCCGATCATGTATGCCATGGTCTGGCTCTTCGGGTTTGTGTTGTTGTTTTTATGGGTCCAAAGCTGGCCGGTGATCATCATTGCCGCTCTGGCCTATCCCGCGCTGTGGAAAGCCGCAGATTGGGATCCGGCCTTTCTTGAAGTGATGGTCACCACCCTGCAGGAAACGCCGCCCACCCCGAACCGCAAGATCCATTCGGGGGACAGCTATGCTCCATAACCCATCGGATGATCTTGCGACGCTACCGGACTGGGCGCGCAAAGAGCGCCCTATGGCCAGCATGCTGCCCTATGTCAGCCTAGCGAATGACGTGACGATCCGCACGCGCGGCAATGCGCTGTTCCAGTGCATCCGTCTTGATGGCGTCAATAGTATGACCAGCGATGACGCGCATTTGGAGAAGATCCGCGCGCTCTTTGCTGCGATCATCGCGCAGATCGGGTCAGAGTACAGTTTCTACGTTCACAAGGTCTCCAAGGCGATCGAGACAGCCTTGTCACCGGTGCCCAATGAGGGGTTTGCGCAAGAGCTGGATAGCCGATGGCAAACGGCCATGGCGCGGGCGGGCCTGCGGGACAAAACGCTCACACTCACAGTTCTGAAACGTCCGCCCCTCGGCGCGCGGCTGCGCCTGAAGCGCTCAGACTCGATCGCTCAGATGAAAGACCAGACAGCCAAACAACTGCGCAAGCTCGAAGAGGTCGTCGGGTTTCTGCTATCGTCTTTTGCAGAGATGAACCCGCGCCTGCTCGGCGCTGAATGCGGCGAGCTACTCGGGTTCCTCGGGGCGCTCAACATCGGACAGGAACGACTGCTCTTCGCAAAATCCCGCTTTGGCGTCATTGCCGAAGATGTAGCCAACACCCGCGTCACGTTTCAGGGGCGAGGCTTTACGTTGGACGATGGGACGGCGGGCAAGCGGTTTGGCACGAACTTTGCGATCAAGACCTATCCGGCCAAAACCAACTGCACCATGTTCGATGAGCTGAACCTGCCCGTCGACATGGTGGTCACACACTCCTTCACGCCGATCAACAGCAACATCATGGCCAGCCGGATCAAGCGTCAGCAACGCCTAATGAAGGCCAGCGATGACGGCGCGATTTCACTCGCCGAAGAGCTGGTCGACGCGCTGGACGATCTTGAATCCAAGCGCCTCAGCTTTGGCGATCATCACATGACGGTGACGGTTTTCGCCGAGACCGAGGAAAAGCTGGAAGCCATCGCCGCCGAGGTACGCAACATCGCGGCCAGTGAAGGCGTCAATCTGGTGAATGAGAGCTTTGCGGCTCGGACCCATTATTTCGCGCAGCATCCGGGCAATGGGCAGATGCGCAGCCGCAAGGCCGCCATCACGAATACGAACTTCGCTGACCTCGCAGCGCTGCATCGCGGTCAACTGGGCAAACCCGGACACAAAGTGCCTTGGGGCAAGCCGATCACTCTCTTCCCGACGCCGGAGCGTTCGGGCTTCCTGTTCAACTACCATGAGACAGGTCAGCCGGACAAAGAGCCGACCGGTGGACACACATTGATCCTCGGTCGTCCTGGCTCCGGCAAGTCGGTGTTGTCAGCCTTCCTCATGACCCAAGCCCAGCGCTGCGACGCACGCGTGTTTGTCTTCGACTATCGCGCTGGCATGGAAATGGCCGTACGCGCCAATGGCGGGCGCTACAGCGCCATCAAGGCAGGTGAAGCCACCGGACTGAACCCGCTCCGCACAGAAATTGACGGGCGCGGGCAAGCCTGGCTTTCTGATTGGTTAGCCACGCTGCTGCATCGCTCCGACAACCCCCTGAGCCCGGTCCAGATCAACCGCATCCAAGAAGTGGTGCGCCAGAACGCCGGGGCAAGCGATGCCGCCCTTCGCAACTGGCAGGATCTGGCCTCCCTCTTTGTGGCGGGGGCGGATGAAGGGGATCTGTTCGAGCGGATCCAGGAATGGACCGCAGACGGCCGATATGGCTGGATCTTCGGTCAAAGCGCTGAGGATACCTTCTCGCTCGATGGTGATGTCGTGGGGTTCGACCTGACCGGCATTCTCGACAGCGAAAGCGAGAAAGAGCGCATGGCGGTCCTGTCCTACCTGTTTCGGCGGGTGGAGCGTGTGATCGAGGATCGCAAACCGACATTAATCATCATCGATGAAGCCTGGAAGGCGCTCGACAACCCGTATTTCGCAGATCGGCTCAGCAACTGGCTGGTCACGGCACGCAAACAGAACGCGGTCCTCGTGATGATGACCCAATACGCAAGCCAGCTAGAGAAAACCCGCACCGGCAAGACGATTGTCGAGGCCGTCCCGACGCAGCTCTTGCTTCCCAACATCCGCGCCTCGGCCAGCGATTACACCATGTTGGGCCTCACTGAAAAAGAGCTCAGCGTTTTGCTCGGCACGGGCAGCAACTCTCGCCTAGCGTTGGTGCGTGACGATCAAGGCTCGGTCGTGATCGATGCCGATCTAAGCGCGCTTGGCCCTTATCTCACGATCCTTGGCGGCATGGAAAAAGGCGAAGCGCTGGTCGGCGCGGATTATCGCCAGAACCCCGATTTTTGGAGACAAATTGATGTGTAGACTTTGCATGCTGACCCTCACCCTTTTGACCCTGACAGCCTGCGCGGAATACCGGCCGTCAGAAGCTGAATGCTTCAACTCCTTTGCCGAGGTCAGCCACAGTAACTGCAATTTCGAGTTGCTCGGGCCGATTGGTTCGCTGCATGAATAGCCTCCGCCCGCATATCCTTGCGGGTTTGGTGTGGTTCGCCGCGCCAATGGCCTTTGCCCAAGGTGTGCCCACGTTTGATGCGGGAATGTTCTTGCAGCGCGAGCGCGTGCTGCAGCAGGGAGAACAAGATCTGGCGCTGCAGCGGGATCGGTTGACCAAAGAGGAAGAGCTTGAAGCGCTCGAGCAAGAACAGCTCCAGGCGCTGGAAGACATCCTCGATGCCACGACGTTGGCCAGCGGAAATTCCGGCGCGCTGGTCGCAAGCCTAGAAGCTGGTTCAACACCTGAAAGCGCCGCAGGCACGCTCTATGGTTCGGTCGACCCAAACCCCGGTGCCGGCCAGATATTCGGCGACGCCTCGGGATCGATTGAAGAGCTGATCATTCGCGCGGCTCAGGAAACGCACCATATGTCCGGCGTGCGCGCAGCGGGTCTATCGCCCAAGCAATGGCGCTGTTTGTTGCAGGCGCTGATCTGGCAAGAAAGCCGTTTCACCATCGGAGCGCGCTCCCCTGTCGGCGCGTTCGGCTTGACCCAGATCATGCCCGGCACGGCGCAGGATCTCGGGATCTATCCGGCCTATTATGAAGACCCCTACATCCAGGTCACCGGCGGCGCACGCTATTTGGCTCAGATGCTGGCCATGTTTGACGGCAACATCATTCACGGGCTCGCGGCCTATAATGCCGGTCCCGGCAATGTGCAGCGCTACGGCGGCGTGCCGCCGTTTGCCGAGACCCAGCACTACGTTCAGGTGATCCCCGAGCGCTACAATCTCTACCTTGCCCACGTGGGCGGCGTCGACGCGCTTGGCACCATTGACCCGGTCCTGCTCGCCAACTCCACAATGAGCCTGACCTCCTTCGGCGCAGGGGTCTATGGCGATTATTCCATGGTCTCGGTGCAAGCCGCCGCGCTGCGCGTCCAGGACATCATCAGGCGCATTGGCGAAACCGACGACATTCACGCGGCGATGTCGCTCAACACCTACGCGCGGGCCGAACTCGCTCGCCTGATCGCCATCCGCACACGCCTCAAGGCCGCCCACACCCGCCCACTTAGCGCCGCAGAACTGGCCATGGCGGCCGCGCAGGCCCGCGAACAAGACTTCATGCAATTCGATCTGGAGGCACCCCGATGACCCGCTTTCTATCCACCGTTGCCACCTGCGCGCTGTTGGTTGCTTCACCTGTGTCTGCCCAAGGTGTTCCGACTGTCGACACACGCAACATCGCCCAGGAAATTCGCCAGCTGCAGCAGATGCTGGAGGATTTCGGGATCCAGACCGACCAGCTCGACACGCTTCTCGAACAGTTGGATCTGGTGCAGCAGCAACTCGACACGCTCAACGAGACCTACGCCGCCCTGACCGGAGCGACGGACATCATCGAGATGGCCATGGGCGGCGACCTTGACGGCCTCCTAGACCAAGAATTTGGTGACCTCCTTGGCACCATACAGCAAATCCAAAGCGGTGATTTCAGCGGCCTGATCGGCAACGCGGCCCCTCAGATGGAAGGCCGTATGACGCAAGCCCTCGAGGACGCAGGTTTTGACCAAGATACCCTCTCTGACATGGCCAGCAGCGGCAATCCGGGCGCGGAACGCATTGCCAGTCAGGCGGGCACCGGGGCGGTGATGTCGGCGGCCGCTGAGAACAGCTATGACGAGGCCGCGCAATCCCTTGAACGGGTCGAGCAGTTGGTCTCGCTGATCCCCGACATGGAAACGCTCAAGGAAGCCGTCGATCACAACACCCGCGTCACGGCAGAGTTGGCCATTGCCATGACGCGCATGTGGGAGCTCGAAGCCATCCAGACCGTTGGCGCGGGCCAATCTGGCGTGGTGGATGCCGCCACGCTGGCCGAAGAGCGCCGCTACATGGACTTCACCCTGCCAGACCTGCGCGCGGACTGACCCTATGAACAGCGAGGCAGAAATCATCGAAGAAGAGCTCGTCTACGGCGCACGAAGACGCGAGCTCATGTGGCAGAAGCTGGGGCTGACAGGCATGGGGTTTGGCATGGCAGGTTGCCTCGCCGCTGCCCTCGTTGCCCTGCTCGACGTGGACCCGCCGCCCATGATCGTGCCCTTTGATAGCGAAACCGGCATGGCCCTCCCCAATGCCATGGTTGAAGCGGTCTCACTCACGGAACGCCCCGCTATCATCGAAGCACAGGTGTACCGCTATGTCATTGATCGAGAGACATACAATCAGCTCGACAATGATGTGCGGGTGCGGCGGGTCCTGGATCAGTCGGACGGAGCGGCCGCCGCAGGGTTGCGCGCGCTTTGGACAAGTGGCCATGAGGCCTATCCGCCCGACAGCTACGGCACAGATGCCCGGCTTGATGTCGAGGTTTTGTCGATCACGCACATCAGCGCCAACCGTGCCCAGGTGCGCCTGCGGAAGCGGCTCAACTCACCGCGCGGCTCTCAAAACGGGCTCTTCACCGCAACGCTGATGTTTGAGTTTCGGCCTGAGAATAGCCGGTCGATCGATGATGTCTGGCAGAACCCTTTCGGCTTCACCGTCACCGAATACGCGATCCGCTCGGATCGTCTGGAGTAACCAATGCGCCGCCTGTTCCTGATCCTCGTCTTCCTGGTTCCGCTTGCTGGCACGGCTTTCGCCGAAACTCAACCGCGCCAGGGGCCCTATGATGCCCGCGTCAGGCTGGCGACCTACCAGGATGGACAGGTCTACCGCATCCGCACCAGCCTGACCCACGTGACCAGCATTGAATTCGGCCAAGGCGAGACCATCCGCTCGATCATTGCTGGCGACACCGAAGGGTTCCTTTTGGACGGCGTGCCCGGTGGCCAGGCTTTTGCGATCAAGCCGGTTTCGCGCGGCGCGCATACCAACATCACCGTCTACACAAGTCGGCGCAGCTACTATTTCAACGTGACCGAGGCGAGTTCGCCGACCTTCTACGTCATCCGCTTCACCTATCCCGAGGCGGCCCCTCAGCAATCGCGTGTAGCCGCAAGCCAGCCTGCAAACCACGCCTACGGCGTCAGCGCACGGTCCGAGATCACCCCGCGTGAAATCTGGGACGACGGCACCTTCACCTATTTCCGTTTTGCCGCGAATGCGCCGTTGCCCGCGATCTTTCGTTGGTCTGGCGGCAATGAGCGCAGCGTTAATGCGCTCGCGCGGCCAGACGGCGTGATCCGCGTGTCAGGTGTCAGCACTCGATGGGTTCTCAGGCTCGGCGAGGACGAGATCTGCGTCCAAGAGATGAGCGAGGCAAACCACGATGAGTGAAACAGCTGAGCTTAAGAAGCGCCTCGAAGCGCTTGAAGGCAAACCACAAAACTCAAGGGCACGACCGTCAATTGTCGCTATTGCGTTGGGCATTGGGGCAATCGCGGCCCTTGGCGGTCTCTTGCTGTTGTTCTCTGGCAGCTCTGAACCCGACAGCCTGGAAACTGCCTCCCCGGATGAATTCCAAGCGGCGGGACCGGGCTTTGGTGCGCTCGAGCCCACGCCCGCACCGATTGACACAACGCCGCCGCCGGAGCCGGGACCAGACAGCGAGACGGAAGAGCTGCGCGCGCAAATGGACGCCATGCGGAGCGAGCTTGAAGCTCTGCGCAACGCACCTGCACCCGAGGCCCCGGCCGTCGACACAGAAGCGCTCGACAGCCTGAGCGCGGAGATCGATGACCTGCGCAGCGAGGCCGCCTCCACCCAAGCCGCCTTGCGCGAAGAGTTGGAAGAACGCGCACGTCAGATACAACGACTGCAGAACGATCTGGAGCTTGCGCGCCTGGAAACCCCGCGCACGCCCGCACCAACCGGCCCCACGGCCGAGGAGCTGCGTCTGCAAGAGCTCGAGCGGCGGCGGCAAGCCGAGCTTGAGGAACTGCAAGCGCGTATTGCCAGCCCAATTATCGCCTTTGGCGGCACTGGAAGCAGCAACAATGATACCGCCGCCGAGCAGCGTCGACTTGATGGTGATACAGACTTTGTTCGCAACGGCGCTGAACCCGCTGAGGTGACGCAGGCCCAGCTGATCGTGAACCCGTCAAACACGGTTGTTCAGGGCATGATGATCCAGGCTGTTCTTGAGACCGCAATCGACAGCTCGCTCGCCGGTCAGGTCCGCGCGATGGTGTCTGAAGATGTCCACGCCTATGACGGCTCGCGGATCCTGATCCCGCGCGGCGCGCGTCTGATCGGGCGGTATCAATCCGGCCTCGACATTGCGCAACGACGCGTGACCATCGCCTGGGACCGGATCATTCTGCCCAGCAATCAGACCGTTGAAATCAGCGCCTTTGGTGGCGATGAACTGGGGCGCTCCGGCACGACCGGTTTTGTCGACAGCCGCTTTGGCACGCGGTTCGGGTCAGCCGCCCTGATATCGCTGATCGGAGCCTTGCCCGCCGTGGCCGCCCAAAACACCGAAGACGAGATCACCTCAGATGTCTTGGAAGGCATTGGCGAAGACCTTCAGGACAGCGCGCAAAGCGTGATTGGCGAATATCTCTCCGTCTCGCCCGTGATCTATGTCGATCAAGGTGCCCGCGTCACCGTGATGGTCGACCGCGATCTGGAGATTTTTTGATCATGGCGGCAAGCTATCTGCAAAGCTCGATGGACAAGATCCCCGAGGCACGCGATCCAAAGCTGATCGAGCTTTGCATCAATCCTGACGGCACGCTGTGGGCGGAGTTTCAGGGGGATCACTTCATGCGGAAAGTCAATCGACAGCTTTCGGCTAATGAGATCAAGGACCTGGGAAATCAGATTGCCTCCGCCGCGAACACCACGCTCAGCCGAACGAAGCCCATCGTCTCGGTCAGCATCACCTATCGAGATCGCCCAATCCGCGCGCAAGTCATTCAGCCTCCCGCCGTTGATGGCGGTTACGCGATTTCTCTGCGGTTCTTCGCCGACCTGCCATTGGAGCAAATCAGGCTGTCCTATCTCTTCGGAAAAGAGCGCAGCAACGAAGAAGCACGACACAAGCGCAATGCCGAGCTGCGCGATGTCGTGGCCACCAGCGACATTGATGCCGCAATCAAGTTTTGCGTCACGCACAAGCTCAACATGATCGTGTCCGGCGGCACCTCGACAGGCAAGACCGTCACGGCGCGCAAGATCCTCTCCTTCGTGCCCGCCAACGAGCGCATCATCACGATCGAAGAGGCCGCCGAGCTGCGGCCAACGCAGCCCAATGTCGTCACGCTGATGTCTGACCGCGATGAGGCCACGCGCAGCGCTGATGTCCTGCTGACCTCCACGCTCCGCATGCGGCCGGACCGTATCGTCCTGGGCGAAGTACGCGGCAAAGAGGCCATGACCTTCCTTGAGGCCATCAACACCGGGCATGGTGGCTCGCTAACCACGCTACACGCTGAGACGCCGCAGCTGGCGGTCCAGCGCCTCGCCATCGCTGCCCTGAAGACCGACGTGCCTATGACCTACCAGGACATGAACGACTACATCACCCGCTCCATCGATGTGATCATCCAGGCCGGTCGCCATGAAGGCGCGCGCGGCATCACCGAATTCTACCTGCCGGTTGACCAAAGCCAACAAATCGAGCCCCATTCAAAGGAAACAGCCCATGTTTGAATACAAGATTGAACAGATCAACACCGCCAAGACAAAGCCACCGAAGATCGAAGCGCAGCTGACGGCCCTTGGTCAGGATGGCTGGGAGCTGGTCTCAGTCGTGCCGGATTTTGACGGCGAACATATCCTGAAGGCCTTCATGAAACGTCGCACCGGCGCGAACGCCTAAACCTAACTGAGGGGGATACTATGGGCGTCGTCACCTGGATGGTTGAGACAACCGACAACTTTCTGGACGACGCGGCCCAAACCACCTTTGGCAACGTCGCCGGTCAGCTTGGCGGCGTCATTGCCGTGGCCTCGACACTCGCGGTGATCGGCGTCTTCCTCAACATGGTGTTTCAATACAAATCCATGGATGGCCGGACCGCATTCTGGTTCGCTCTCAAACTCATGTTGATCTCCCTCTTTGCTATGAACTGGGTCCAATTCAACGCTGTGGCCAGCGCCCTCATCAACGGTCTCGATCAGCTTGCGGGCGGCATGGTGGCGGGACTTGGTGGCGGCGGCGCAGGAGCATCCTACTTCGCAGAGGCCTTCGACGAACTTATCGAAGAATTTGGCGATTACCTGAATGCGGCCGGTGACAACATGCATTGGATGGCCGGAGCCCTGATCGGCGCGATCGGCGCATTCCTCCTCGGCGTCATTGGCGCGCTTTGCGGGCTTGTTCTGATTTTCGCGAAAATCATGCTGGCGTTCATGATCGGCATCGCCCCAATTATGATCGCGCTTTCGTTGTTCGATGTCAGCAAGGACTATTTCCACCGTTGGCTGTCCAGCACAGTATCCTACGCGCTCTACCCCCTCGTGATCGCGGGCGTGTTTTCCACTGTGGTCGGCATGTCGCGCTCGCTCATGGCCGAACTCGGAGATCCCTCAGGTGCGAGCAACATCGGCGCACTAGTGCCTTTCTTCATGATGATGTTCCTCGCAGGCGGCATGATTATCGCCACCCCGCTGATCGTGCGCTCAATCTCAGGCAATTTCATGATGGCCGGACCGCCAAGCATTCCGGGGCCTGGCGGCTTCACCAAGGGCTTGATTGGCACCAAGGGGTCACGGGCGCGGGCGCGGTTTGGGACCAGGTCGAATGCTGAGATTGCAGGGGCTGGGATACGCCAGGCGGGCGGTGCGACTATTTCGATGGTTCAAAAGGTCGCTGAACGTGCGAAAAGGTTGGAATGAAACCAGCCCATTCCTGCGGTTGCTTCGGCTTAGCGGCGCCGCAATGCAGCGCCCCTGAAGCAGACATTGTCACCAAAATGAGGATAATACTTTAGCGTCAAATAATGTGGGCCTTACGGAGCAAAAAATTGAGGGTTCGGCTGAATGATGAATTGCCATAATGGCAGCCCTTTGCCCCTATAATCCTCTGGAATTTTCAACTCAAAAAATGAAGGATCATATTTCACATCGAGCGAGACAATGCCGTCATCGTCACTGACAGTAAGCTCCCGGAATGCGTTGCTAATCATCGAACTAAGACTACCCACAATCTCAAATTCTTGGTCGATAACACGTTCACGAGGCGATGCCGAAAACGACACCTTCGAAATGGCTCCGTCGACCATCACGACTGGATCCTGAGCTACTTCCCAATCACCGTAGCGCATCAAATAGAATGCAAGCTTTCCTTCCACAGAGCTTTCCAGGCGCTCGTCTGCGCAATACATGTGTACTTCCCGGATTATGATTTTTGCTGTCCCATCGGCCGATATCGTTGGATTTGTACCATCTTGATCGCAGAGAACTTCAAAACGCAGTAAGGGCAAAGTTGCAATCTTGCGATCCCCGATGACCGACATCTCGCTTCGAGCCATGGCATGTGGTAGATCTATCCAAAGTTCATCGTTTTCTTCGAAGAAGGATCCCGGCGCTAAAAGCGTCCATTGGTTAACTTTTGAAAAGTAAATCGCAATCCTAAGATCTGCTCGATTTATTTTTGCATAGGCCGCCAACTTGTCGAAATATCGCCTTTGGATCCGGTATCGTTCCGAAATCTTCTTCATATGGAAGTTCTTGACTTCCACCAGAATGAGCTCGTCTGCATGGGTCACTATTCGATAGTCTGGGGCAATAAAATCATCAGAAGCTACGAAAGCTGAACCACCATCTTCTTGTGTTATCAACTTGCACCGCCCCATCGCCCCAGCAACGTGAGCGAACATCGCCTCCACGCGCTTACCGTGCAAGAGGCTGGGGTTGCGAAGTGATGCCTTAAGTGACTCCTCAATCCTTTGATGAAATGTCTCAAGGTCGTCGGGAGTATCTATTCGAAAACCTTCCTCTCTAGAAAGCGCCGAATAGAGCTCCAGCGTGTCGAATTTTTGGGGATTTCTTGATTGGCGCTTCATCCAACACCTTTTGACTTACTTCTCAATTACAAGAGCACCCTGCGGTTCTCCCCAAAACTCTTGGTAATTCGGACCGTGGCTTTCCGGCTGCTGTCCTTTTTCAGGTTTGCTCATCATGATCGGCAAGGGAGCGGGCAGGTCGGGTCCAACGATGATCGCTTCGCCCTGTGATAAGGATGGGATGAAAGCAGCTGCGCTGCGATCCAGATCACCGCAAGCTCTTTCGATGGTTTCCCTGTCTCGGTCATTCGTGAGTCTGTGGACAAACAAGGTTCCAAGCTGACTGAGGACATCCTGCGGCACATCTCTGGGACGCTGGGTCGCAATCACGGTCGTCAGCCCATACTTCCTACCTTCCTTTGCAATCAGGCCAAATGCATCAAGGCTCACACTATTGAATTCATCGCCAACAGTCCGGCCAATAAATTGATGCGCTTCATCCAGACAACAAACGAGCGGGTTCTGGCGAAACTGGCCTCGCCGTGCAAGGCCGAGCAGGTATCGCCCCAGAGCATTCAAAAGCAATTCTCTGGTGTTGTGCTTGAAGCTCACCTTCTCGAAGGAAAGCACCATTGCCTTGGCATTTGGATCGGTTAGGAAACGCTCAATCTCTCGACAAATGTCCAGACCATTGTCTGAGAACAGACAGGCCAACTCGGGGGAGGTTAAAAAGGTTTCAATGCGAATGATCAGTGAGTTGCAGTATCCAACTGCGTTGTTGTCGAGTTGACCATATCTCGATGCATCATTGTTGTGAACTGGCCGTACGCACTCGTTTCGCACCTGCCGAGACAGTGCGTTGAAGTCAAACTGGCAGGTTTCAACTGCCAACTCGTCCGCAAGCGTTAACTCAGCTTGACCGTATGCCAGGCGGCTCTGATTTGCTTTTTCAATGGTTCCTTGCTCCTCCACAACGACATGCCCAACCGGATCGTCGCCCCTGTGGATTAGTACCTTTCGCCTTGAACCGTTCTCCTCGACGGGGAACCGTTCCGCATCAGCCGCCAAGACCCGAGCCATGCGAAGGCTCTTCGTCGCACTCCGTAGGGCTGGACCCTGACTTTGGCCGGTTGGAGTAAGAAGAGCGTGTAGGTCCACTTCCGACAAGTTCTCACTCGGGAACCGAACCAAGGGCTGTTCGTCATTGCCGGTTTCGCTGAACGAATACTGCCATGCTCCAGCCACCTTTCCTGTGAATTCTCCGGTAGGATCGAACAGAATACACTTCCCACCGATCCGCACGATTTCATTGACGAGGCGGGAAACCGTCCAGCTCTTGCCCCCGCCTGTCGCACCAAATACTCCGCAATGACGACCGAACAATTTCTCCGGCGGAATACTGAGTGAGGCATCATCCAGCCCGGACAGGTGCCCCAGCTCGACGAGCAACGGTGCACTGTCTCCCTTCACGTCGCCTTCCAAGGCATCCTTGATGGAATTGGACAGCGCTCCGCCCTCTGCGAGGTAAACCCCATCACCGACCCTCGGCTGCGTGTTGATACCGCGCGTCACTTTCCGAGTTGTCTTGCTGACAGTTGCCAGCAACTGGACACGTCCCTGCGGTTCAACCGAAGGATCGGTTTCGATCTGGTGCTCAAGGACATTTCGCTGCCTGTCTGGAATGCCAACTTCCGTCACGCGCCCCAAGATCGCTGAGCGGTCACAATCGACAAACACGAAATCACCAACCGAACCTTTGGCCAACCCGCGCCGTCCAAGGGCTGCAAGCGCATTCGGTAAGGTTAGTTCAACGGCACTTGCCGTCACCCTTGTAACCGTTCCGATGCGCTTGGACGGGTCGATCAGAGAGGCAAGTTCGCTCATGCGCCGTCGCCCTCGCGCAGCTTTTCAAGCCGATCCTTCAAGAGCTGACGATCCGTCTTGCCCGATATCATCGGCAAAGCGTCGGCAAGGTCTTCGAAGCGGCCATTCAACATCGTGATGCGAGTATCACCCTGCTGTACAAGCCGCGCGATCTTGCTCTGGTAAGGGCGTTGCACGGCCAGATCGAGGTCGATCTCCTGCGCGTCTTCATCGAAGAGCTTTTGATGCTCCACGAACCCGCGATCACAAAGGACAAGGCGCAGCGACAGGTTAGTTTCGATGGCTGACCAGATTGGGGCGCTGATATGATCGTCAGCAAAACCGAACCCGGAGACGATCAACGTTGTATCGGGTTCTCGCAACGCTGCCTGTAAGGCCGCGAACATGTCGAGGTAGGGGCTTTCGAACGCCTCCTGATACTTCGAAGATCGCGGATAGATCAGGACAGGCTTGCGGTCGTCGCCGGGGGCATCGACACTTCGAATGACGACATCATCCGACCGTCGCCGCCAGTCCACCGAGCCGTGCAGCTTGTAAAGGTGGAACACACCGTCAAGGTAGTCGGCCTTCGTACTGGATGCGGCCCGTCGCACAATATCATGGTCAAAATTATCGCGGTTGAACCGCTGTTCTGCACTGTGGGAAAACCCGTCGATCAGCACCACACCCAAGCGGAGACCTGCTGTCTCGATACACAGATCATAGTTCGTGGTGAACAGCTTCACTCTGGGTTTTTCAGGTGATCGGCGGGCGAATTTCTTTAAGAACGCCCAGTGTGCTGGCAAATCAGTTTCCGCACCGACGAAACCCACTTTGCCCAAGATCGTGTTCTCAGCTACGCGAACGAACTCGATCAGCTCTTCCAGCCAAGGACGATCGGTGAAATCAGGATCGTTCTTTGACCGAATACTGAGCAGCTCAATTTGCATTTTGCAAAGACTCAAAAGGCTCTCGATATCTCCAGCCTTCTGTTTCCCATCGGCATCATTCTGCGGCAGGCCGCCCATTACTTTCTTCGCCAGATCATCGAACTCTTTGTGGTCAACCAAATTGTCTTCTGAAACAGCATCACGCACGGCATGCCAAAGGTCGCCCATCCCCGGCGCATTCGGCCCGCCGTCGTTCTTGGCTGAGAAGGATGCCCCAGACCCCAAGAGCACCACGACATTGGTCGAGTGCAGCGCCGCCAAAAGAGCTTCTTCAACCTGATCCTTGCATCCGGCCTTGGGCTTCTTGGTGGGGTCGTTCGGGTCCTCGTTCTCACCCTCCCAGCGCAGCCATTTGCCGTCGCGCGTCAACAGGCGGAGCAACCCCTTTTTACCTACTGGCTCTCCATCCCAAAAGTTTGCCACGTCGAATACCTCAAAATACAACTCTGGAATGAAACTAGGTTGGTTAATCTGCCGAGTAAACCAAGCAAAAATCGACAACCACCTAGGCGTTTTAGGGATCGCGCTTCTGGCTCATCAATGGCAGCAATAGACATGAAGCTCTTTCTGTTTGCATCTGCGGCGAACTTCCGGTTTCCGTGCATTCATCCCCGAGCTGCCTCCTCCATAAATCTCTCCACCCGTTCAGCTCCTGCTTGATACTCGCCCAAACCAGGCTTTTCGCCTGACGCCGGACCACGCTCTTCATTGGCCAAAGCATCGATCTCTTGGCGCCGCTTCCCTCCGCCTTCAGACCCGTCATCTGAAACTGCTCGCGGCACCTCCAACGCCCCAATCTTCGCCTCCAACGCCTTGATCTGCCCTTGCAGCCCGCGCATCTGGTCACCAGCTGACGGATATGGCATATCGCCTGCCTGCTTGTCGAATATCTGCTTAAAGAACTGATCTTCGTAGTATTTGATCCGCTTGGCGCGCACGGGCATTTGCGCATCGACCACTAGAACGATGTCATCAAGATCCATGCGCCGTGCCTCGTCCTCAGGTAACAACGCGGTTTCTTCGGTCCGTTCAGACATACTGCGCCCGGCGAAGGGATTTCGGCCGACCGACCGCGAGCGTGTCACAACACGCTTGGTGGTTTTCCCGACGGCCTTGCTGAGCTCTTCGATGGTCTTTTCATCTGAGGGGGTCAGGTAGAGCTTAATACCCGCGTTGCCCTGCAGGGCACGCCGGGCATTTTCACCGTAGATTTCATCGAGCGCAGGGATGGTCTGGGTGACGATCGCTAGATTGGCTCGGTACGATCGCAGGGTTTCGATGCTGTCGAGCACGATCGGCATCTTGCCCAGGCGATTGAACTCATCGAGCATGATCATCACCGGCCAAGGCTCATCTTTGCCAGGTTCATGGTCCTGCAGCGATGCCAGCAAGTCCGAGAAGAACAATCGGATCAGCGGAGCGAGGGGTTTCACCATCAGCGGCTCGACAACGAGGTAAACCGAAAACGGCGATTTTCTGATATCGCGAAAATCGAAGTCTGAAGTTGCTGTTGCACGGTCGATGGCGGGGTTGGACCATTGCTTGAGGCCCGAGGTCATCAACAGTGACAGGTAGGAGGTCAGCGTGTCGTTGTTGGTTGAGGCCATGCGCATGAAGATCAGCTTGGCAGCTGGATTGACGACTTCATCGGCGCGGCGGCGATATTCCTTTTGCTTGTCCCCGCCAGATGCGGTGATGCGGTAGATCTCGCCCAAGGTCGGCCGCTTTCGCTCGAACGCCAAAAGCCCTGCGGCCACGAACAGATCGATACCGCCATCGAGGAGCCCTTGGACGCGGTCGTTATCTGCTTGCAGAAAAAGCGAAGCTAGGAGTTGCAGCTCCATCTGTTGGCGGTCGACGTTTTCCAGCGCCGAGATCCGCAGCAAAGGATTGTAGCGGTGCGAGCGGCCATCCTTCCAATCTGTAGGCGCGAACCGGAACACCTTGTCGCCATGCGCTGCCCTGTGGCGCGCGGTCGCCTCGAAGTTCTCGCCCTTCACGTCGAGGACAACGGCACTGCCCTTATAGGTCAGTAGGTTCGGGATGACGAAACCCGTCGTCTTACCGCGCCCGGTCGGGGCCACGATCAGAGCATGGGGGAAGACCTTGGACATGACAAAGGGTCTGCGGCTCTTGGGCTTGCCCATTTTGCCGAGGATAAAGCCGTGGCCAGGCTTGCCGAAAAAGCCATTCCGTTTCATCTCGGACAACTGCTGCCAGTGGGTTTCACCGAACTTGGTCAGCGCGTCATTCATCAACACAGCGCTGAGCAAAACGCCCGCGCACGTGCTGATCCCTACGATCAAGTGAACATTCTGCATATCGGCCGGATGGGCGGTTCGGAGAACCCCATAGCTGCGTGCCAGCATCAAGAAATCGATATCCGCCCCGATCCCGAACCAGCGAAACGTCAGAAAGGCCGACGCCAGGACATAGCCCAATGCCGCGCCCAGAAGAGCAAAGCTCATGACGCCCAGTGCGATCCGCGCCTTACCCATGCGTCACACCTTTTTCGCCATCGGCATCGACATGCCGCTCGCGTTGGAGGTCTATTTCCTCATTGGCGATCTCGTCGAGGACATGCTCCATCGCCACACTGTTCGCCAAAGCGGCATCGCTCTGAAGGTAGGCCTTGGCCGCATAGAGCCGGTCCAGGCGGTCTTCGATATGTTCTTCCAGGGTGGACTCATCTCCAATCGCCAAGTCCGAGGTGCTTTCTTCACCGACCAGTTCCTCCAGCTCAGAGCGCAAGGTCTCGCGTTCCAGATCGCTACGGAAAGGATCTGCGGTTGGGTCGTCCCTCATTCGGCTCAGGATATCAGCCATGGTCGGCGGCAACCTGTCGACCATGCTTTCCTGCCGGTCAATCTCCACAGTCCCGCTGTCTTTGAGAACCTTAGCATCGGCCAACTCACGGCCCAGATCACTGTGTATCTCGTCGAGAAGGTCGATTGCTTTCTCGAGCTCATCGGCGCGAGACAGGTCATAGCCGTCCTTCTCCGCAATCGCTTTCAAATCCTGACCAAGCCATTGCCGCTCGAGCGCGGCATTGCTCGCGCCGATTTCAACGCGGCGCGTCACCTCTTGCGCGTCAATTCCGGTACCTTTCAAAGCCTGCTGAAGACGTTCGGAAAGAGCTGGATCCTGCAAAGCGCCTTGGGCCTCGGTCCGTATATTCGCAGCGGAATAAATCCCACTCTTGGACGCGTCTTCAAGCAAGGTGTGGGACTGCGTTCCCATTGGGCTGAGATGCGACAGAGAGCGATAGATGTCGTTCAGCTCATGCTCCAGCGCCGCGCGCCGCTCCACCGGGGCGTCCGCCACAATGCGTTCAGCTTGGTTGATCTTGTCGTGAAAGGCATCCACGACCTGATCAAAGGAATGCTGTTCTTCGGCCATGCCATATACCTTTCCATCTGCTTCAATCGGTTTGCCCTGCGCCAAAAGCGTCGCGGCCTTGTCCAAGGCTGCTGCAATGTCATGCTGGTTCTCGCGCGTGGCTTCGGCAGCCAGGCCGCGATAAAGCCGCGCGTTCTGCGCCACGTCAGCCAAGGCACGGTCAAGCTCCGGCCCCACGCGCTCACGCTCGGTCAGCTCCTGCCCCGTGGCTTCTGCGCGACGCTGGTCAACATCGCTTGGCCTCTTCGTCGTGATCCCACGCTCGAGCTTTCGGGTCGCCTCAAGGCGCAGCCCATAGAGGTCCGACACCTCCACCATCGCCTCGCGAAAACTGTCGTAGTTGAAGTGGTGCCCCTCCTTCAAAAAGAAGAACTCGCCGTCCTTGCTGCGCCGGTTCAGAACGATGTGCGCGTGCGGGTGATCCCGGTCCTCATGCACGGCGGCGATGTAGTCAAAATGGCTGCCTTCGCCCTGAAAGAACCGTTCGCAAATCTCGCGCGTGATCTCGGCGACATCTTCACCGCGCGTGCCAATCGGGAAAGCCATCAACAGATGTGAGGTGTGCCCCAGTTTGGGATGAAACCCCTCATTCCACTGCGCTGAAAACCGGCGCGTGACCTGCTCGATCTCTTTGGCTGACAGAACGCTTTGGCCGTCATAGGTGCCACGGCTATCGATTATGAAGCTCGACTTGGTGGTCAGGTATTCCAGCTGGTTGCGCAGCTGCGCTTTGTTGTGGGTGCCGCCGTCGCGAATGGCTTTGAAGATCGCGGGCGAATGCCCCATCGCCGCCCGGGCCATTTGCTTGGTACGGGTACGCGGCACGCTTCCACGAATGCGGCTCCAGTCGCGATCGAAAAAGGCCTCCTGCGCGGCGGCAACAGCGCTATTCCGGGCCATCGGCAAAGCCTCCCAGAACGCGGGCAACCTCGCCGGACAGCACGCTTCGGCGGCGCTGCGCCATGTCCTGAACCTGGTCGGCGATATCGAAGATCAGCCCGGCCAAAGCGCGGACCTGAGCATGGGCGGAATTGCCATAGGGCGGCGTCTTACCCTGGCGCTTTGCCTCGTTCAGGCGCTGCGCGATCTGGTTGATGTTGTTGCCGGTGCGATTGAGCGAAGCAGAGAGCCCCTGCATCTGGTTGGCCAGTTCATCGTCAGGAACAAAGAGATCGTTCGAGGCATGGATCAACCGCCGCAGCCCCTCGGCACGGCTCGCGATATCATGCCGCGTCAGCAGCGCATCAAAGCCCGCAAGCTCCTTTGGCGTAAGCCGGACATTCACCAGTTCTGAACGCACGCGCGCATCCAGCTTGCGGCTTTGATCGGCCTTCAACGTGTAAAAGATGCTGCGGGTCGTTACCCCGAATTCACGGGCCAGATCCTCGATCGGCACACCCTCGGCACGCTTGCGTACGATGGCAAAACGCTGGTTTTGCGTCAGTCGTTTGTGCCGTGGTGCGCGCGGTCGGCCCATGTGAAGTAATCAACCCTATTTCTTGCCAGCATCATACAGGCAGCCCTGTTATGGCATTTCGCCATAATTGATTCAATATTATAATATTGTATCAACTGCCTGTATTCCGTTTGGAGCAGCCATAGGCTGCGACCGCCGGGCAAAGCCCGGCCACATGCGCAAGGCCTGCTTGCGCATTTCCCATTAACGCTGCACGCTCAGGGGACCAATGTGGTTCGGGTGTTATGTTTGGCGGTAATGCCACGAAGGTAGCCTATAGCCACAGAACCAAAAGCTTTGACTGAAATTTTCGCGAGGGACTCTTTGGTGCTTTTTTTGGGTTATGATCCTGGTGGAAAATCCACCCACGGCGTCGCTGCACTTGAGGTCAGTGAGACGGGGGAGATAGTCAAACCTCCCGTTTGCTCAGTACTTCAGGATGCCAAGGCTGTTTTGGAATGGATTGACATACACGGCAATGTGGCGGCCCTAGGCATTGACACCCTTATGGCGTGGTCGCCTACCGGCAGCAGGGAATGTGATGACCGTTTGCGGAAAAAGTACCCGAAACAGGCCTCATCTATTATCCCTCAAAATTCGCTTTATAGCTCAATGACCCTCAACGGAGCGATGGTCGCTCAGCATGCTAGCATGCTTACTATCCCGATCTACGAGAGCCATCCAAAACTACTCATGAAAACCCTCTCCACTTCAAACGCAGCATCCCAAAGCATTAAAAATTGGTACTGCCATAAGCTCCAGAGCGCTGATGGCTCCAAGCGCTCCGGCAAGCAGCATGACGATATGGCGGACGCAATTGTCGCCGCATGGTGTGCTGCGCAGGGCCACCTAAAGCTCTGGGATGTTGATCTGTTTAAACTACCAAACAACAATTCGGTGCCCATTGTGCCAAGTGCCTCTTACCCATGGTTCGAAGCACTTGAGCCAAACAAATTGGACTGACCTACCTCAAAGCCTCCTCAAGGATGGCGAGAGCGCCAAGACAATCGTCGATATAGGGCTGCTCCTCGCCGTCCAGATCGTTCAGCTCCAGCCGGTTCAACACCGCGTAAAGCGTGGCGCGGGCCTCACGGGCGGCGCTTCGCAAGCTGACGGTATCTTCCAGACGCGCTGTCGCAAAATCATCACTGTGATAGTCAGGGATCATTGGATTTCTCCCGCCTTGTGTTTCCAGCGCGGGGCAATGTCTTTGAACGGCACCGTGAAGGGCGGCAGCGCGTCGAAGCCGTTCGAGCTTTTGACCACCTTTACATTCGCGTAATCATCCTCAACGCTGAGGATCTCGACGCAGAACACGCCGCCCAAACCCGACGGAACAACGATCTCCTTCAGCTCGTGCCGATGCTTCCCGCAATAGACGCAGGTGCTATAGAGCCCGTCGATGATGTGACCGCCGGTCGTGCGATCACAGTCGCAGGTCCAGAATTTCGGGGGCTGATATTTGTGAGCCATTTGTGGCCTCCTCTTGGGTGCTGCGGTTGGGGCTTGGCTCCCCTTCCGCCGATGGGCTGCACACCGGCCAATCTGATCTGACCGAATACGCATGTATTCGGCGGAACAGAGTGGGTGGGGGCACAGCCCGACCCACGGCCCAGGAGCGGCCAGTCAATGGGTCAAAGCCAGCAACTGGTGCGGCCCGCAGCGCAGCCCGCGCGCGAGGACACGGGTTGCAGGCTTTGACGACGCGCCCGCGCGGCGCTTGCCCATTGACGGGACGCGACAGGGATGTTGGGCGGACCAATCAAATTGAAAGAAGCCTGAAGGAGGTGAGCGGGCTGAAAGCCAGTCGATCCTCCACACAGTCCGTTTCTCAGGGCGGCCCGTGCGAAGCAGCACGGGCCACAATTTGTCATATGGTTCAAGATGCCCGCGCCCCGCCACGCGAGGCGGGGCGCGGGTGCTCAAAGCTCAACGCCAGGTTTCAAGTTTCCGTCCGGATCCAGCCATTTGCGCGCCTCTGCGCAATCCAAGCAAATACAGGTGCAGCTGCCTTTCATGACGACCGGCGCGAGAAAGATCACTGGATTTGACGTGCCGCATTTGCGGCACGCCATAGGGGGCAGGATTGCGGGGCCGCTCATGCTGCGGCTGCCTTCAATTGACCTGTGGCTGCTAGGACAAAATCGGTTGCCTTCTGCGCCTCGGACGCCGCGCGGAAAAACGCCCGTTTGTCTTCTTTGAGCGCTTTCAACCACCCTTCAACGTAGGCGGCGCTTTGGTCGAATTCCGGCGCGACGCCAATCTGAGCCCCAAGGAAACAAGCACCGATTTCCGCCACCAGCTCTTCAAAGGCATAGGCCTCACGGTTCGCAAACTTCTTGATCCGCTCAAGCCGCTTTTCGCTGCCGGTCCAATGGATCACCTCATGGGCCAACGTCCCATAATAGCCTGCCGCATCGTGAAACGTGGCAATCGGCGGCATGTGGATGTGATCTTTAGCAGGGCTGTAATACGCGCGCGGGTCGTCACTGGTGAGGATCTCCGCCCCCGTTCGGCTGAAAAACGCTTCAAGCTCTGGATCTTCCGCCGTGCCGAGGTCGCGCGGGGCTTCGGGCCGGATGTAGTAATCCACCGGCAACCCCTCGATCTGATCCGCGTTGAACACGCGATAGGCGCGCGCATAGGGCAGCTCTTCCTCGATGCCCAATTCGTTCTCTCGGGTAAACGTCCCGTATTTGACCACGGTCGACGACGTTTCGCCTTTTCGGACTTGGCCGCCCAGCTCCTGCGCCTGTTTGTAGGTCATCCATCGGCTGGACACATAACCATGCTTGGCCGCCATAACCCAGAGCATCAGGATGTTAATCCCGCGATACTCCTCGCCGTTGTGTCGGGTCGGCAGGGCAATACCGGACGCGCTCCCTGTCCACGGCTTGCGCCATGGCGGCGTGCCTGCCTCGATCTCTGCAATAATGGTGTCGGTGACATGGGCATAAACATCAAACTTCGGTGCCATTTGTGGCCTCCTCGATCAAAGTGACGCGGGTGAGGCTTCGCGCCCCCTTCCGCCGATGGGCTGCGCCTCGGCCACCTGATCTGACCGAATACGCATGTATTCGGCGGAACAGAGTGGGAGAGGGCAAAGCCCGACCCACGGCCCTGAACGGGGCTGTCAATCGGCCACATTTGCGAAGAAAATGTCTGCGCCGAAATCAAACGCCAATTTGCCCCGCGAGGAATGGCTCGCCCGCGAGACAGGGGAAATTGGTGGCTGATTTTGGGGATGGACTAAGGTTGACCGCCACGGTCAGGGATGTTGGGCGGACCAAACAAAAAGAATGATGTCTGGATCGAGGTGAGCGGGCCATCGGCCCGTTGAGCCTCGGTACAGTCTATTGGGAAACTTTGCCCGCTCGATAGAGCGCGGGCGCATTGAAATCAACTTTCGCGTTTGATACGAAAGTTGCGAAACTCAGATAGCAACGCGCGCATCCGTTTCGCCTTGTCAAAATCAAGATTTCTGAATTGATGAGACAACAATTCTATTGACACAAAAAAGGTGACGGGGATGTCGCTCGAAAAGGAAGCATATGAGCAGAACTATCAACAGTTTCGCTCTCTAAACCAAATAATGTGGCAGATCCCAGTCTTGGCGATGACGTTGACCGGGGGGCTTTGGTTCGGCGTTTCCAAAATTGAAGACAACCCCTTTTTAGCGAGCATCCTACTCTGCACCGCTGTCGTCGGAAATCTAGCATTTTCTGCGGTGCTTTACCGGTTCCGCTTTGTCATGCGCTGCTATCTAGATGAGCTCAAGCGCGCATACCCAGAGGGGTTTGTAGACGCTAGTTCACCAAACGACGGAATGGGGCGGATAGCTAGTTTCTTCGCCGGAGAGCAGCGTGTTCGCCAAACATTCTCAATCTTGCTTTATTGGGCTGCAGGTGCAAGTTTCGTGCTGCTATCGGTAGAGCTATACCAATGGAAAAGCGAAAGCACAAAAATGAATCGCGACGCAGGCATTGAATTCTACGACAGCCATGCCGCTGCTTTGGCAGACGGTTACGAAGCCATATCTTTTGAGGACGCGTACCCGTTTCTTGTTGCGACTTTGAGTGATGATTCCCTTTCGATACTTGATATTGGCTCTGGAACCGGCCGAGATGCGTCTTGGCTAGTTCGCCATGGCCACAAAGTTGTCGCTGCAGAGCCGTCTGCATCTATGCGCAGAATTGCTGAAGCCATTCATCCCGATGATGCTATCGAATGGATCGACGCACGACTTCCAGAACTCGAAAACACGCGTTTAAAGCCCAACAGCTTTGACATAATCTTAGCTAGTGCTGTTTGGATGCACATCCCCCCGGAACAACGCAAGGCCTCTTTGTTACGCATAGGAGAACTGCTTTCCGACGGTGGCAGAGCGTTTGTTTCACTCAGAATTGGGCCGCAAGATGAAGATCGTGGGATGTACGAAGTCAACGCCTCTGAGTTTGAAGACACCGCAGAGCAAGCCGGTTTCGAACTCTTTAGTCACGGTGATTTCGATGACCTTCTCGGGCGCGCTCAAATAAGCTGGAAGATGTATGAACTCAGCATCCGGCAATAAAATCGGATCATACCTATAGTAAGACAACCAGACTGTAAGTGCCAACGATCCAGGTCGATAGTGAACTCCGCACGACTACACCGCGCGGATTACCTGACTGTACTGCGGCCTGACCACTTCAAACTTTGAGTTGCATCTGCTAGCCCAATCGAACAGGTTTGCCACGCCCTCCTTGATGCTCTTCCGATATGGCATAGGATCGTCAAGGAGTTGGTTGTGGAACAAAGATGTGACCTTCCCAAATGATAGCTCACCATATTCCTGCAATTGCACTTCAAGCCAAAAGCAAATTTGCGACGACTTGAAGCCTTTCAACAGCTCGTCTTCGGTCGCGCCATTCTTGCTTCGAAAGCAATCTAGATCGTGCTCTATTGCCGTCGCTACAGCCGTCTGTGCTAGCAACTGATTTGGGTTGCACATTGGCAGATCGTGAAACCAGACACCGAGGGGTTGAGAACGAAGTTTTTCAGAAATTTCATGGGGCCACTCATTCGACTGCGCATCCGTGTTGCCACCAAAGTTTCTTAAGAAGTCAGCCATCAATTCGACAGTTTTGACATCAAGCCAGTTTACGGAAGCGAGATAGTCCCGGACTTTGATCTTTTCAGTCTGACCGTATTCGAATCCAGTTCCGAACTCGTCGTTCTCATAATGCGAAAGTGACATCCCCTTTGATGTTAGATTGGCGCTACCAATGAAGATCTTAGAATCTACGATATAGACTTTTCCATGCAGGTTCTGAGAAATCCCGAATGGAATATCAGCCTCCTCACAGAGGTAGAAGCACTCCAGGTCTGAAGCTCCAGCCACCAGATCTGCCGGCTGCCAACGAGATACGATCTTAAGGTTGCTAGTTCTACTTGTTTCAATAAGCCACTTGAGCGCATCGAGCTTAACAAATGCGCTGAGAACTATTACTTCTTGCTCCGCTGAGGACAAAGCATCCGCAAGTTCTCGTCTAAAAGCACCCGTTTCCAAGAGAAGCATTCTACTCGTCAATATTCTCTAAGAGTTTTGAGACCCAGTACCCCCACCGATCACGGAATTTCTCAAAAGTTTCGCCATCTAGGGTTTTCCTGAACTCATCTTCAGTACGCACATAAGCCATCGTGTAAACTTCAAGAGCACTGAGCGCTCGATCATCGCCAGAGTCTTCGACATGTTGCCATAGTTTTTCGTAATATGGCGAACGCGTATTGATAACTCCAACCGCTGCATTTGCTACGAACTGCAGATCCAAGAACATAGTCCCGGGCCAACTACCCTTATTCAGGTCAACCTTGTAGTCAATCGTTGCTTTGGCGAACGCTTGGGCATCCTCTTCAGAAAGCTCCGGGCGAGTTTCCAGAACATATTTTGTACGTTCTGCCAGCTTCTCCTGCTCCGACTTGGTCTCAGCCTCTTTGTCTGAGGATGTTTCAGTGTGATCCTCCGCCACATCTTTATTGACCTTTTCAGAAACGGGGTCCGGTTTGGCTTTAGATGGGTCCGCAGAACTCCCTTCCTTGCGTGTTTTAATAACGTCCAACATTGCATTGATCTTGACTGTGAGATTTCGATTGAGCTCAAGATGTAGTGAAGATTTGTAGTGGCCGGAATTCTCCGGGTCCTCCGCAGCTTCGTTCAAGGCTTCAATCTGCTCGGCGTCATGTTTCGGGTCTAGCTTCTTGAAGCCTCGAATATGCTGCTTGTTGTTAGTAACACCAAACAACTCATCCAAAACCGGCTTGAAACGAACTTCTACGCCCCACCACCTCTGCCTTGTATCACTGTCTAGAAAACCAAAGGAACCAAAGTCTATCTCACGGCCAGCACGAACAAACGAGATACCAGTATTGCGTGCGTAGTGCTTGCCGAGATTTGAGTTACCACCCATTTTTTGGGTCTCCGGCTTGGCTATACTAAGGCGAATTTCAATGTCCGAAAATTTTCCCTGCTCATACTCTATTGGTATGGCATATGGTTTCTCAAACTCGACGTTCGTAGCCTTCCCATCGCTGTCTGGGCAGCTTGACGGCTCCAAAAGGTACAAAGGATCATTGGGCTTCAGTTCATGCGACGCTTCGACTTTGTTATTGTCTAGATCGAAGTCGACCAAGCTCACATCACGTTTCTTGCCATAATCATCATTGTCATCCAAGAAGTGCCGATAAATGCGGCAGAGCTCTTCCTGCATCCGAGAAAAGAGCGTCGACGGGCGCTTGAAATCCACTCCATCTAGCTTGGACCATAAGACCAGCGTGCCACTACTACCGATCTTTCCTCCAACCGCTTCAACTATCTCTTTGGGAAGGTCCGTCTCTTCAACGCTTTTAAGGTACTGCTGCCTTCCTTCCTTGACTTCCGGTAGATCAAGATACGTCTTGTGGACCGACCCTTTTTGCCAAGAATAAACCTCAACAAGCTCCGCCTGTGAAAGAGACGAACCTTTAAGTCCAAAGCCAAAACGTCCGAGACCATCTCGGGTATCTAGTCGAGTGCCCCAACCTAGTGATAGACAGCGTCCCAACTCATCCGGTGTCATCCCGTGCCCATCATCCAAAACCGCTATTTTTTGAACTCGGTAGACCGTACGCTTTGCTACAGGTTCTCTGGCTGACAGCGTAACTATGGTTATTTTTTTTGCCTCGGCCTCGATCGAGTTATCAACCAATTCGGCTACAGCAGTAGCTGTGTTTCGATAGCCGACTTGGCGCAATGCATTCAGCGCCAAGTACGCATCAACAATCTGCACTGGCTTGTCTTGTTTGTTCATTTTGCTTCCCCGAAATGTTCGTCAAAATACGTAAAAGCTTGCGGCACGTTGGGTAAATTTACAATATTATCAACCACATCCACCACAGTACAGCTAGGCGTCCCTCCAACTGAATTGCCTCTAAGGCCCCGTCCCACCATTTGTGAATAAAGCACAACCGACGTTGTCGGACGCGCAATCACAACGGCCTCTGTCTTTGGCGCGTCAAATCCGGTTGTCAAAACACCAAAATTTGTGAGAACCCTGACACTTCCGTTTTTGAAATCTTCAATCGCCTCGCGCCGATCGGTTGGTGGAGTTTCGCCGGTTACCGCTCTTGCCGCGCACCCTCTTTCCCTTAAGACCAATGCCATATCAGATGCATTCTGCTTCGATGGGCAAAACACGATGGTCTGTTTCTTATCAACAAGTGCAAGCTTTTCGACTGCAGCGACTACTTCCAATGTCCTCTGGGCGTTGTTGCCTAACTCCGCCAGCACTTTGGGTGAGATGTCTAAAAGATCGGAAATTAGCCTGACTGCCTCGGCGTCAAGATTAACAGTAGCGCTGGTGTTGAGACGCATACGCTCAACAGTAGACAAAATCCCACGATCCTGAAGATACTCAATTGAGTTTCTCTCACCGGTCAATCGCTGGTCTATCGTGAGTTTTCTGTTGCCATAAAAATCAGATAGAGCCTTGGTTTGAGCTACATCACCCCCAACGTGATGCCTACCAGGCGTAGCCGTCAAGCCGATCAGAGTAGTGCTCGAGTTACAGAGAAACTCTATTGCTTTTTTGTAAGTTGGCGCCATCGACATGTGCGCCTCATCGACAATCAGCAGACTACATTCGCGCCTAATTTCTGCAAATCGGTCAAAATCAGCGTTTTTGTTTGAGTGAATGCTAGAGTAGCAACTCTGAAAGCTAGTAACTATAAAACAGGGCTTGCTCAGATCGATGTTGTCTGGCTTCCTGCCCCCCCACATTGAGTAAACATTTGCATTCTCAGTTCCCAGTTTTGTCCAAATGCTAAGGAACGTTTGAACCGCCTGGTCGCAGAGCTCTTCGCTATGAGCAAGCCAAACCACAACTGGATTTTCACGTGAACAACTAAACCTAAGGAAATCTGAAATGAATTCCATGGCTGTTCGTGTTTTCCCCGAGCCTGTCGGCATATGTGCAACGATTCTTCTGCTTGCCGCATTGGCGTGGGCACCTGCCTCCAAAAACGAGAAACTAACAAGCTGTTTTCTAATGCTGTTTTGATAATCAAATAGGGGTTTTTCAATGTGTGTTTGCAGATGCGGCTCTGGGCCAGACATCAAATCGTTTGGGAAAGCTTCGTCGATGTTCAGGTCCATCAGCTTTAGAAAATTGGTCGTTGCCTCATTTCTTCCCCAAGTAAAATTCGGTGGAATAGTTACAGGGCAACCATTTGGCCCTGAGCCGAGTTTGTCTCGGATAACCTGTGGCGAAAACACTTCTAGTACAGCGTTTCTGAGGTCTCGCTTCTTAAAGATAGCCAGCCCACTCTCAGACAGCATGGCTTCAGCTACCGCGCGAGGTCGAGTACTAACCCCGAGCTCTGAAAGCCCTTCTAACCGGTTCTCACCCCAAAAAGCCGACAGTCGTGCGATACCTATGCTTGCGAGGGCGTCAACTACGGCAGTCGAACTCATCTTGTTTTCCACTCTCTCGATTTTCTACTCGCCAGCAGCTCGCCCCAAGGGTGTACGCTTTCAACATACTTTGACAGATTCCGCTGCTTGGTAAAGCCCCTGAAGGGAAACGCTTTTTCATCGACGACCCCTAAATGCGAGCTCAGTGATCTGTTGAGGAAACAAAACCCAATTTTGGATTCATACGAAACAATCTGACGGTGGATATCCGCGAGCCCGCTTCCAAAGACCTTCATCGCTGCATCCTAAAAGAATTCCTACATCAGATCATTTATGGCAGGCCAAACACACCTTTTGCTGGCCATAAATCTCATCTAGATCAACTGCGCCTTGTTCCGGCCGTAGAGGATCAACCTTCCTCTTCGCCTTAGCTCTTTCGACACGCTTTTCATGATCTGCGCGGATTTGAGCGATGCGTTCAGGTTTTTCCAGTTCAAGCAGTGTCTCCCCTTCACTCCATGAAAACGGCGACCCGTGGTCGAGAGAGGTTTTCTCCATTTGCTTAGCCCTCTCGAAGGCTTCAGGGTGACGCTCCTTTAGGCCAACCCACTCAATCTTTTGCTGAAAGAAACAAAACGTGCAGCCACTCCTGGAACGCCAATCGTAGTATGCTGGTAGGCCAAGACCCGAGTTCTCAAGAATCTCGAAAACGCCGGCCTTGTCGATACCATCATCTTTAAAGGGCAGCTTGGTAATCAAACTTCCGTTTTTCGAGTTCAAACCTTGGCGAAAATCTTCATCAGCTCGGATTGCGACATAACTATAGACAGTGTACCCCTGCTCGGTAAATTCAGATTTCACCCACTTCTCAAAGGGCTTAATCTTTAGGTCTTTCGTACACCAACGCGTTTGGGCTGAGGGAAGGAATTGATTGTACTGGGCAAGGTAGAACTTAAAATCTCGCCCTGGATCCAAGTACCGGATCTTCTTTCCGAGGAACCCCTCGAGCATCGCTAGGTACTCATAAACCTCATCCAGCTCTTCGCCCGTGTCAGTGAAGAAATACTCAATATCGAGTTCAGGGTGAGCCTGGCTCATGTAGATCGCGAGGGCAGAACTATCTTTGCCCCCAGACAAGCCTAGCACATGTTTTACCTTGTCAGCCATCTACTTCCTCTCTTGCGCCTGATTGTTTGATCCTCGCAGCACCAACTCTTGCCAACGCAGCCAGGATCACGTTTCTACCGGTGCCTTCCGCAGCCTGCTGCAATACCTCTTCAATCTTTCTGCTGAGGTTATTCACTTCCTCATCATCGGAATCCAAAACATCGAATTCCTCCATCACAGGCGTGGGCCGATCATCAACGCTGACAATCAACGCCATAGCGGAGCGCTTGTCCTTCCGCCCAGCCACTCGCGCGACTGACTCGTGTTGGTTGAACTGCTGCGCAAGCAATGTGAGTTGAACAATTGCCCGGTCTATGTCGCTATCAATCCAAGCTTTTGGGGGCTTATTGATGCCCAACCCCGCTAGCGCCTCCATCGACTGTAAATCATCTCCGAAGCTTGTAAGCTGGGTGATAAAAGATCGAAGCCTCAAGTCACCTGCGACATCTCGGATATTCTTCGCGCGGTCATTCAGCTCTCGGTACGCTTTTGCAGTGCGCCCGTGAACTTGTAGCTCGTTCAGAATGTGTTCGCGCATTCTTGTGAGCATCGCAGGGTAAGCTGCGCGGATTTCGATGAGCCCTTCTTTGATGTTTTGAGCGATCTCAGAGATTCCTTGATCTGTGAGAATGTCGATGTCCTGTCCGTAGAGGCCAGGAATGTCATCAAATGCGAACTTTTGTGGGTCATTAGAGCGCTTGAAGAGCGCTCTGACTTTTTTTGCGTGCTCAGGAAGACGTGCGGTTCGTTGAACCCAAGGTGCTGAAGTTTCGTAAGCTGCAATGAGCGCGCGTCCAACTTCTAGTGGACTTAAAGATGAGATTGGTTTGTCCACAACTTCACCAACCGCGTTTGCCAGCTCAGTAAGCAGCCTCTTGGTCGTTCGGTTCATTTCGATCCAGCGCAGCTGGACCATTTGCGGCGCTCTCAGAACATAGTCCACGTCGACATCCGAAATAGTCGATAGAAAAATACCTTCCCGATAGTGTGACAGGTTCCGGCGTTCAGCTAGCATAAACAGCACAGCAAGGAATGGCATCAACCCGTCCTTCAACCCAAAGGGAGGTGCCCGCCATAGGTCATAAACATCGGTAAGTTGTACGTTGCGGTTACCCCGCTTCTTCAAGAAGTCTTTCGTTGCTTTCCAAATGGGTAACAGATTTGCGGGGTCATCTCCTGAAGGCGGTACAAACTGCCAACTGTCACCCTCCTGCACGTATAGCTTGTTGGCCTCAACGAGCGATACGAAAAGAGCCTTTTCCGCTGGGAACTTCTCAAACCCAAGCCCCGGAATACCTTCTTTAAGGACGGCAGCATGCAGTAACAGCTTGAGCGCTGAATTGGCCGATGCCGAGGGCTTGGTGCGGTTCAGCAGTTCGTTGTTTAGTTTGGGCGACTGCGAAAACCGACGGTCTGCCATTTCTGAGGCCAAAACTGTGAGGTTCCGGCGCGCGGAAATCTGGAGATCATCAATTCCAGTTTCCCATTCTGCGCTTGCGATCAATTGCCAGACTTCATGCTCAATCCTACCCCCAATCGCCTCGATACGATCGGTAAGCTCTCTGCGCGCGATTTTGTCTCGATGAATCTCGGGGTTCGATGCCAAGATATCCTTCAAAGCGGAGTGCTCTCGTGCGAGCGCCACAAGGTTCTTCGATTTTTCAGACCTCACAACCGCAAAGTCGGCCCCCCACCCATACTCACCAAAATCCTCAACAATGCTTGGAGTCGCATCGTCAAGCGCAATGATGAATGCGCCAAAGCATCCATTTGTAGGTGTAAAGCTAGCAACATAGTTCTCGACTTGGCTTTCGAGCAGTACCTTGAGTTCGCACCAGCGCAGAGCACCAGTTTCACGGTAGTGCCGCTTCGCGACGATATTGGGTGAAGATAATGCGTTTGAGATTGAGCTGAGATCGAAGTCTGATCTTTCTCTCAATGCCTCATCCAACGCCACTTCAATGTCAAAGTCGCTCCCGTCAAAGAGAGAGTAAGTGCCCCTGAACTTTCGAAAAACAACAATCGACGCCGCCTCAAGTTCTGACAAGAGCCCCTCTACCGCAGCACTTGTTTGATTTATTGCCAGGCAAAGTGCGCCCAGCGTCGCACCTACTCCGGTCTGCTTTTGCGTCAGTTCCAAAATGGCTAGCGACTTTAGCAGCTGCACACCGATCTCACCGCCATCTTTCGCCTCCCACCGCGCAATTGCATCCCTAGCATTTGCAAAGTGATGGCTGTCCAAAGACACGGCGATTGCAGCTTGCAGATTGAAATCTAGATAATCCCAAAAATCAGCCAATCCGTAGTCTTTCGGATTTTCTTTGCTCGCCTTCTCAAGGTAGTCCTGAAAGCCGAACAGCTCGGAAGAGCCCAGGAAACTGAAGATGCTACGCTGGTTTTGCCCATAACTCCGACGCGATGCAGGCCCTAGCACCAGTGTAACAAGCGGGTTGAGTGGCCAAGCGCTAGTAAGCAACTCTTTCGAAACTACGGACGCGCCACGTCGAACGTCGGCAAGTAGTTCCGCGGCCGCCTCTGCGTTCCGTCTAGCGCTGTCCGGCTGCTCTGAAGCGATAATCGCCTTGCTCACCAATTCAATTTGCTCATCGCCAGATACATTTACGGGAATGTCGACGAAGCGACCCTGGATCTTTCCCCACTCATCTTTGATGTCGCGCGCCAAGCGGCTCGCATATTCTTGGAAAGATTGATGAAGGATACCCACAACGATAAGGCGGCCACCGCTTCTCGACGCCGCTTCACCAAGAAGTTGGAAGAAATATGCATCTCCTGTTGAGGATGCCGCGTGCTCAAGTAGCTTCCCCATTTCATCCAAAAAGAGGACTAATCCTCCAGAATGTTCACTGTCGTCAGCGGCCAAATACTGCAAGTACTCAATGACTTTTTCAGGCGTATCAAACTTCCTTTGGCGGGCCGCAAGTCGTGCATCCTTGATACCATCACCGATCAGCTGGAAGGGTTCCATGCTGCGCCCAACGACCGACACACACTTCCACCCATCTCTCTTCGGAGGGAGTAACTTCCATAGTTCCTTTGCAAACTCCGGATCAGTCTTGCTCGCAGCCGTTGCGCGTTCCTGCTTACTACCACTCAACAACGCGGAGAGGGCGAGTGCGAGGCTCGACTTCCCGCTTCCGTACGGACCAGTCCAAGTGAAGGCACCTTGCCCGCTCTCAAATTGTTGGTGTGAGAAATTACTAAGAGTCTCCCTTACTGATGATGAAAAGACAAACCCTTCTAGGGCTTCATTACGGTCATCTTGATCAATTCGAACAGATCGCAGAAAGCGCCCATTCACCGAGACAATTTCGTTAAGCGGCATATGAGCCTCTCAACGCAAAAATGTCGGAGGACCACAGGTTTTCTGCAAAACCTTGGGGAAACTCCGCTTGCCTAAGAAGTTGTTTCAATCCAGCTGTCTCAGACCAAGAAATCAAACCGTCGGTCACATCAGCGACATCTGCCAACCGATCAATCAGCTCACCCTCCTCAAGAACGAAAACCCTTCCAGGAGACCCGGGCTCTAGTAACATCGACTGAACGCTAAGCGTGTTTGCGGAAGATGTTCGCTCCCAAAAATCGCACACCGCATAGAGGAATACGCCGTTAGACAGGCCTGGCTTTCGCCCTAAGTTCATACTGAATTTTCCATTTGAGCGCCGCCGTATTAATCCCAGCTCGGTCAGCGGCGAATTGAATGCCTCTTCGCTAGGGCCCCGCTTCGGGACGCTAGGCACGTAGTTAGCCAATAAGACGCTTATGTCGTTTGACAACGTCTTCTCTGTTGGCAATTTCCAACCACGCTGACCAATAAATTCCATCAGTCTTCGTAGAACAGTATCGCGGTCAAAGTTGGGTTCATTGTAAATATTGAACAACCAATAGGTGGCTGTATGCCTAGGATTGGAGGCAATATCCCAGTGGATTTTCCAAAGAGACGAAGCGCTTTCAAGGTATGGATCGCACCCATTGGGGCCAAGTAACTGCTGACCAAATTCGGTCGTTCTTACATCCTTGCCATCCGTTGTGAGAATACCTGCGACCTGTGCCCAAAATCGAATTGCCGCCACCATGTTCTTGCCCACGCCAAAATGCGCAATCGCCTCACTCTCTGAAAAAATCCTGTTGTTATTCAGGCCACTAGCATCAACAGCTTCGAAAGCTTTTTCCAACCATCCGTAGCGCAACGGAAAGGTCTCGTGGCCGGAGAACTGCGGCTTGTAATCCTGTGTAAATGTTGTTTGCTTTTTCATAAATCTGCTACCCCGCTTAGTGGTTGTTATAGCGATCTTCCGAGGGGATGGTCAACGACGACCTGGTGCTTGACCCCAGGATCAAGCTTGGTCTACAGATAACCTTCGATTTGGCAGGAAAACCCTTTGACCATATACCTTGATCATCAAGCAAGCACTCCGATGCTGCCAACAGTTCGGGCCGCAATGCAGCCGTTTTGGACTGAGTTCCATGGCAATCCGCACTCCTCCGAACATTCCGTAGGGTGGTCCGCGAATAAGGCTACCGAGACTTCGAGGGCCAAAGTGGCCAACCTCCTTGGAGTTGATCCGGATGAGATCATTTTTACATCCGGCGCTACAGAGGCGAACAATCTTGCCATCAAGGGTCTGAGCACTCCGGAGCAACGGCAAAGTCAGCGAACGACAATCCTTGTTTCAGCGACGGAGCATAAGTGCGTATTGGAAAGTGCCGCCTATGTAGCTCAGACAAAAGGATGTGCGGTTCGAGAGATTCCGGTCAACGGGAAAGGCCACGTCGACCTCGACAAACTGCGAGACATGCTAAGCGAGGATGTTCTTTTGGTAAGCGTGGCATTGGTCAACAATGAGATCGGGACCATCCAAGATCTTGCTTCAATATCAGCACTTTGCCGTGATACGGGCGCGATCCTCCACTCCGACTTCGCGCAGGCACCAAGCGCAGTCAACCTCCAAGAATACGCAGATATGGCTGACATGGTTAGTCTGTCGGGGCATAAATTTGGTGGGCCAATGGGTGTTGGGGCGCTCTATGTGAGCCGAGAGCTGAAGGACCGGATTGAACCTCTGTTTCACGGAGGTGGGCAAGAGGGTGGGCTTCGGTCCGGCACACTGCCCCTTCCCTTGTGTGTTGGTCTTGGCTCAGCAGCGGAGTTCCATTCCTCTGAAGCCGGATCTGCATTGAGAGCGCGGATCGCAGGTCTACGAGATCTCTTCGTGGACAAACTGCAATCGAACCGCGACCATATTGGATTGAATGGAGATAAGCTTTGCTCCCGTCATCCTGGCAATGCGAATCTAAGGTTCGAAGGACGCGATGCGGGAGAAATGCTCCAACGACTACAACCCATCGTATCAGCTTCTACAGGTTCGGCCTGCTCTTCGGGAATTTCGGAACCAAGTTACGTCCTCCGTGCAATCGGGCTCACATCGGATGAAGCGCAAGCCTCCATACGCTTTAGTTTTGGGCACACCAATACATCGGATGAAGTTCTAGAAGCCGCAGAAGCCATCATAGCAGTACTCTAGATCGATCGCCCCTCGGTCAGGTAGGATGTTTCAAAAGAGCCTTTAGAAAGATCCAACCCGAGGGGTGAAGCTTGCAAGACAATAAATCTCTCAAAAATGCGGTTGGAAAAAAGGTAGGCCAGGCGATCTACGTGCATCGTAGCGCGGTCGATCACCTTCAGACGAGCGCCAAGGATAAGCTGAGCCTTGCACTGCAAAGGGTTCCGGAAGATTTCCAATGGTCAGTGTTGAAGATCTCGGGGCAAAACGACCAGACCTTCTCGTTTTTGGACTATCAAGATTTCAGCGCCGTGGCTTTTCCAGAGCTGCGGGCAAGCCTACTCGTCAACCTCTCGGAAGAAGGCGCAAAACTGAGAAAATATTCTGACGCAAACCCACCCATTCTCCACAGAAAGGAGCTACTCCTAGCCCCGGATCATCCGCTAAGAGATGACTTTGCAAAGTTGACGCAGTCCTTAGAGAGCAAGGGGCTCTTTAAGAACATGGCAAACAAGGGAACGCGGCGGATTTGGATGAAGACATTGGCTGAAGCCGGATTGACCGTCGAAGGTCCACACATCGTGCAGAGCGATTTGATCTCAGAAGAGTCCGCCAAGAAACCAGCCGATGACATGAATGGCCCGGAGAAAAACACTGTTGAGCGCCACAAAACGGCGATTACGCGAGCTGCGCTCTCAGCGCCAATGTACCTGCTGTTTACAAGTGGTCTGATCCGTCGCGATAGAACCGTTTTGGACTATGGATGCGGTCAAGGTGATGACGTACGAGCCCTACAGTCTGATGGCTACACCGTCGAAGGTTGGGATCCCCACTATCGACCAGATCCCAGTACTCTAAAAAAGAGCCAAATCACCAATCTTGGATTTGTCCTCAACGTAATCGAAGATCCTGAAGAGCGGGCAGAGGCACTTAGGCGCGCCTTCAGCCTAACGGAGCTCTGCTTGGCCGTATCCGTCATGTTGTACGGCAAGGCTGACCTGAGTGGCGTGCGGCCCTACCGCGACGGATACTTGACGTCCCGACAGACATTCCAAAAGTACTATACCCAAGCAGAACTCAAAGACTTCATAGTAAGCATTTTGAATGTCGAACCCTTGGCCATAGGCCAAGGTATATTTTTGGTCTTTCGGGACGAGTTGGAAGAGCAGAGATACCTACTAAGGCGTCAAATAGGCTTCAAAGGCCGTGAGTATCGCTCCGTTCCAAAACCACGTGCATCGAGAACAGGCACCCCAAAAAAACTTAACGACAAGCTCAACAAAACAACCATCCGAGACCTTGCTGCTGAGATCAGGGCCTTTGGCCGTCAGCCCGACATCTCAGAACTTCCCAAAAGCCTTGTGACAAAGCTTTCGCGATCAAAGCAAGGCCTTCAGTATGCGGCAAGTCAGGCAATTGCAGAAATAGGTCACGAGGAACTTGAAGGAATCGTCGCCACAAGAACTGAAGATCTAAGCCTTCACTTCGCAATGCATGCATTCTCCCAAAGAAAATCGTATGGCTCATTTCCTCCTGAACTAAGGCGCGACATTCGTGCTTTCTTTGGCAGCCACAAAAGAGCGCAGGAATCTGGACAAGCGCTCCTCTATTCAATCGGCAACCAGGACCTTCTCCTAGAAGATGCTGAAACAGCAGCCGCTGCTGGAATCGGTCATTTAGAACAGGGCAGATTTCAATTTCCCACTGATCGGCTCCAAGAACTGTCCGTCAGGCTTCGAGGGTTCGTAGCTCTCGCTGAAAGGCTAGCGGGTGATCTGTCCGAAACAACTCTGCTGAGAATTCACATTACCAGCCGAAAGCTGACTGCGCTGACCTATGCCGATTTTGAGACGTCCTTCTTGCCTCGTTTGATGACCCGAGTGAAAGTCGAGTTCGACACCTTCGACGTTTCCATCATCGACCATTCTGCAGACAATGACGTCCGACTTCTCTATCTAAAATCCCGCTACATGAAAGAGACTGATCCTCGGCAAGCGGCGCAGAAAGCATTTGATCAGGAAGTCTTAGACTTGAATACTCTCAATTTCAGCAATGAGGGACCAAGTTTTCGGGAGTTTGCTCAGACCCTCCTCAAGGCTGGCGTGAGAATTCCCAGCTAGATTAAGCATCCTTAGGCTTCGTCGCTAAGGCCGGTAGGAATTGGACTTTGGCGGAATAAGGCAGGTAGTAGTCACGTATGTTTGCATTTTACGACCTTGAAACCACGGGGACATCACCCGCTTTCGACCAGCCCTTACAGTTTGCGGCGATCCTGACGGATGACGACTTCAACCAAGTTGAGCGCGTAGATATTCGCTGCAGGCTCGCGCCTCACATACTTCCAGCACCATGGGCACTCGCTGTTACGGGGATCTCACCAGATCAGCTGATGGACCCTAGCCTGCCATCCTGGTTTGAGTTTTCACATCAGATAAGTGATCTAATCAAACGCTGGGCTCCAGCGACATGGGCCGGATATAACACACTTGCCTTTGACGAAGAGTTCCTCAGGCAGTCATTCTATCAAAATCTTCATCCCAACTTGTATCAAACCCAGTTTGACAACAATGACCGCCTAGATCTCATGAAGGTGGTCTACGCAGTCCGGAATCGCCAGCCAGACGCCCTCGAATGGCCAATAGATGATCTTGGACGCGAAAGTTTCAAACTGGATCGTCTCGCTCCGGCAAACGGCTTTGCCAATCATGACGCCCACGATGCCCTCGGAGACGTAGAGGCAACGATCCATATCGCGTCACTCATTCGCAAGCGTGCCCCTGCCGTTTGGGATCAATGCTTGTTGAACCGCGACAAACACCACGTTGATCGGTTGCTGCAAAGCGGGCACCCCGTGTGCCTGATCGAACGATTTGGCGCGGCACCACCACGATCCTATTTCGGGGCTTACGCCGGCGCAAACCCGCAGAACAAGAACTCAATGGCGTTCCTCGACCTGGACCTCTGCGATGCGTCCATCATCGATGCCAATGATCGAGATCTTGCAAAAGCGGTCGCTGCATCACCCAAGCTGATACGGACGATTGCGATAAACAAAGTCCCGAACGTCTTTCCCGTGGCCAACCCGAGCGCTGCGCATAGTTCGCTTGCCCAGCTAGTTTCTGCGCACCCTGAATTTCAGAAACGAGTGGGGCTGGCTTTGGCCGATCGCTATGCGGATAAAGAGCCTTCCCAACACGTCGAACAGTTGATCTACGACGGCTTCTACAGCGCCGATGACAAGCGGGTCCTTGAGGATTTCGCTTCAGCCGACTGGCGTGACCGCTCTAGTCTTGTCGCTAACCTGAGCGACATCCGCCTGAAGCAACTGGGTATGCGGCTTATTTTCTCCAACGCCCCAGAGTTTGCGTCCATGAACTACCGAGCAGCGGCAAGCGCTGCGATCCGAGATCGCTGGTTGACCAACGAGCCATCCACGCCATGGATGACTAAGGCAACGGTAGCGGAACAGCTCCAAGAGATTGTTAGTGGTCAGGTGCTCGACCAGGATCGGATTTGTGCACTTCAAGACTTCTATCACGCACGAATCTCAGAAATTAGCGCATAGGTTTGCGCCAACGAGCACGGCGCTTCGCCTCGACCACCCCCTAATCTATTGTGTGGGTCTTGGCTCACCAGAAGCACTGTTGTGAATTGGCCCCAAAAACGAAACCTGTAGAGCGCCTATTGCGATCGAGCCAAAGCCCGGCTCATAGATTCAGATCACAACACACGCCTGGATTGGTGTAGATGTTTCCACACTCAATCGCCTTAGCTTTTTCCGTTATACATCGAAAATTTTGAGAGAAATCTGAAATGCAGCTAAGCGTTAACGCCCTTGCAAAAAGCCAGGGCGGGAAACCCGCCCTGGCGCTAAGGTCACTCAGTGACCGGATCTTCATCGCGGCGCGGGAAGGCGACCATTTCGACGTCGGGGAACATGCTGTGTTTGACGTTGATTGACGTGATGTTGCCGCTGTCATCGGTGTTGACGAAGAGGACGCCGCAGCGGTCCCAGAACTTCTTGCCGTCTTTTTCGCCGGATTTGACGTTCAGTTTCAGAGTTTGAGTAGCCATTTTTTGATTCTCACTTTGAGTGTTTCGATGAACATGACCAAAGCTGGCACCAAGGGGCTGTCAGCGAGAAACTTGCCTCGCGAGGAATGCGCTGGCGCAGGGGAATTTTCTTGTTGAAGCGGGGCTTGCCCCGCGTCGGACACGGCTGCCCGCTTATGTTCAGCAATCGGAAACACGGCGTTGAGGAACGGATTTGGCACTCAGAATTTAACTGGTCTCGTCAACCTGCTCCAAAAGGGCGCAGAAACTTCAAAGATCGCGGCGGCCACTATTCTCGACATCTTACGCTGCAGCGTAATTTTTCTAGATTTGCGCTTCAGCGTAAATTTCACACTGGTGTGTTGCTTTGTCCTCGAGAGGCGACAGCTGCCCCAGTTTACGCTCGCGCCAGATCCGCTTCCTCGTGCTCGAAGGCTGTCGTCATCTCTTTGATTTCCCTCTCCGGAGCCCCCAGTGCACGGGCGACGTCACGCCAAGAAATGGTCGCTTCGGCCACCTCTGCGATGATGCGATCGGCCTCGGCGCGCTCCAGAAGATAGGATTCATGTTGCGCGCGGTGCAGGGCGATACTGGCATCCGGGTTGTCGTCATCAACGTAGCTCTTGAGCACGCGTGGTTGGTTCGGCACAGGGTTGATGTCGTAGGCCGGTGAGAGGTGCCATCCGCCACGCCCACGCAGAAATCCGTGATTGCGCATATGGTCATCAAGGTTCGTCACGAGAATGGAGAAGGCGACCCGCCGGTATAGCTCTTCGCGGTCTTGGTCAGGCGTCACGCTTTCTGAGGTGATAATATCGGCCAAGTCCAAATAGCTGTAGTTTTCGCCATCCTTGCCGCCCAGCATCGCCATGGCGGAGATGAATGGGATCCTGCCGTCGTCGTTCCGGTCAAACCGATGGGACAAGAAAACCGGCTTATCGCCAGCCATTTCAAGCGTGTGATCCGAGACCGTGATTCCGGCGCGCCTTGCAAGCTCCAGTGCAATGGCTTCCCAGCGTTCCACGCAATGAGTGTCCGTCTCTTTCGGGAACTTGGCGACAGAAAGACGGCCGTGTTGGTCGAGTATGCTGGCCTTCGGGCGAGCACCCCCGAGGGAACTTCCCGGAGCAAACAGCATTTTGAGGTCCTCAGCGGTCTCCTCCCCGCGCAAAACGCGCTGAGACGCATGAAGCAAATCCCCGAGGCTCACGAGCGCAGGCACGCCGATGCCTTCGCGCGCTTGAAAGTCGCCATCAACCTTGAAGCGCAGCGCACCCAAACGGGTCTCGTCATTTACGCCAAGCAGGTAGTCGGTTTCTTGCAGCGTCCTCGGACGTCGCCCCTCGGCCTCTGCCAGGCGCCCCTCAAAGCGCCGCATGACTGTTCTGCCCCAAGTATCAGGGGCGGAATCCCCAAGCGGTGCAAGCATGTCCTGCCCAGCCTCAGGCACGAATTGCCCTGCAACGAGAGGCATGTCCGGCGAAAGCCCGAAGGCATTTTTATCGGCAAGCCAGTCGTCATGATAGGTAAAGGACACCCGCTCTCGGCCGCGCCCCGCTGTGCGGTGGAGCATGCCGACCTGTTTCAACCCTTTCCAGTCGATCCAGACCTCAACCATTTTTCAGTCTCGCGCGCTGCGGGAGGTCATCCAGGGCCATCTGCTCGCCAACCGGATCGTCGATATCCCCCCAACCCTTCAAAAGGCCGAGCGCCTGCAGTACTGCCACGTAAGTGCCGATCTTGACTGCAGGGTTCCCGCTTTCGATCTTGGCAATGGTCTGCCGCGTTGTGCCAGCGCGCTGCGCAACAATCTCAGCGGTCAGTTTGCGGCGCAGTCGCGCAACACGAATGTTTTCCCCAAGTGTCACGAGCTCTTTACGTGCCGCTCTGGGCATTTTGATCGGAACAGCCATAATGATATCTCCAAGCGACACTAAGAGGCCATATGTTACCCTGAGAAAACATTAATGTCAATTTTCGCCACTCAACCTGACGATCCAACGCCCCTGCTCGCACCACGGCTTATGTTATCTCATCATAACATTGGGAGCATTAAGGTTGCCATTACGAAACATGGCCTGGTTGCCTCACCGCACACATACAACGCGTCTGCTCGAACGAAACGATTGCGTTGCCTTCCTTCGAAAGTCATGCCTGCAACCCCGCAGCGCGAACCTGTTCGGGTGTCACCAGCTTCGACGCGATCAAGTCCTCGATCTGCCGGTTGGTGATATGGCGGCACAGGGGATGGCGCTCTTGGATCCATTCGGCGAGGCTCGCACGACCTTTGGCTTCGGCCTCTCGCGCCTTCTCGCGGTCGACCTGGATTTGGGCAAGCCCCTTCTCCCATCGGCGCATCTTGAACCAATTGTCCGAGAAGCAAACCTTGCTGCGCGTATAGCCTTCGCTTTCCTTGGCATAGGCTTTGACCGCCTGCAGAAGGTCATCGGGTGTCACTCCGGCCATCGCAGCCGCTGCGATCAAACGCAGACTGGTCCGCCGGTCTCGGATCCTGTCCTCGGGATAGGCCGCCAAGATCTTCTCAGTTTCAAGATCTTCAACCTCCTCCGCCGCCTCGCGCCTGCGCGTAGGTGGTTTATGGATGGTTTTAGGATGGTTTGGGGTCCACCGTGAACCCCGTACCCCGTTCACCGTGGACCCCGTACCGGGTTCAGGCTGGACGGGGTTCACAGTGACCCCCGTCTCAATATCGGGCTCGGCCGTGGGTTCGAGCGCGGCCACGCGCTCCAGAACGATGCGGTAAATGACAGTGTAGCCGTTCTTGCAATGCCGCCGCCCTGTCTCGATCAAAATGCCTTCGCGCAGGAAATCGATGATGGTGCGCTTCACAGTGCTCTCGCTGAGCTCAGTATGGCGCTGGATAGTCCCTTTCGAGCACCAGATGCCTGAACCGTCGTCGCTCGCCTTATCGGCCAGGAACATGATGATCTGCTTGCGCGCGGCGCTGCCAAAGCGGCGCTCGGCGCATTCGTTTGCGATGCGCCAGCTCATGATCTCACCGCCAATTGGGTTGAGGTCAAACCGGAAATGCCGTAGGTATTGGGACGGAAATATTCTTCTATGCCGTTGAGGTGGGTGGCCGCCCCCTCAGCGGTTTTTCTTTGCCCTTTCGCCAGAGCAAGAGCCTGTGAAAAACCGTTTACTTGGGCCTCGTAACCTATTGAAAAGTGACCCTGAACGAAACAAGTCCGTTTACAATTTTTCCCTTTTAAATCAACGAAATTTTCCGGATTGCAAATCCGTGTACACCGGTTCGATTCCGGTACTCGCCTCCATATCTTCCTGCGAACAATCGATAATCCTGACTGAGAACGTTGTCACGAGGGTTCAATGCCGTTGCAGCAAGAATGGCTGGCTCAGGCCGCTGTCGCGCGTTGGGCCGTTACCTGATTGAACCAGCTGACGATCTCTCGCAGGTCAGGTGTGATTTCCTCTGCGGCGCCTCCTGTGAACTCCTGAAATTTCTCGTTGTTCAGGCCGTTGACACCGACCAGAACGGGAATATCCCGCGCCAGGGCTTCAGCGATGACAGGGCGGAAGCCGCGGCCGTCCGCCTCGTGTTTGCCGAACTTATTGATAATCAGAAGCTGCGGATTGTCGTCCAGAGAAGCAGTTACATATCCAACGGCCTGCTCCAGCGCGGCCGGGTCAAGACGGCAACCGCGCGACTGGGTGCCCAGAGACTGGGAAATCCGAATGGTCTCACCCTCGGGCAACACCCGGACGTCCATATCGCATTTGCTGCTGTCCACACATTCGGTGTTGGTCTGAACCACACCAGCCAGTCGCGCGTCAGCGTTCAGAAGATGCTCGGCCACAGCGCTCAGCAGGCGGTCGGTTGCGCCGCGATCGGTGGTGGTGACATAGGCCAGGTACATTCAGAGACCCTCTTCGTACAAATACATGACATTCCAGATAGCACGCATGTCTTTGCTCGGCCACACCTCGCGTCAAGGCAGAGGGGAAAGGCCAATCACAGGTGTGTGCAGGTGAAGCAGAACCGCAAATACGGCAAGCGCGACAAGACCGGACCATTTGCCCGGCCATGGGCGCGGTGCGCGTAGCGAGAAGCGCGCGGTATTGCGCGACAGACGCGTCCATTCGATACCCATCGTCCGCGCCTTGCGGCGGTCGATCAGCGCCATACCCATCGCGGCGAAACCCGCGAATAGCCCGAAAAGGATGACATGGGACAGGCTGCCATTGGCCAGTAGGTGCGCGCCGGCCCACAACATCAACGCTGCCAAAACCGGATGGCGCGTTGTGCGCAGGATGCCCGGGTTCTCGGGGTCAAAGGCGCGGTGTCCCAGCCCTCCGAACGAAAACGGGTTCTGGATCGACAGCCCCACTATGGCCAGCCAGCAGGCAATTGGCATGATCAGCAAAGGTATCCAGCGAAAGAGCGCAAAAGGCGGTATGACTTCAACATACGGTGCCCGCGCGGCCGCGACGACAAGCCAGCCCAGCACCAGCAGGGACAAGGCGGAATAGGTCGCGAAATACCGCCTGCGCCCCATCGTTTCGATCAGCCTGCCACGCACGGCGGGACGTGCCGGGACAACGTGGGTCAGAAGGAAGGTGATCAGCGCTGCAAGGAAGAGGGCCCAACCGGTCATGATAAACTCCGAACATATTGCGCCCGGTTTTAGGCTGCGGCGCGGGGGTGGTCCTTGTCCGAAATCAAGTCGGGCGGAGGGGCAGATACGCTGCCCCTGCCCTTGTTCACAAGCCCAGTGCCTTGCGCCGTTCTTCGGCAAAGCCCTGCACCATGCGGTCGGCAATCAGCGCCAGGATGGCCATCGCGGCACCAGCCGAGATACCAAGCCCCACATCGGCCTGCCCAAGCGCCAGATAGATCGACTGGCCCAGGCCGGTCGTCCCGATCAGCGCCGCAATCACCAGCATGGCAAAGGCATAAAGGATGGTTTGGTTCAACCCCAGCAGGATGGTCGGCGCCGCGTAAGGCGCACGCACGTCACGCATGATCTGCCACTCGGTCGCGCCGCTTGAAATGGCGGCCTCCATCATCTCTTCCGGTGTATTGACTAGTCCGTGCCGCGTGTAACGGATCATCGGGACGATGGCATAGGCGCAGATCGCCAGAAAGGCAGAGAACTCGCCAATCTGAAACACCATCAGCACCGGGATCAGGAACACGAACAGCGGAATCGTCTGCAGCATGTCACAGATCGGGCGGACAATTTTCCACACCGGCTCCCATACCGCGCTGGCCAGACCGATCAGCCCGCCAACCACGGCGCAGGAAAACACCGCAGCACCGCTGAGGTAAAGCGACAGCAGCGCCCTTTCCCACAAGCCCGAGACGAGAATGGTGCAGAGCAGCCCCACCGATAGCGCCGCCAGACGCCAGCCGCCCGCAACCCAGCCTAGGGCGGCGGTTCCGGTCAGGACAAACGGCCACGGCAGGTTGGCAATGCCGGTTTCCAGCATGCCAATCAGGATCAGGACGACCAGCCCACCGGTCAGGTGCCCGCGCCACGCCATCAGCAGGGTGATACCAGCACCGGCGGCGAACAGGCCGTAACTCATCCCGGGCGTCCACTGGAACCCCCAGGTAAACGGCAGAACCGCCTGATCAAGACCGATCCGCAACGGCAACAGAACATAGAACAGCGAGTTGTTCTTGAGCGCATCCAGCCACGGTCCGTTCGCCTGCGTGAACGCCGTCAGACCACTGTCGACCGCTTCGGCCATGGGGTCCAGAAGCGTCAGTTCGGACGGATTCGGAAGCCATGCCCAAAAGGCGGCCGTGAACAGCACGGTAAAGCCCAGGACAGCCCAAACGACGCGTTGGTCATAACGTTTGCGCTCGGTCGCCAGAGTGCCGCTCATCCGGTCGATCACCACGGCGAAAACCACAATCACCAGACCGGCCAGCAGGGATTCACCGAATTGCGCCTTGCGCATGGTCAGCAGAACCTCCCAGCCGATATCGTTGAACCCGCCGATGACTGCGGCGATGATCACCATCGACAGCGCCGCCATCAGACATTGGTTCACACCAACCATGATCTGCGTCGCGGCGGCGGGGATTTCCACCTGAAACAGTTGCTGAAACCGGGTGCCGCCGGACATGATGGCAGCCTCTTTGATCTCGGGCTCGACCCTTTCGAGGCCCAGCATCACGTTTCGCGCCATCGGCGGCGCGGCGTAGATTGCCGAGGCGATTAGACCAACAACGGGGCCGAAACCAAAGAGCAGCAGCAGCGGCGTCAGATAGGCAAAAGTCGGCACAGTCTGCATCACGTCCAGCACCGCCTGCACAAAGGATTTCACCTTTGGCACCTCATTCGCGAGGATACCGATCGCTCCGCCAACGATCAGCGCGACCGGCACCGAGACAGCGACCAGCGCCAGGGTGTTCATGCTCTCGGCCCAGTAGCCTGAGGCCAGCACGAAGGTGAGGCCGAAGAACCCCAACGCCGCCATCGGCAAGCCGCCGAGATACCAGCCCAATGCCGTGACAAGACCAATGAGGATCGGCCACGGGGTATTGGCAAGCACATAGTTGGCCGCATTCATCGGATAGGTCATCAGATCGGAAAACAACCGCATGGCGGGTTTGATACCGTTCAGGAACCAGTCCAGGAGCGCGCCCACCCATTGGGTCGCAGGCAGTTCCCACGCGGTGGGCCATTTCACCAGCCACGGGGCGACGCCTTCCAGTGCAAGACACACGGCACCGACGATCACGGTGATCAGGGCCGCCTGCGCGCCTGCAGTCAGCCGCGCCTGCTGCGCAGGAATATCCGTAGCCGCGGTCATGTGTCATCCACCTGAAGCGCGGCAGCCAGATCCGACGGGTGGACACTGCCGACGATGTTGCCTGCCTCGTCACGCACAGGCACCGGTTCGTAGAGTTCCATGCAATGTGCAAGGGCGGCGTCCAGCGTCATCGCCGTGGTCAGGCCCGGATCATCCGGCCCACACTCACTTTCGCCTCCGCGCATGACCGAGGCGACCTTGGCGTGCTGGCCCTTGGCCACATCTTTCGAGAATTCGCGCACGTAATCGTCGACCGGACGCAGCACGATATCCGTGGGTGTTCCGATCTGAACGATCTTGCCATCGCGCATGATCGCTATCCGGTCGGCCAGCTTCAGCGCCTCTTGAATGTCGTGCGTGATGAAGACGATGGATTTCTTTAGCGTCGCCTGAATGCGCAGGAACTCATCCTGCAACTGGCGGCGGATAAGGGGGTCGAGGGCCGAAAACGGCTCGTCCAGAAACCAGATATCGGGATTCACGGCCAATGACCGTGCGATGCCAACACGCTGGCGCTGACCGCCCGAAAGCTGGCGTGGGAAACTGTCTTCGCGGCCTTCCAATCCGACCAGCGATATTACTTCCTGCGCGCGGGCCAGACGTTCCTTTTTGCCAACGCCCTGAACACGCAGCGGGTAGGCCACATTTTCGGCAACAGTCATGTGCGGGAACAGACCAAAATGCTGGAACACCATGCCCAGCTTCTTGCGGCGCAACTCGGTCAGCGTCTTCTTTGATGCGCCAATGACATTTTCGCCGTCCACATGGATTTCTCCGCCCGTTCCGGGCAGCAACTGCGAGATACACCGGATCAACGTGGACTTGCCCGACCCCGAAAGCCCCATGATGACGAAAAGCTCGCCCTCCTGGACTTCGAAATTCGCGTCCTGAACGGCCGGAATTAACCCGTTTTCGCGCAGATCGGCGGCGGCTTTTTCAGAGTCGTTCCCTGACCGAGACAGCGCGTCGGTCAGGGCTTTTTCAGCACCAGGGCCAAAGACCTGCCAGAGATTCCGGCAGGCAATGGCTGGCGTGTTTGCGTCAGTCACTTATGCGGCTCACTTGGTTGCCGCGTCGACGACCGGACGCCATTTGCCTTCATTCTCGGCCATCCATGCAGCGACAACTTCTTCGACCGAGCCGCCATCAACGTCGATCGCACCCATCATCGGCTGCTGGTCTTCGACCGCCAGTTGATAGTTGGTCAGGATCTCGTACGCAGCCGGCCATTTCTCCTCCATGCCGCTCCAACCGGCTTTGAAGATGCGCGAAGGCGAGAAGTCGCAATCATTCACCGCGTTCGGGTTCGGACCCCAGGCCGGATCGTTAAAGCAAGCCTCTTCGCCCGCAGGCAGGTCAACGAATTGCACGTCATAGGCCGACATCGCCCAGTGCGGCTGCCAGAATGTGATCAGCAGCGGCGACTTGCGTTCAGTCGAAGCGCGCAGTTCCGCGATCAGAGCACCTTCCGAGCCCGCAGGAACCGCTTTGAACGGCAGTTCAAGACCCGTCATACGATCCGCGCCGGGTGTACCCCAGTCCGCAGGATAGTCGACCAGACGCCCGCCGGGCAGTGTCTCGGCCGTGGCAAAGACCTGCGCGCAGTCTTTCAGCGCTTCCCAAGCAGGCAGGCCGGGGCACAGATCGGCCACATGGGCCGGGTATGCGATACCTTCTTTGGCATCCAGCCCAAGATCGCCGATTTCGACCACGGTGCCTTCGTCGATTTTCTTGGCATATTCGTCCGACACGTTGGACGACCAGATTTCCAGCGTTGCGTCGATGTCGCCATCGGCCAGCGCCTGGAACTGGTTCATCATGCCTGCCGTCACGTATTCAACGTTATATCCTGCGGCCTTCAGCATCTCGCCCGCGACATGCGTTGTAACGTGCTGACCGGTCCATTCGTTGATCGCCAGCTTGATCGGCTCGTCCACGGCGCCCATATCCGCCGCCTGTGCCGATCCCGCGACCGCAAGGGCCAAAAGGCTTACACTCAGTTTTTTCATGATTTTTCTCCCTGTCTTCTTTGTTTTGCCCACCCCGACGCGTTTTTACGCCGGCTGACTTGTCTGGTGACAATACCATGTCGCAACATGCACAAATTTAGCCGGAAAAGGAAAGTGAACACTGACACCAGAGCTAAGCTAATTTCACTTTTTTGGCGCGATTTCCCCCACCCGCTTTGCAACGCAATTGCAACGTCCTGGCTTGTTGCTGAGGTTTGCCAGGGCACCGGACATTGATTGACGAGTCAATCACAAACCCGAATCCCCTGTTTTGTCGAGCATTTCTTTGCAAAACCGTCTAAATTTCTGCATTTCGCAATAGTCGCGATCTATTGAATCCGGCCAACCGGGCGCAACTTGCCCCCTTGCCAGAAAGGAACAAAAAGGAAACACTAGCGCCGGAGGAACCGAATGATGCGCCATTTTGACGAAATCTACAGCATTGCCGCCGGCCGGCATGGAGGCCCCGACAGGCTGGAGGAAAAGCTGAGCAAACCCAAAAGCGCCGCTGAGCTGGCCGCCATGCCGGACGACCGTTGGTTGTCGACAATAACAAAGACCATTTTTCAGGCGGGATTCAGCTGGAAAGTCATCGAATCCAAGTGGGATGGGTTCGAAACGGCATTTGACGGATTTGATGTCGGGCGGTGCGCCTTCATGGACGACGAAAAGTTCGACAGCCTGCTGCAGGACACGCGTATCGTGCGCAACGGAACAAAGATCGCCGCCGTGCGGGACAACGCCGCGTTTCTGCTGGAACTGCGTGAAGAAGGCGGAGCGGGTCAGGTACTGGGCGGCTGGCCTTCGTACGACTACATTGGCCTGCTGGCCATGCTGGCCAAACGCGGGGCGCGCCTTGGAGGGGCTTCGGCTCAATATGCAATGCGGTTTGCCGGGCGTGACAGTTTCATATTGTCACAGGACGTCACCGCACGGCTGATCGCCGAGGGCATCATTGATAAGCCCGCTACGTCGAAAAAGGCAATGGCCGCAGTACAGCAGGCTTTCAACACATGGATGGAGCAATCCGGACGGTCGTTGACAGAAATCAGCCGTGTTCTGGCGATGAGCCTCTAAAATCACCTTGCAGGCGGAATGCGTCGTACTAGGCTGCAAGGCATGATCACTCGCGTTATGCTAGTCGCCCTGTTTCTACTTGCGTCCTGCAGCCGCCCGCTGACAGAGACCGAACGCGCGTTTACCGATACCATTCAGGGCAAAAGCCTGAACATTGATCGCGTCCGACTTGTCGATGGCGCGCCCGTGCTGCCCATTACATACTACCGCGAGTCGCGACCGCGTCTGGCCTGCCGGGATCGCATTCTGCCACCGGCCGAAGAGGGGCTTGTCACCAGCACCCCTGCCGCAGTGGCCCTGTTCAACCGGGTCTATTTCTCGCGTGACTGGTATCTTGAGAATTACATGTCCGGATTTCCGGACGAAATGAACCTGATTGCCGCGATGCTGCTGGCGCATGAATTGACCCATGTCTGGCAGTGGCAAAACCGCGAAACCACCGGGTATCATCCATTACGCGCAGCGGCAGAACATGGCGGACGCAAGGATCCCTATTTGTTCGACCTCGCAACTTCGCCTGACTTTCTTTCTTACGGATTCGAACAACAGGGCGCGATCGTCGAGGAATATGTATGCTGCCGGGCGCTGGATCCCCAGGCGGCCCGCACGCAGCGTCTGCACGACATGCTGGGTGTGCACTTTGACCTGTCACCGCTGCCCGAGAAGGGGCGCGAGCGCGACGTCGCCCTGCCGTGGCGGGGCGCGGAAATCAACGGCATTTGCAGCTGATCACCGTCACTTTTGCAGCGTTTCCAGATAGGCGACCAAATCGACAATCGGCTGGCTCGTCAGAATAGGCTGACCATCATGCGTTTTGATGGCCGTGTCCTGCCCTTCGAAGAACGGCCCATACACAGGCATCGGGCTGCCGTGCGAGACCAGAGGATCGCGCCCGTCGATCCGTGCCACAACTCTTGCCCGTGGAAACACACCATTGGCATCCGCCAATTGGGTCAGGTCAGTGGGCTGAATGACCAAGACACCAGCCATCGGACCCTGACCCGTTGCTTCGATCCCGTGACAGGTGGCGCAGTGGCGCAGGTACAAATGGCTACCATTTTCGGCATCCTGCGCTGGCGCTTGGGACGCCAGAAAGACGGCTGTCAGAAATGTGACCCGGGCGGCGGACATTCTCATCGTAGTCTCCTGTCAGGATTGGCAATTGCAGGCTTGCCCGTTCTGCGGCTAGGGGCAATGATCCAGATCAACGCAACAAGGGCAAAGGATCGGGCAATGACACAATACGCAGCCATCATGCTGGCAGCCGGGGTCGGCGTGCCTCTGCTGGCGGGTCTGAATGCGGCCTTGGGTAAACTGATCGGGTCGCCGACCACGGCGGCAGTGGTTCTGTTCGCCGTTGCCCTGACCGCTTCGGCGCTGGTCATGTTGGTGTTTCCCGGCTTCGACGCGCTTTCAAAAATTTCAGAAGCCCCGAAACACCTGTTCCTCGGCGGCGTTCTGGTCGCCTTTTATGTGTTGTCCATCACCCACGTGGCCCCGCATTTTGGCGTCGGTAACGCAGTGTTCTTTGTCCTGCTGGGCCAGTTGATCAGTGCAGCCGCCATTGACCATTTTGGTCTGTTTGGCGCCCAGATCACACCCCTAACCTGGATGCGGGCGGGCGGGATTGCTGTTATGGCAGTTGGCGTCGCCATCACTCAACTGGCTTGAGAACACCGCCGTCCAACCGCACGATCCGGTCCATCCGCGCGGCCAGATCCGGGTTGTGAGTGGCGATCAACGCCGAAAGCCCCTCACCCCGCACAAGTGACATCAGCGCATCGAAAACCTGATCCGAGGTCTCAGGGTCCAGATTGCCGGTCGGTTCATCCGCCAGCAAAACGCGCGGCGCATTGGCCAGCGCCCGGCAGAATGCAACGCGCTGTTGCTCTCCTCCTGACAGGGCCGCCGGGCGATGATCGGCGCGGGACGCAACCCCAACCCGCCCCAGCAGTGACATAGCCCGTTCACGGGCAGCTTTTTCGGATACGCCATTGGCCAGTTGCGGAAGGGTTATATTCTCAAGCGCCGTGAATTCCGGCAGCAGATGGTGGAACTGATAGACAAATCCCACATCGCGCCGCCGCAATGCTGTGCGGGTACGGTCGCCTTTGCCCGAGGCATCCTGACCCGCAATTTCAACCGATCCGGCATCGGGGGCATCAAGAAGCCCGGCAATATGAAGCAGCGTCGACTTTCCGGCACCCGACGGTGCCACCAGCGCCACAGCCTCACCCGCGCGAAGTTCCAGATCTGCACCGCGCAGAACCTGAACCTCGCCCGGAGTGCCCCTCAGATAGGTCTTGGTCAGACCGTTCAGCCGCATCGTCACATCATTCATAGCGCAGCGCCTCAACCGGGTTCAGCCGCGCCGCACGACGAGCAGGGAAATAGGTGACAAGAAAGGACAGACCCAACGAAAGCGCGACTGCCTTGAGTACATCGGTCAGGTGCAATTCGGCGGGCAAAGCGTAGATGCCGCGAATGGACGGATCCCAGACACCGCCTCCCATGACGTAGTTCACGAAGGAAAAAATCGGATCGATATAGATGGCGAAAAGGCATCCAAGGACCACGCCCATCACCGTTCCGATGATGCCGGTGAATGCCCCGCAAATGAAAAACACCCGCAGAACGGACCCTTCACTCAGACCGATGGTGCGCAGGATGCCGATGTCCCGCCCCTTGTTCTTGACCAGCATGATCAGGCCAGAGACGATATTCATCGCCGCGATCAGCACCAGGATCGACAGGATGATGAACATCACGTTGTCCTCTACCTCGAGCGCGCGCAGGAACCCACCCGAAGCGTCCTGCCACGTCCAGATCTGGCTGCGCTCGCCTGCGGCTTCGAGTATCGGGATCAGGATCGGGTTCAGTGCCTCGGGCTGCGCGACCATCACCTCGATCTCATCCGCGACACCTTCGCGGTTGAAAAAGCTCTGCGCCCTGTCAAACGGCATGTAGACCCGGGTCCGGTCAATATCGTAGCGGCCGGCCGAAAAGACATAGACCACGCGGTAAGCATTCACCCGCGGCGACGTGCCAAAGGCGGTTTTGACCCCGTTGGGCGAGGTCAGCTTGATCGTATCGCCGACTGTCGCCCCGATGCTGCGGGCAACGCCGGAACCAAGGGCAACCACTTCTTCACCGTCCTGAAACCCCGACAGATCACCAATGGCTTGTTCACTTTCAGCAATACCCGGCAAATCGCTCAGATCGTCGGGGCGAATGCCAAAGACCTCGACGCCGCTGCTGCGGTCGCGGTTGGTGATCAGCACCTGTCCCTTGACCAATGGCGCGGCCCGCTCGACCCCGTCAACCTGCGCGATCCGCACAGCCATGCCGTCAAAATCCGCAATCGTCCTGTCAACACTGCCCTGCTGGCCGACCTGGCCAGCCGAATAGACGGTGACATGCGCGTTGGCTCCCAAAATGGTGCCGACAAACTCGGACCGGAACCCGGACCGCACCGCCAGGGTCGCGATCAGGGCAAACACGGCCAGAGTGATCCCGATCAGGGAAATCCAGGTCATCACGCTGACGCCGCCTTCGGCGCGGCGGGCACGCAGATAACGCCAGGCGATTTTCCATTCAAAAGGGGCAAAGGGCGGGGGTGTGGTGGCCATGCCTGCTCCGGTTTTTCTGTTTGCGGCGACCCTTTCGGCATTTGCCCGGATGGTCAAGCGACTTGTCACCGCCAGTGACTGTGCTAGCCGGAAAGGGCCGAAGTTTGATCCAATACAGCCTTTGTTCTGGCCGGGTCGCTGATGCCGCGGCTTTCCAATGCTCTGAATACCCGTTCGCGCAGATCATCGGGTAGTTTCGAAACCGCCCGATTGTGCAATCCAAGGCTGAGTGACTGCGGATCGTCCAGTCGTGACACCTGCGCACTCAGAACATCCGGCGAATAGGTGGGCCACATACCGACGCTGTTGTTTTCAATCGGTTGAAACCAAGGTCCGTAACCTTCAGGTGAGCCCATACAAAACGCGTTAAGTAGCATGAACTCGGACGGCCGCCGCCGCGACGCAAAGAGGGCCTGCACCGAACCGTAACGCGCATTGATTTCGTCCAGCAGCGCCAATACAAGCGATCGTCGGACAGGGAACGGTGTCGCAAAGTTCGTTGTTTCAAGAACGGCGGTATCGGGCTTGTTAACCCCAAGTGCCTCCAAACTCTCAGACAACCAATTGCGGTGAAAATCGCTTTGAACCGGAATGAACGGGATTTGGGCAGCGCCATCCTGTGAAAAGTACTCAGATTGCTCGAAAGCGCGCAAAAACACGTTCTTGGTATCCAGGATAACGATATTCTCGGCATCTGCCACGCGTGCGGCACCCAGTTTCAGCACCTGCTGAGCGCGATACCCGTTGTTGCCCCGCCACCCGCCTTTTCGGGCGAACGGAATCCGGAAACGGTTCTCGATCAGGACCCGGTCACGCCAGGGCCGTTCTGAACAATGCCCGGTGCCCAGCAATACGTCGTCGCCGCTTAGCACCTTAACCTTGGGCAGCAACGGACCATAGGACGGCAGGATTGGATCGATCTTCTGTCTGAGCGACGCCTCGTCAATGTCGTTCATGATAACATGGATCGATGCGACACTTCGGGGGTCAACGAACCGGGCAAATGACAGCGCCTGCAATTCAAGCAAGGGATAGTCCTTGGAATACACAACCGTTGCAAAACTCAGCACGTCCGTATCCCCCGTCTGAACCAGACCGATTTACCACTCTGATATCTTGTGTCCAGCCCGGCAATTGCAATGCCGGAACGAATCAAACGCGGTCGGTCCGTCTGGAAGGGCTCGGGCTTAAGGCGACAGAGTAACAAGCGGGCTATACCAATAGTTGTGACATCCTTCACAGACAGCGCTGAATTGTTTCACCTATGATATCAATGCGGGTATTGCGTGAATTATTGAACTCAAAATGCAACATTTTCAGAGTAATTTTATTTCAAATTTTGATTATTCTGAGAAATTTTGACACCCTGTAATGGGGGAATACATTTCAGAGCGGGGGTCGCTCATGTTAATTAAACGGAAGACTGAGGTGTCGGGTTCTATTGTGGCCCGAACGGCATCAACAGAACTCGATTGCGAAACAGCGGCTCTGCTGCGCGCAGCAATCCGCCCGTTATTCGCCAGCGCGGCAAGCTGGGGTAGCCTGGCAGACATCCTGAAAGACAAAGGATACAGGCTGGCATTCCGAAAGGGCCGCCTGTGCATCACCGACAGAACATCCGGCGAGCGGGTCTGTGGACTGCGTTTTCTTGGGTTCGAATTCAAGGATCTGGTGCGTAAGCTTGGGCGTCCGATTGTCGTCGCCCATGGCGGGCAGGCAGATGGAGAGGTTCTGACGGCACGTCCATCCCGGAACGGCACTTAAGTTGAGAGCCTAGAATTTTCGCCAGAACTGCACCGAACGGCGCAGGGTCTTTAGCAGACAATGGCGCGCGGCCCGTTTGATCGCCTCGGGCGTATCGGGTCGACGCAGAACTTCAAGCATCAGGTTGGCCGGCATGTGTCCGCGCCGATAGTATCCAAAGAAATCCTGCTGCGTCAGCCCATGGGCCGTTCTGAAATCCGCGTAATATTGCATCCAGACACGGGCATAGTCCTGCCCTGTTGCGTCATCGTCGCTGGTCACACCTCTTTCCCAGAACAACGAGACCGGATCATCCATCCGCTCACCCTGATAGCCGCCACCGACCAGACGCAGCATCAGGTCGTAATCGGCAGCAACGCGAAACTGCGTGTCATGTCCGCCCAGTGCAAGAAAGACATCCCGTTTAATGAAAACCGAGTTATGGCAGAACGGCATCCGCTGCAGGACCGCCGTAAGTGACATTCGTTTCTCACGGCTTTCCGATCCGTCCGCGTGTTTGCGCAGTGTCGACCCGAACAGGAAATCGGGCGCGGTTGCCTCAAGCCGATCCGCCGCCATGTTAAGCACATCATCTGACGCCAGAGCGTCGTCCGAGTTCAGGAACAGCAGATACGTTCCGCGCGCGGCCTGTGCCCCCTTGTTCATCGCATCGTACAGACCGGCATCCGGTGCACTGATCACACGTGTACGCGGGGCGTCTGCAGTCGCCTCATTCAAAAACGTAGTGGTTCCATCAGACGAGGCGCCATCCTGAATGACATGCTCGGCCCGAACGCAGTTCTGCCGCGCCATGCAGTCGATGACGCCCAGAAAACTGTCCTGCCGCCCTTGGGACAGCAGGTTGTAAGTCGCCGTGATCACCGAGATCAGCGGCGTATCGGTCTGCTCAGGCGATCTGCTCATAAATCCCGGCGATCTTGGTGACCGCGGCCTCGGGGCTCAGTTCCTCACTTTCGCCGGTGCGTCGGCTGGTCAGTTCGACCACGCCGTTCTTCAGGCCGCGCGGACCGACAGTGATGCGCCACGGCAGGCCGATCAGGTCCATGGTTGCGAATTTGCCCCCTGCCCGCTCGTTGCGGTCATCATAAAGCGGCTCAAGCCCCAGCGCGGTCAGTGCCTTGTAGATCCTTTCGCAAGCCGTATCCGCTTCTTCATCACCCTGTTTCAGGTTGACGATACCGCAATGGAACGGGGTCACGCCCTCGGGCCAGATGATGCCCTTGCCGTCATGGCTGGCTTCGATGATCGCGCCGATCAGGCGGCTGACACCGATGCCGTGGCTGCCCATGTGGACCGGAACCGGCTTACCGTCGGGGCCTTGCACGGTTGCACCCAGCGGTTCGGAATACTTGGTGCCGAAATAGAATATCTGGCCGACCTCGATTCCGCGCGCCACGCGGCGGCGCTCTTCCGGGATCTGGTTGAACAGCGCCTCGTCATGGGTTTCGTCGGTGCGCGCGTATTTCGAGGTGAACTCCTCGAGGATCGCCTGACACTGCTCGCGGTTGTTATAATCGATCTCGCGGTCGCCAAAGGTCAGATCGGTAACGGCGCTGTCATAGAAAACTTCGGACTCGCCGGTATCAGCCAAAACCAGGAACTCATGCGTGTCATCGCCACCAATGGGGCCGGAATCGGCGCGCATCGGGATGGCCTGCAGGCCCATCCGCTCATACGTGCGCAGATAGCTGACCAGATGGCGGTTGTAAGCGTGCAGCGCGTCTTCTTTTGTCAGATCGAAATTGTAGCCGTCCTTCATATAGAATTCACGACCACGCATCACGCCGAAACGGGGGCGGATTTCATCGCGGAATTTCCATTGAATCTGATAGAGGGTCAGCGGCAGATCCTTGTAGCTGCTGACATGGCCACGGAAGATGTCGGTCACCAGTTCCTCGGCCGTCGGCGTATACAGCATGTCGCGCCCGTGACGGTCCTGCATTCGCAGCATTTCCTGACCGTAATCGTCGTAACGTCCGGATTCGCGCCACAGGTCCGCGGATTGCAAAATAGGCATCTGGATGGCGATATGACCCGCCCGCGCCTGTTCCTCGTGCACGATGTTTTCCAACTTGCGCAGAACTTTGAAACCCAACGGCAGCCACGAATAAATCCCGGCCGCGGCCTGTTTGATCATCCCGGCACGCAGCATCAGCCGGTGGCTGACGATCTGAGCCTCGGAGGGGGTTTCCTTGAGAACGGGCAGAAAGTAACGGCTGAGGCGCATTGTATGACCTTCAAAGGTGAGAATTCGACTTCAAAGCTGCTTATTGCAAAGCCCCGCCGGGGGCAATCGGCCATTGGCGATTTTGCGACCTCGGAGCAGTCGGTTTTTTGATTGACCCGCCAGTCAGCATTCAAGATGGTAGCGAGAACATTTTCTCAGGAGGTCCCCGTGCAAACCATTCAGGAACCCGCCCGCCAGATCCCCGTAGTTCATCAGACCGACGTTCTTGTTGTAGGTTCCGGCCCCGCTGGCCTTGCCGCCGCACTGGCAGCGGCACGGGCGGGGGCGGAAGTGTCCTTGGTCGACCGCTTCGGTTGCATGGGGGGGAACATCACCGCTGTCGGGGTCGAAGGTTTCGCCTGGTATCGCCACGAACAGACGGTCGAAGCTGGCGGCATCGGCATGGAGTTCGAAACCCGTGCCAAGGAGATGGGCGCTGCGGTGCCGGAAAGCCAGTCGCTGAGCTATGAGCTCGACAGCGAAGGCTTCAAACTGGTGGCAGACAAGCTGGTCGAAGAGGCTGGCGTGCATCCGATGCTGCACCGTCAGTTTGTTGCGCCGATCATGGAAGGCAACAGGATCACCGGGATCATCACCGAATCCAAGGCAGGGCGCGAGGCGATACTGGCCAAGGTGGTGATTGATGCCACCGGGGACGCTGATGTGGCTCACCGTGCAGGCGCACCGACCCACAAGACCCCACGCGAAGACATGATGGCGGCCTCGGTCATGTTCCATCTGGCCGGTGTCGACAAGCGCGCATTCATGGAAGGTGTCAAATCCGACCCGCAGACCTATAAGGACTGGGGCGGCGGCGGTGAGTGGAACATCGAGACGAGCGGCAAAGAAGACGACATGTTCTCGCCCTTCGTGCACAAACCGTTCCAACAGGCCATTGATGAAGGGCTGATCCCGCCGCACCTGAACACCATCGCCGGTACATGGGGCGCAATGCATGACACGGGTGAGCTGACCTACATGAACCTCATCCATCTGGCCGAGATAGACGGCACCGACCCCGACAGCCTGACGCGCGGCGAGATCGAAGGCCGACGTCAGTCGATGCTGGCCATCGAGGCGCTGCGCCGGTTCATGCCCGGTTGTGAAAACGCCCGTCTGCGAAACTTCGGGATGACGATCGGCATCCGCGACACCCGTAAGATCGACGCGATCTATAACATGACCGAGGATGACGCTCGCCATCAGGGTCGGTTCGAAGACACGATCGGCATCTACCCCGAGTTCATCGACGGCTATGGCATCCTGATCTTGCCGACCACAGGCCGATACATGCAGGTCCCTTACCGATCCATGCTGCCAAAAGGTGTGCAGGGCCTGCTGGTGGCGGGGCGTTCGCACGGCGCAGACCGCGTCGCCCATGCCGCGACCCGAAACATGGCCTGTTGTGCTGTCATGGGTCAGGGCGCCGGAATTGCAGCGGCGTTGTCCCTCAAAAGCAATCAGGACGTGCACGAATTGAACCTGAGCCCGGTTCACGCCGAACTTGAACGCCAAGGGGTGAGGATCAACTGATGGACCATATACCTACAATCGACATTGCCCCCCTGAACGACAAGGCTCATCCGGGCTTTGACACCACCGTTCAGCAAATCCTGGACGCTTGCACCAGCATCGGCTTCCTATCGATTACAGGCACCGGTGTTCCCCCGAATATGGTCGAGCAGGTTCGGGACTGCGTTCGTGAGATCTTCGGCATCGATGACAGCAGCAAATGGGATCAGGCCATCACCCGTGACAATTATCGCGGCTATATTCCCATGGGGTTTTTTACCCCGAACGACGGATCGGGGACCGCCGACAAATACGAAGGCTACAAGTTGCACTTCGAAACCCCATCGGATGCGCGTATCCGTCAGGACTGCGCCCTTTATGGGCCAAATCTCTGGCCGCGCGAAGTCCCGGGCGCACAGGACGTCATCCTGAAATACTGGGCTGAACTGGATCGCGTCACAGACCATTTGCTTGGGGCGCTGGAAGTCGGGTTGAAGCTTGAGCCGGACAGTCTGCGCGACGCGTTCCGCGACCCGATGACCAATATGACTTTGCTGCATTACCCGCCTCAGGCCGCCGAGGAAGCGGGCTATGGGATTCATCCGCACAAAGACACCGACGCACTGACCATCATCGCGCCCGATCCCGTCGGCGGGCTTGAGGTTCAGACGCGGGCCGGAGACTGGATTACTCCGGATTGCCCGCCCGGTGGCTTTGTCGTCAATATCGGCGACATGCTGGAGCTTTGGTCAGGGGGACGGTTGAAATCAACTCCGCACCGGGTCGTCAACCGCTCGGGGCGGGAACGGTATTCCTTTCCGTATTTCGCCGTGCCGCGTCATGATGTTGTCATCCAACCCCAATTGCCACCCCTACCCGGCTTTGACCGGCCCGCAGTCCATTGCGGGCACTGGTCGGCAGAGATCTGGCGCACAAACTGGTCAGATGAAATGGCGGATGAGGAAACCCCTGAACTGGGAACATTGCACAGCTGACACCCCAAAATCTCAGCGGGCATGAACCACTTGCATCGCGGGCGCGCATGGGCCAAGAACACGTGCAAGAGCCAAACTCAGGGGACCGATATGGCCTTGCCCGTTAAGGATCAGCTCAGATACTGGGGCATCGCCGCAGTGGTGATTGCCCTTCTTTTGTGGGCTCTTGGGGACGTGCTTCTGCCCTTCGTCATCGGTGGTGCGATTGCATATTTTCTGGATCCGGTCGCGGATCGGCTTGAAAATCTGGGTCTCTCGCGCATGGCGGCGACGGGCATCATTACCGTAGTCGGTGTGCTGGGTTTCGTCCTGGCGATCCTGATGGTTGTTCCCGCATTGATCACTCAGCTGATCGATCTGGTCGAGATCATGCCCAGCCTGTTCAAGGAACTGCGCGGGTTTATCGAACGACAATTCCCGTCCCTTCTGGACCGTCAGTCCAACTCGCATCAGTTTCTGGTTTCTCTTGGCGAGACCCTGAAGTCGAAGACCGGCGATGTCCTGCAAACGGTCGTCGCCTCGTTGGGGTCGGCAATAAACGTGGTCGTTTTGCTGGTCATCGTGCCGGTGGTTACCGTTTACCTGCTGCTGGACTGGGACCGCATGATTGCGCGTATAGCCGAGCTTTTGCCGCGTGACCATGCGCCGACAATCAAGAAACTGGCCGGGGAAATCGATGATGTCCTGGCCTCGTTCGTACGGGGCATGGGAACGGTCTGTCTGATCCTCGGCACGTACTATGCCATCGCGCTGATGCTTGTCGGTCTGCAGTTCGGACTGATTGTCGGGTTCATTGCCGGACTCGTCACCTTCATCCCGTATCTGGGGGCGCTGATCGGCGGCACGCTGGCGATCGGGCTGGCGCTGTTTCAGTTCTGGGGTGACTGGGCCCATATCGGGCTGGTCGCTGGTGTATTCGCACTTGGGCAAGTGACCGAAGGCAATTTCCTGACACCCAAACTTGTCGGCAATTCGGTCGGCCTGCATCCGGTCTGGCTGCTGCTGGCGCTGTCCGTGTTTGGGGCACTGTTCGGTTTTGTGGGCATGTTGGTGGCTGTTCCGGTCGCCGCAGCACTCGGCGTACTGGCCCGGTTTGCCACTTCGAAATATCTGGAAAGCCGCCTGTATACCGGGCTGGAAGGGCTGGATCAGGAAGACAAGTAAATGGCACGCCAGCTCAGCTTTGACCTTCCGGCGAAAACCGCGCTGGGACGCGAGGATTTTTTTGTTTCCCCCGCCAATGCTCTGGCGGTGGCGATGATTTCCGCCTCGTCCTGGCCAGGCAACAAACTGGTGCTCAGCGGGCCGGCAGGTTCGGGGAAAACACATCTGTCGCATGTATGGGCGGCGGAAAGCGGCGGACGGATCATTTCGGCCACCGATCTGAAGCACGGCGAGGTGCCCGAGTTGGCCCGGACTTCGGTCGCGGTCGAAGATGTACCCATGATCGCAGCCGACGCTGAAAAACAGAAAACGCTGTTTCATCTGCACAATCTTGTTCTGGCCGAAGGCCACGCGCTGTTGATGACCGGACGGCTGGCGCCGAAGCTTTGGCAGCTGCCTCTGGCCGATTTGCAAAGCCGTATCGAAGGCGCCCATCAGGTCGCCCTGGACCCGCCTGATGACGCCCTTCTGGGGGCCGTGCTGGCCAAGCTGTTCGTGGACCGGCAGCTCAACCCCGGACCCGAGGTGATTTCCTATCTGGTCAAGCACATGGACCGGCGTTTCGAAACTGCGGCAGACGTGGTGGCCCAGTTGGACAAACTTGCACTGTCGGAAAGGCGCGACATCACACGGGCGCTGGCGATCCGGGTTCTGAAACACCATGCCGGCGACGGCCATTGAAGAGATTGACCCGAATCCGGTGATTTCGCATCCTGAGACAGGAATATCTGGGAAAGACATGGATCAGACTATCGATACCACCATCCCCGACTGGGGACCTTTCGGAAGACCGCTATTTTCTGATCCCCGCGTCAGGGACTTGTCCCGGGTCGGTGTTGTCGATGTCGGGTCGAACTCGGTCCGTATGGTCATATTTGACGGGGCCGCCCGCTCACCCGCGTATTTCTACAACGAAAAGGTGATGTGCGAACTGGGCGCGGGTCTGTCGGAGACCGGGCACCTGAACCCCAGAGGGCGTGTTCGCGCTTTGGATGCCCTGCGCCGGTTCCAGCATCTGGCCGACAACCTTGATCTGCCCGGTCTGCACGTTGTCGCAACCGCCGCGGTACGCGAAGCCAAGGACGGGCAGGAGTTTTGCGACGAGGTCAAAGCCGAAACCGGTCTGCACGTTTCAATCATCGATGGTCTGGAAGAGGCCCGTTTTTCCGCTCAAGGCGTGCTTCTGGGATGGCCGGGTGCATACGGTCTGATCTGCGATATTGGCGGTTCATCCATGGAACTGGCCGAGATCGGCGAAGGCCAGACCGGCCGCCGCGTGACATCGGCGCTGGGTCCGCTGAAACTGCGGGACATCAAGGGCGGGCGTCGTGCCCGCAAGGCGCACATCAAATCCACCATGGAAGAGTTGCGCGATCAGTTGGGCCCCCAGCGGGATCGCCTGTTCCTGGTGGGCGGCAGCTGGCGCGCTTTTGCGCGGCTGGACATGCTGCGGCGGGGTTATCCGCTGAACGTTCTGCATGAGTACAGGATGACCCACAGGCAGGTGCGCGAAACCATCCGGTTCATCGAAAAGGGCGACCCCGAGAAACTGCGCAGCCGGGCCGGTGTGTCCAGCTCGCGCATGGCACTGATCCCTTATGCGATGGATGTGCTGTCCCGACTGATCCGGACGTTCAAACCCAAGGACATCGCCATTTCAAGCTATGGAATCCGCGAAGGGCTTCTGTACGAACAGATGCCGCAAAGCCTGCGCGATTGCGATCCATTGATCGAAGCCAGCCGCTTTTCGGAAGCCAAGGACGCCCGTCTGCCCGGTTTTGGAAAACACCTGTTCGATTTCGTCATGCCGCTGTTCAAATCGGCCCCGTCAACCCGCGTCCGGTTGGTCAAGGCCGCGTGCCTTCTGCACGATGTCAGTTGGCGCGCTCATCCCGATTACCGGGCAGAGGTCTGTTTCGACTACGTGACCCGCGCCAACCTGGGTGGGCTGAAGCATTCGGAACGGGTGTTCATTGGTCTGGCGTTGCAGCACCGCTACCGCAACAAACGCGAAGGCAACCGGTTCGCGCCACAATATGAACTGCTGGATGAAAAGAGTCAGAAGCAGGCCGAGATTCTGGGCAAGGCAATGCGTTTTGGCGCAATGCTGTGGATGAAGAATGACGCCACGATGGGCAAACTTCGTTATTTCCCAAAGAAACGCCAGTTGGATCTGATTTTGCCGAAAGCTGCCGAACCGCTGTTCAACGAAACCGCCGAAGCACGCTTCGGCTCTCTGGCTCAGGCGTTGAAGTCAGAGACCAAGGTCATCATCAAGGGGTAATCCCCTGTAAACGCTCAGATATCCGTCATACTTTCGTCTGGATCTTCTTTCTGCTCGGGTATCTGCGGGGTGTCGTCCTGCGGTTTCCGGCGGATGATGATATCGCCATTGGGCAGGATCTCGGGCGCTTCGTACACGCTCCAGTCCTGTATCTCCTTGGTCATTTCTGCCAGTGCCGGTCCCATTTCCTCAAAAAAGGACAGCATGGCAGGACCAAACTGTTCAGCCAGGTCGCGCAAATCATCCAGCGTGGGCTCCATTTCCTTGCGCAGGCCTTCGAAGAAAAGCTCGGCGCCGCGCTCCATCAGGGACTTGCCGGTATCTTCCTGCGCGCCGGCTGAGAACGCAGTGGACGTCACGATCAGACTTATCAAAAGAACTCGTTTCATGGGGCCAAACATAAGCACTGCGGGAAGGCGTTGAAAGATCACAGGTCAATATCCAGAGTTACGGGAAAATGGTCCGAGGCCGTCAGCAGTGCGTCCCGCAATTCCGCGTTCGAACGGATCGCGTCGTCCCGCAACGGATGCCAGATTCGCCAGACCGGATTTCGCTGGCGCAGCGGATCGCTGATCATGATGTAATCCAGCAATGCCTCAAGAAAATCTCCCTTGTCCCGGCGCACAAACCGGGCCGTCGAAGGTGTTTCCCCGCCGACAGAGCCGTATGCAGTTGCGGCATTGGGATCAAACAAACCGGACTGCAACAAAATCTCGACGGATGAGCGCCCGAACAGGTTCTCGAACTCGTCCAGGCCCGGGCCGTCGTTAAGGTCACCCAGCAAAATCACCGGTTCGTCCTCGGCAATGTGCTGTTCCACGCGCCGTGCCAGCCAGATCGCCTGCGCCAGTTGTTTGCGCCGGTTGGAAATTGAAATCCGGATCGCCTCGTCCCGGCTTTCCGCGCCGTGCGGCGCTTTGGATTTCAGATGTGCCCCAATCAGGCGAAATTTCGCACCCGACTTTGTTTCCACCGCCAATTCCATCGGTGGCTTTGAAAAAAGCACAACATCCTCGGTTGCGTCGATATCCAGATCAATCCGGAATTCGGTGTCAAACCGGGGTGCTGTCTGATGATCGAATGGCTGCGCAGACCGCGTCTTTGGATCATGGCGCACCATCATCAACTGAGGATCAAACAAAAGTGCCAGTTCCTGATGGGTTTCATTGGCAAAGCCCATGACCGCATGAGTGGTGCGCAAATCGAAGGCTTCCGCAAAACCCTGCAACGCACGGACCGTGTTCTGGGTTTTGCCGGTGTTTGGGGCCTCAACGATCAGAATGGCATCTGCGTCGATGGCCGTCAGAACCTTGGCGATCGCCTCGACCTGCTGGGCCCGGGTGACATCATAGCGGCCGGACCAGCCGTCATCGACGATCAGACGATCCTGGCGATCAAACAAATTGGCGAACCATTCGATATTGTAGGTCGCCAAACGCATCTGTTCAGACCTTTGCACCGTTTATTTCGTCCCAGGCGCGGTTGATGTCGATCATCTTTTTCTCGGCCAGCCGGATTGCCTCCTCGGGCACGCCGCGCGCCATCATGGCGTCAGGATGGGTTTCGCGCACTAGCTTGCGCCAGATGTTGCGAATTTCGGTCAACGGCATGTCCCTTGTCACGCCCAGAACGGTATACGGATCGTTTGGGGCATCCGGCACGAACCGGGCGCGCAGCGCCAGAAACTGAGCGTCGGTTTGCCCGAATATCCGGCTGACTTCTTCCAGAAACTCGTTTTCGTTCGGGTGATAAAACCCGTCGGCCATGGCGATGTGAAACAGACCTTCCATCAGGTCGCACAACGTCGTGCTGTCTTCGTCAAACATCCGGGCGATCTTGCGGGCATAGTCCTGATAGCCGGCCACGTCGGTTCGGGCCATGTTGAACACCCGCGCCGCGCCTTCTTCGTCTTCGCGGGCAATCTGGAACACATCGCGAAAGGCTGTAACCTCGTCCCGCGTCACCTGCCCGTCTGCCTTGGCCATCTTGGCGCCCAGCGCGATCACAGCGATTGTAAAGGCCACCGACCTTTCGGGCGGTGAGCGCAGTTTTTCAAAAACGGCAGTCAGGCTTTCACCTTGTGCCAGTGCGCTCAGCGCATCGGATATACGGGTCCAGATCGACATGGCCGCACCCTAGCGCCACAAATCGCGCGTGTCAGGTGCGACAGATCAGTCCTGACCAATAATTTTCTGCATCAGTACCAGATCCAACCTGCGGCCCCATTTGCAGCCCACTTGGGGCATTCGTCCGACTTCGGCAAAACCGATGCGAGCGTGAAAGGCGATGGCCGCCGGATTTTCCGAGGAAATCCCCGCCACAAGCACGTGCACGCTCTCGGCCCGGGCCACCTCTTCCAACCGGCTCATCAACGTGCGGCCGATCCCCTTGCCACGTGCTGATGGAGCGAGTTGAATCGTGTGCTCGCGGCATTCGGCATACCCCGGCCCGGATCGGAACCGAGTATACGAAGCGAAACCGACAACCTCGCTATCCAGTTCAGCCACCAAAAACCCCGCACCGCGGGCTTCTATGTCGGCTGCAATTCCCGCGGCAGACCGCTCCTCGGATGTGAACGTAACCAGGGTATCCCTGATGATCGCGTTGGCAATATTCGCAATCGCCGGTGCATCCGCAATCTGTGCCTGCCGAACCCTCATTCCAGAACGCGACGTCCGTTTGGTGTCTCGAATTCAGCGCGCAGACCCGGCGGGCCCTGGTGAAATTCAACACCCTCGACCGGTCCGGTGCTTTGGGCAAGTTTCGCGGCTTCGGGATGGGACACCAGCAATCTCAGCAACCGGCAACCACTGGCCTGCAACATTCCCGCGGGGTGCAGATCGCCCTGCCACTGTATGAGTGCGGGATAGAGGTTGTCATAAGGCAGGCGCCCGGACGATGGCACGATCATGCGCCAGCGCAGCGCCCCGCGCTCCAGATCTGTCAGGTCGAACGGGCCACCTGGCATGATGGCCGCCTCGATATCCTTCACACGGCAGATCCAGTTGGTCAGGCGCGGTGCACCCTGAAACCGGTCCAGATCGAACCACCGGGTACGCTCAGGTTGCGCCGCATTCGGGTCAACGGCAATCGCTTCCAGATACAAGCCATCTTCAAGTCCGAGCAGCTTGTTATAAGTACCAAATTTCTCATGCTTGCCGCCTGTCTCAAGCTTGACCCCCAAGGCGTCCTCGACATGCGCGGCAGCAGCCTCCAGCGTTTCCCCTGCGACGGCCAGATGATCCAGTTCCATTTCCACCCCATCAAAAAAGGCAGCGCAGAAAACGCGCTGCCTTTCCCAGTAAAGCTGTCCTCGGACATCTGCGCCACAAGATTCTTCGTTGAAAAATCTTGTCTGGGCCTTACCCCTTGGCTTCGCCGATCAGGCGCAGAATATCCTGTGCCGCTTCGGGGATATTGGTGCCCGGGCCAAAAATCGCTTTGACGCCGTGGTCGTAGAGGAACTGATAATCCTGCTGTGGGATCACCCCGCCGCAGATCACGATGATATCCTCGGCACCGGCTTTCTTGAGTTCCTCGACCAGTTGCGGGGCCAGTGTCTTGTGGCCTGCCGCCTGTGAAGAAATGCCGACCACGTGGACGTCATTGTCGACGGCATCCTGGGCTGCCTCGGCCGGTGTCTGGAACAGAGGGCCAACGTCGACGTCAAACCCGATATCCGCAAAGGCGGTCGCGATCACCTTGGCACCCCGGTCATGACCATCCTGCCCCATCTTGACGACCAGCAAGCGGGGGCGGCGGCCTTCAGCCTCGGCGAAATCTTCGATGGATTTCTGGATCGCGGCAAAACCTTCGTCACCCTCATAGGCCGCTCCATAGACACCGGCCAGCGTTTTCACTTCGGCGCGGTGGCGGCCGAATTCCTTCTCCATTGCCATGCTGATCTCTCCTACGGATGCGCGGGCGCGGGCGGCCTCGACGGCGGCGGCCAGCAGGTTTCCGCCCTCTTGGGCAGTCTTCGTCAACGCGTCCAGCGCCTGTTGGCAGGCGGCCTCATCGCGGGTAGCACGGATGCGCTCCAGACGTGCAACCTGTGCCTCGCGCACGGCGACGTTGTCGACGTCGAGAATGTCGATCGGGTCTTCCTGTTCCTTGCGGTATTTGTTGACGCCGACGATCACCTCGTCACCCCGATCGATCATGGCCTGACGACGCGCAGCACTTTCTTCAATCCGAAGCTTGGGCATGCCGCTGGCCACGGCCTTGGTCATGCCGCCCATCTCCTCGACCTCTTCCATCAGGGTCCAGGCTTTTTCGATCAGCTCATTGGTCAGGCTTTCGACGTAGTAGGAACCCGCCAGCGGATCGACCACATCCGTCACGCCGGTTTCCTCCTGCAGGATCAATTGCGTGTTCCGCGCGATGCGGGCCGAGAAATCGGTCGGCAACGCAATCGCTTCGTCCAAAGCATTTGTGTGCAGCGACTGGGTGCCGCCCAAAACCGCGCTCATCGCCTCATAGGCGGTACGGATCACATTGTTATAGGGGTCCTGTTCCTGCAGCGACACGCCGGAGGTCTGGCAGTGGGTGCGCAGCATTTTCGACCGTTCGGACTTTGCCCCGAACTCGGTCATCACGCGGTGCCACAGGGTCCGCGCGGCACGCAGTTTGGCGGCCTCCATGAAGAAATTCATGCCGATGGCAAAGAAGAACGACAGGCGACCTGCGAACTTGTCCACGTCCATCCCGGCTTGCGTCGCGGCACGAACATATTCGCGCCCGTCAGCCAGCGTATAGGCCAGTTCCTGTACAAGGTTCGCCCCGGCCTCTTGCATGTGATAGCCCGAGATTGAGATCGAGTTGAACTTGGGCATCTCGTTCGACGTGTAATCGATAATGTCCGAGATGATCTTCATCGACGGTTCAGGCGGATAGATATAGGTGTTGCGCACCATGAACTCTTTCAGAATGTCGTTCTGAATGGTGCCGGACAAGACGGATTTGTCGTGGCCTTGTTCTTCGCCTGCAACGATGAAGCTCGCCAGAATCGGAATCACCGCGCCGTTCATCGTCATCGAGACCGAGACCTTGTCCAGCGGGATGCCGTCGAACAGAATCTTCATGTCCTCAACGCTATCAATGGCCACACCAGCCTTACCCACGTCTCCGACTACGCGCGGGTGGTCACTGTCGTAGCCCCGGTGTGTCGCCAGATCGAAGGCCACCGACACGCCCTGCTGACCGGCCGCCAGGTTGCGACGATAGAAGGCGTTCGACTCCTCGGCGGTGGAAAAACCGGCATATTGGCGGATGGTCCACGGACGGCCTGCATACATCGTCGCCTTCACACCGCGCGTAAACGGTCCAAAACCCGGCAAAGACCCCATATGCGGCAGTTCCGCCGTGTCCTCAGGCGTATACAGCGGTTTGACGTCGATGCCTTCCAGCGTCTCTTTGGTCAGATCATCCAACGGACGACCGCGCAGCTCTTTCTCGGCAAGCGCTTTCCAGTCCTTCGTGTCGGTCATTTCGATTTCCTCTTATCAATTCGGGGCGCGGCCGGTTTGCGACAGCACGCGTATGTTCAATCCCGCCCTTCAATCCGGCCCGGGCGCGGAAAATTGAGCGTTGAGTGCAAATCGCTGGTCGCAATCGCCTGCACAGTGGCTATATTCAGTGGAACAGGAGGCCATATGACACGCACGCTTGCCCTTGTTTTCTCGGCACTATTCCCGCTGGCCGCGCTGGCCGCCGATGGCACAGCACCAGCAGATGACAGTTTTGTCCGACCCGCTGGCGACAGCGAACTGGACGAGTTCCTATGGGTCAGCCGACCCATCGTTGTCTTTGCCGATACACCTGCCGATCCACGGTTCCAGCAACAGATCGACATGCTGCTGGAAGGTGAAGACGCCATGCGCGACCGCGACGTTATCGTGCTGACGGATACCGATCCCAAGGCGCGGTCGCCCATTCGGTCACAACTGCGCCCGCGTGGATTCCAGATGGTGTTTGTCGACAAGGACGGGGTGGTGAAACTGCGCAAGCCCAGCCCGTGGAGCGTGCGCGAGATTGGCCGCTCCATCGACAAGACCCCCTTGCGCGAACGCGAGATTCGCGACCGGCGCGAGGGCGGCTGAGCACTTTCGCCAAGCCCATTGGCCCCGGCGATGATCGCCGGTGGCCCTTGGAGATATGACAAAAGCGCAGCCATGGTCACTCGAATTCCATGATCACGTCGTCCACGGCGAGACTGTCGCCGGGACCTGCGTTGATCTTCGAGACCACGCCTTTTTTCTCGGCGCGAAGGATGTTCTCCATCTTCATCGCCTCGACGGTGCACAGCGCCTGACCTTCCTGAACTTCCTGCCCCACTTCGACGTCGATCTTCACGATCAGGCCGGGCATCGGGCACAGCAGCATTTTCGAAGTATCCGGCGGCAGTTTTTCCGGCATCAGCCTGGCCAGCTTGGCCTGACGCGGGGTGCGCACGTGCACCTTGATATCCGCGCCCCGGTTTCGGATGCGGAACCCGCCCGAAACCTTGCCCACCTTCAGCACCAATGGATTGCCATCCACATCCAGTACTGCCAGTTGATCACCTGGCGTCCAGTCTGAGGACACACGTTGCACGGTGCCATCTGCGAAGCTCACCGTTGAACCTTCAGGGTCGGCGGCAATTGTTGTGTCGAACTCCTGCCCCTGCAACGTCACCGTCCATTCGGTGCCAACCTTGCGTTCGTGGTTGTCCATCCGGCCCGATACGCGGGTACGGCGAATTTCGGCAACCCGGTGCATGGCAGAACACGAGGCCGCGATCCGCCGCAACTCGACCTCGGGCAGTTGAACCCCATCGAAGCCGTCTGGGTATTCTTCAGCAATAAACGCCGTGGTCATGTCGCCGCTGACGAATTTCGGGTGATCCATGACAGCAGACAGGAACGGCAGGTTGTGGCCGATGCCTTCAACCTCGAAACTGTCCAGCGCCACGCGCATCGCCTCAATCGCCTGCTCACGGGTTGGTGCCCAGGTGCAGAGCTTGGCGATCATCGGGTCGTAATACATGCTGATCTCGCCGCCCTCATAGACGCCGGTATCATTGCGCACTGCTGCCTCGCCCGAGGGGGCCTCACCCTGCCATTTGCCATTGACCAGCAACGGACCGGCTGCGACTTCCTGCGGCGGGCGATAGCGGGTCAGACGGCCGATCGACGGCAGGAAGTTGCGATACGGATCCTCGGCATAAAGACGGTTTTCGATCGCCCAGCCTGTCAGGGTCACGTCATCCTGCGTAATCGATAGCGTCTCACCTGCGGCCACCCGGATCATCTGTTCCACCAGATCGACGCCGGTGATCAGTTCCGTCACCGGGTGTTCCACCTGCAAACGGGTGTTCATTTCAAGGAAGTAGAAATTCTTTTCCCCATCGACGATGAATTCCACAGTGCCCGCACTGGCGTAGTTCACGGCCTTTGCCAGCGCGACCGCCTGTTCCCCCATCGCCTTGCGTGTTTCGGGATCAAGGAACGGCGACGGTGCCTCTTCCACCACTTTCTGGTTCCGGCGCTGGATCGAACATTCGCGTTCGCCCAGATAGATGCCATTGCCATGGCTATCGCACAGAACCTGAATTTCGATGTGCCGCGGCTGGGTCACGAATTTCTCGATGAATATGCGGTCGTCGCCGAAGGAATTGGCCGCTTCGTTCTTGGACGACTGGAAACCCTCGCGCGCTTCTTCGTCATTCCAGGCAATCCGCATCCCCTTGCCGCCACCACCGGCGCTCGCTTTGATCATGACGGGATAGCCGATGTCGTTCGAGATCTTGACCGCCTCGTCGGCATCTTCAATCAGGCCCATGTAACCGGGAACCGTCGAAACACCGGCGTCCTGCGCGATCTTCTTCGAGGTGATCTTGTCACCCATGCTTTCGATCGCACCCACCGGGGGGCCAACAAAAGCGACGCCTTCGGCCTCAAGCGCTTCGGCGAATTTCGAGTTCTCGGACAGAAAGCCATAGCCGGGATGGACCGCCTGTGCACCGCTTTGACGGATGGCATCCATCACTTTGTCGATCACGATGTAGGACTGGTTCGCCGGTGGCGGTCCGATATGCACCGCCTCATCCGCCATCGAAACGTGCAACGCGTTCTTGTCGGCGTCGGAAAAAATGGCGACCGTACCGATACCCATCTTGCGAGCGGTCTTGATGACCCGGCAGGCGATTTCGCCCCGGTTGGCGATCAGGATCTTTTTGAACATGAGACGTCCTTTGGCTTGGTGTTCTTGAAATGCAAAACGCCGCCGCAGGGGACTCCCCCCGCGACGGCGTTCTGCATGATGGCGGACGGGGCGGTACGCGCCCCGAAAAGCTCTGATTTAGTCGCAGGTGCCCTGCGACTTGCAATACAGCACGTTGCCCGCGGCACCGACCGCAGCGCCGACGACCGGGTTTGCGTCCAGAACGACCGCGCCCAGGGCGCCCGCTCCGCCGCCGATGACCGCTTGTTCGCCGGTGGTTTCGCCACAGGCCGCAAGGCCTGCGCAGGCCGCGACCACAAGGAAGATGCGTGAGGTTTGCATGGTTTCTGCCCCTTCAGATTTCTTGGTTTCCTTGCGGCCAGATGCCGGAAGCCCTCATTGTTATGCAATAACAACGGCGGCAACCAAACTTTTTGCGCAGTTTTTTGCCGCTTGTTGCCTACTGTCTGAGAAAAGAAAAACGCGGGCAGGATATTGTGGGGAACACAAGCCTGCCCGCGATAGGAAGGGGTACGGAATAGTAGGTGCTTGTGCGACGCAGGCAAAGTAGAGCCGCACGGCCCTTCCACAATGCACGGCACAATCCCGGCAGCAAACAAAGTATTGTTTCCACCCCGAATACCGGCTGGATTTTGCCCATCCTGCGTAATGCCGCGCAATTTCGCGCCGACAAGACCTTTGCCGTATCCATGTTTCAGCACACCGGAAGGTGTCACATTCCTGTTACAGACCCGGTTTCCAAGGGCGATTTGGCCAAATGGCAAATCACGAACGCGATGGAATTCGAAGGCCAAATTTTCTCTCGATTTCCGTGCGTTACGACCCTCTTTCACCCACCCGTGAAGGTGCTTGGGATTTCCCGCACGATTGCTTGAGAAATCGGGCCCATTTTGTCCCGTTGTCGTGATTTCCATCGGATTTTGGGACGTGGAACTGTGCTTGTGCACACTCGCATACAAGGAAATACCTAAATGATAATAAAGAGAAAAACGGCCCTTCTGCTCGCCGTCTCGGCGCTCGGATTCAGCGGATTGAAGGCCAACGCCCAGGATACCCAGACCCAGGCCGAACTGGATGCCCTGCGCGCCCGTGTCGAAGCGCTGGAGGCCGCCAAACCCGGTGCCGGGACTGGCGACCTGAAGATCGGCAATACCACTCTGGACGTCTACGGATATATCAAGGCCGATTTCTTCTACGACTTCGACTACGACCAGGGTGACACAGCCTTCGTAAACAACATCGGTGAGCCTGCAAACGAGACCAGTGGCACATTCGGCGCGACTGTTCGTCAGTCCCGAATCGGGCTGCGTACCAGCACGCCTTCCGGTATCGGCGAAATCGGAGGTCAGCTGGAACTGGATCTGTTCGCCTCGGGCGGAGCGGCTGAACTGCGCCTGCGCCATGCCAATATCACGATCGGAGACAGCTGGCTGATCGGTCAGTACTGGACCAATTTCCAGCCGCTGGACACCTATCCGACCTCGGTTGAATTCAACGGTCCTGTCGGCATACCTTTCGCTCGTGTCCCACAGGTGCGCTACTCCAATGCCCTTGGGTCCAACACCACATTCTCGGCTTCGATAGAAGAGAACGTCAGCGCGTCCAATTCGAGAGATCCTGTTTTCACCGGTGCCATCGAGTACGACGACGGAACATATATTGCCCGCGCGTCCGCCCTCTATGGCAAGGCCGAATCCGGCACGGTCGAAGTCGATCAGACAGGCTTTACCCTCTCGGGCTCGGTCCGGCCGTGGCAAGGCGGGCTGTTTCAGGTCAACTACGTCGACGGTGAGGCGCTTGGCCCCTACCTGATCGGCCTGGGCGATGCCATCGTCAACGGCCGGGCAAATGACGTCGACGGCTATACCATCGAGTTCCGCCAGGACATTGGTACGAAATGGAATGTCGGTATCGCCTATGGTCGCGAAGATTACGATCTGCCCACCTCGACTGGCACGTTGTCCTTCACCGAGCTCGAGACGATCCATGTGAACGCCTTTTACCAGGCAACCGACAACCTGACATTCAGCGCCGAATACTTCTTTGGCGAGCGGAACGATGCACCCACTGGCCGGACGTTTGACGGCGACCGGGTCCAACTGGCGGCGCAGTTGAACTTCTGACATCCCATACCGGCCCTGCCCGGCTTCGGGCAGGGTTTTCCCTTGGCGGATATGGGACATGGCGGCAAACACGATCAGCGCACCCCGTCGAAGATTTCAGGAAAAGAATGGCGCGCGACGTCCAGATCAATCACCAGCAACGCGTCGTAGCTGGCAGGGTCGAACGGGTCTTCTGCCGCAATTACTTCGCGCCCGAACAGCCAGCTCAGCCGCCCTGCGTCCAAATTGCCACGCTCAAACGGCTGGTCACCGAAATGTTCCCACAACGCTTCCATGAACGCCGCGTCCGCGCGCCGGTCCGCTGGTTTGCGATCCCGGAAACGCTCGCGCCGGGTCAGAGGCGTTACACCTTTGGGGTTGGCGCGCCGGATGACGAACTGGAAATCGGTACCGGACAGACGGCCGGGGAAACCACGATGTTTCAGCATACCTGAACCTCGGCCATCAACATGTTGAAAAAGAAACAGGACTTACATCCAACCAGAGCTGGTTTCATTGCGCGCACCTCCACGGTCGCCGGTTTTTTCTGAAACGCACTGATGTCATGAAAATCACCGATCATGATCAGAGCCCTTCCCAGATACACCGGGAATCCTCCAACCGGTAGGCCTCGAAAAACTGCGTTGCATCGGGCGCGGCATTACCGAATTCAGTGGCGCGGTCGGAAAAGGAAATCACGACGCGCACCGGCTCAAGTTCATGCTTCGCCACATAGGGAACCGCCAGGATTTCACAAAGATGCGCCATATCGGCCGACGCCACATCATAACCGATCCGCCCAACTGTCGAACCGATCTTGGGGGCAATGAAGCGAAACCTAAGCCACAATTCACCTGGGTTATTGTCCAGCAGAACATCGCTCAGCTCGACTGGCTGGCCTGACGGAACAGGCAAAAGGCTTTGGGCCAGTACTTCCGCAGGGGATGCAAGCAACGCGCCAGCTAAGACAAATGCGCGACCCCAGCCCCGCCAGTGGCAGGCTCCTCTCTCCGGGGTCGCGGGCGCAGCGTTGACACGCCGCGCTAATCTGTTTCTGGCTGGTTGTTCCATAAACCTGTTTCGGCCTCAAAGTCGGATTTTCAGCTTCGCAATCGTTCCGCCATCAAATTCGGCAGACCGTCGCCAATTCGAGGTGGGCCGCCCCACCCCGGCGATCAAAGCGGGATATTGTCGTGCTTTTTCCACGGGTTCTTCAGCTTCTTGTTCCGCAAACTCGCAAATGCGCGCGAGACACGGCGACGCGTAGAGTGTGGCATGATCACTTCGTCAATAAATCCGCGCTCGGCCGCGACGAAGGGATTGGCAAAGCGATCCTCGTAATCCTGTGTATGCTGCGCGATCTTGTCCGCATCGCCCAGATCGGCGCGGTGAATGATTTCGGTCGCGCCCTTGGCGCCCATCACCGCGATCTCGGCTGTCGGCCAGGCGTAATTGAAATCGCCACGCAAGTGCTTCGACGCCATCACGTCATAGGCTCCACCGTAAGCCTTGCGCGTGATGACGGTTACTTTCGGAACCGTTGCCTCGCCATAGGCGAACAGAAGCTTTGCGCCGTGTTTGATCACGCCGCCATATTCCTGGCTTGTGCCGGGCAGGAAACCCGGAACGTCGACAAGTGTCAGGATCGGAATTTCAAAACAGTCACAGAAGCGCACGAACCGTGCTGCCTTGCGTGAGCTGTCGATGTCCAGACATCCGGCCAGAACCATCGGCTGGTTGGCCACGACGCCAACGGTCTGCCCCTCAAGCCGGATGAAACCGGTGATGATATTCTTCGCGAAATCCTCTTGGATTTCGTAGAAATCACCCTCATCCGCGACCTTCGCGATCAGTTCCTTCATGTCGTAGGGCGTGTTCGGGTTGTCCGGAACCAATGTATCCAGCGAAGATTCAATGCGATCGGGTTCGTCAAAAAACGGACGCACGGGCGGCTTTTCGCGATTGTTGAGCGGCAGGAAATCAACCAGACGGCGCACTTCGGCCAGCGCCTCGACATCGTTTTCAAATGCACCGTCGGCAACCGAAGACTTCTTTGTGTGAGTAGACGCACCACCCAACTCTTCCGCCGTCACGACCTCGTTCGTTACGGTTTTGACAACATCGGGACCGGTCACGAACATGTAGGATGTGTCTTTGACCATAAAGATAAAGTCGGTCATCGCCGGGCTATACACCGCGCCGCCCGCACAGGGCCCCATGATTACGCTGATCTGCGGCACAACGCCCGAGGCCATGATGTTGCGCTGAAACACTTCGGCGTAGCCCGCCAGTGATGCAACACCTTCCTGAATACGCGCACCACCCGAGTCGTTGATACCGATCACCGGGGCTCCGTTCTGCACCGCCATATCCATGATCTTGCAGATCTTCTGTGCGTGGGTTTCAGACAGCGAGCCGCCAAAAACCGTGAAGTCCTGACTGAACACATAGACCATGCGGCCATTGATCGTGCCCCATCCGGTCACAACACCGTCACCCGCAGGTTTCTGATTTTCCATCCCGAAGTCGGTACAGCGATGGCTGACGAACATATCGAATTCTTCAAAGCTGTCTTCGTCCAGCAGCAACTCGATCCGCTCGCGTGCCGTCAGTTTGCCCCGCGCATGCTGCGCATCGATCCGCTTTTGCCCACCGCCCAGCCGCGCATCGTTACGGCGATCTTCAAGCTCGGAAAGGATGTCTTTCATGACGATAACCCCTGTAAAATTTGGCCGGACCTTATACGGAGTCATGCAAGGACCAAAGCAACTTTCGGCAAATTTGCAAACTATTGGCAATCAAGTCAGTGAATAGTGTAAATTTGCTAATTTTTCGATTGACGCTGCGAGGCCGATGGTAATCTCATCTGCGCCCCCTATACATGCACATCATGCAATTCAGCTCGACCTCGGTGCGCAGATCGCCGCCTTCAATCACAACACTGGTCATCCTATCGGGGCTTTCGGCCCTGAGCATGAATCTGTTTCTGCCCAGCCTGCCCAATATGGCGGAGTATTTTGAGACGGAATACCGGGTGATGCAGCTGTCGATTGCCCTTTACCTGCTGATAAATGCGGTGCTGCAGATACTGATCGGCCCGATAGCGGACAAGGCCGGGCGCAGGCCCGTTATGCTGTGGGGGCTCGGGCTTTTTCTGCTGGCGACTTTGGGCTGCATCTGTGCCCCGAATGTCGAGATTTTCCTGGCGTTTCGAATGTCTCAGGCCGTTGTCGTGGTCGGGATGGTCCTCAGCCGGGCCGCAGTTCGCGACCTTTACGAACAGGACAAAGCCGCCTCGATGATTGGATACGTCACCATGGGTATGGCGGTCGTTCCGATGATCGGTCCAGCAATTGGCGGCATCCTGGAAGAGGTCTTTGGCTGGAAAGCCAACTTCTGGTTTCCTTTTCTGGTCGGCGCTCTTGCGATTTGGCTGACTTATTCGGATTTCGGTGAAACCAGCATCAAAAGCGGCAAGACACTGTTGCAGCAGTTTCGGGAATACCCGGAACTCCTCACGTCTCCGCGGTTCTGGGGATACTCTCTGTCTTCCGCGTTTTCGTCTGGTGCGTTTTTTGCCTATCTCGGCGGCGCCCCCTTCATCGGAACCGAGGTCTTTGGCATGACCGCGGCAGAAATCGGCATCTATTTCGGCGCGCCAGCACTTGGCTATTTCTTCGGCAACTTCCTGAGCGGGCGCTACTCGGTGCGCTTTGGCATCAACAAGATGGTTCTGTGGGGAAGCTGGCTGAACGCGCTTGGTGTATTCCTGTCTGCTCTACTGTTCCTGGCCGGGTTGGGAACCGCCATCAGTTTCTTCGGGTTTATGACATTTGTTGGCGTCGGCAACGGCATGGCGATCCCCAATGCAACATCCGGCTCGCTGTCCGTTCGCCCCCATCTGGCCGCAACAGCATCCGGTCTGAGCGGAGCGATCATGCTTGGCGGCGGCGCAGCGCTGAGCGCACTTGCGGGCGCGCTTCTGACACAGGAAACCGGCGCAATGCCGTTACTTTGGCTAATGCTCACAACCGCGGTTCTGGCCATCGCAGCCATCAGCCTTGTCATTTGGCGGGAACGACAGCTGGGTCTTTGAACTTTCTTGCACGCAGCGGTTTGCAAAGTTAGCCTGCGCTGAAAGAAAAGTTGCAAAGACACGCCATGGCCACTCAAAAGCTCTATGCCGGCGCAAAGCTGCGCGAAATGCGCACGCGCCTGACCCTGACGCAAAAGGAATTCGCAACCAAGCTTGGCGTTTCCCTGCCCTATCTAAACCAGATGGAGAACAACAACCGACCGATCTCGACAACGGTTGTTCTGGCTCTGGCGCAAGAATTCGGGATGGATGTCACCGAGCTCAGCACCGGTGACAGCGAACGGCTGGTGTCGGATATGCGCGAAGCGCTCGCCGACCCGGTCTTCGACGACGCAATGCCCCCTCTTGCCGACTTGCGACTGACTGCATCGAACGCGCCGGCGCTAGCACGCGCCTTCATCGCGTTGCACCGCACGTATCGCCAGACGCACGAACGGCTGGCCTCGCTGGACGAGGCCCTGGGGCGCGAGGATTCCCGAATTCAGGCCAGCCCCTGGGAAGAAGTGCGCGATTTCTTCCACTATTGCGACAACTATATCGACGCTGTCGACCGGGCCGCCGAACGGTTTTCAACACGCGCGGAAGAAGCCGGAGGCATACGCGCCGCAGCCCTCAACAGCCTGTCCGAGCGGGGCATCCGTGTTGAGTTCACGGACATCTCGGAAACGCGCAAATATGACATAGCAAGCAAAACGCTTTCTCTGTCTTCACGCGCCGCGCCGCAAACGCAGGTCTTTCAGTTGCTGCTGCAGGTTGCGCTGATTTCTCAGGACAAACTGCTTGAAGCAACCCTGGATTTCGCCCGCTTCCAAAGTGACGAAGCCCGCGCCATCGCCAAAATCGGGCTTGCGAACTACTTTGCCGGGGCTTCCCTGATGCCCTACGGTGCCTTCTTGGCCGCCGCGCAAGAGGATCGCCACGATCTGGAATTGCTCAGCATCAGATTCGGCGCATCGATCGAACAGGTTGCCCACCGCCTGTCCACTTTGCAACGGCCCGGAGCCAAAGGCATCCCCTTCTTTTTTGTTCGCGTGGATCAGGCCGGAACGATCACCAAACGCCATTCAGCCACACGACTACAATTTGCGCGCTTCGGCGGCGCCTGCCCGCTGTGGAATGTCCACCGCGCATTCGAAACGCCAGGTCATTTCCTTCTTCAACTTGCCGAAACGCCGGACGGAGTGCGTTATATCTCCCTGGCACGCGACGTATCGAAATCCGGCGGTTCATTCGGAGCCCCGGTGCGCCGCTACGCCATTGCACTGGGGTGCGAAGTGCGTCACGCGCAGGCTCTGGTCTATGCCGAAAACCTGGATATCAGAAATGCCAGCGCCTATGAACCGATCGGGATTTCCTGCCGGATTTGCGAACGTCAAACCTGTCACCAAAGGTCCGTTCCCCCGCTGGAACGCAGGCTGACAATCGACGCCCATACCCGAGGAACGCTGCCCTACGAAGTCACCTGAAACTTTTCCCCGGGATCTTCATCTGGCAAAAAATATCCCGGGGGAGTCGCGGCCTGCCGCGACGGGGGCAGAGCCCCCAATTGGGTCAGTTTTTCGACAGGATCGCCCAGATTTCATCCTTCAAGGCCGCGCGCTTCTTGCGCAACTCAACTTCAGCCAGTTCCTCCATCGGCTCGACATTGGTCTCGGCCCGATGCACGGTCCGGTTGATCTCATGATATTCGTCCGACAGCCGGGCAAAATGCGCGTCGGACTGCTTGAGTTGGCTCATCGCATCGACTTTTTCCGGAAACTCTTCGGCCAGTTCATGTGGGGTGTGGGACATTCGTGTAAGCTCCTCGAAATGTTGTTGTCCCCACGGATAAACATGTTCCGGCGATACCGCTTTGACCCGGATCAAATTGGCGACATCTAAAGGCTGGATTCACCGCTTTGCAGGTCGCCAGCCCGCCAAACGTGCCGTCCTGGCGTCACAGAACCAACGCTCGCCCTTTGCCTTGTTGATCTTTGTCGCCGTACAGAAAGCCTGCCCGGGCATGTGGTAAATCTTTTCTCCACGAGCTGAGATATTTCCCTTGATCTGGCACGTTTCCTGCCGGGGCAAACCTGCAGTCCCGGCGCGGTGCACCCAGGGCACCTGAATCACTGTTGCGTGCAGACCCTTCTTTTCCGCCGCAGCCCTCTGTTCAAACGGCACAAATTCGCGGGAGTATTTGCGATACGCAAAGGCCAGCCCATCCTCAACCAGCGTAAGAGCTGCATCGCTCCCCGCTACATCACAACGAGCAACCACGCGGCCATACCTGTCCCGATCTATCGGTTCACAGAAGGCCGCTCGCCCATCGAACCTTTGTCGTGCAACCTGCGTTACCCACGCACCACAGCGCCATTCGACACCTTGCGCGTCACGACATGTCTGATCCAATTCGGGGGCGTCAATTCCAAACAGGCGAATCCTGACCCCACCGACATCCCACGTATCCGCGTCCACCACCCGCACAGTCCCGGTTGGCCGGTCAGCGGCCAGAACCATCTGCGGCAGCATCAGAACAAAATAAAAACAAAGTCTTAACATACCCCCGATATGCCCCTGACCAGCGGCGCATTCAACGGGGGATGTTAAGAAACGTTAACGCTGAGCAGTCTCCCACTCTGGATGGACCCATGGCCGGTCATTCGAACTGGGCAACGCATCCTTGCCCAGCAGGTGATCCGACATTTTTTCGCCCACCATGATCGATGGTGCGTTCAGATTCCCGTTGGTGATTTGCGGGAAAATCGAACTGTCCGCGACCCGCAGACCATCTACACCGATCACACGCCCCTGCGGGTCGACGACAGCGTTCTTGTCGTCTTTCCGCCCCATACGACATGTCCCGCAAGGGTGATACGCGCTTTCGGCATGTTCGGCGATGAATTCGTTCAATTCCTCGTCGGACTGAACGCTGGCTCCGGGCTGGATCTCTTTGCCCGCATAGGGTTTGAAAGCGTCCTGACCGAAGATCTCGCGGGTCAGGCGGATGCAGGTGCGGAAGTCCGCCCAATCCTCTTCGTGGCTCATGTAATTGAAGCGAATGACCGGCGCGTCCTCGGCACGGGCCGAGCGCAGCGTTATCGCCCCGCGCGAAGGTGAGCGCATGGGACCGACATGCGCCTGGAAACCATGCCCCTCGGCCGCGGTCTGCCCGTCGTAGCGCACGGCGATCGGCAGGAAATGATACTGGATATCCGGATACGGCACACCGGGTTTCGAGCGAATGAACGCAGCACTTTCAAACTGGTTCGAGGCACCCAGACCGGTTTTAGTGAACAGCCACTGGGCACCGATCAGCCCTTTGCTGAACAGGTTCCAGTGCTTGTACAGCGTGATCGGCTGCAGCGATGCCTGCTGGATATACAGTTCCAGATGATCCTGCAGGTTAGCCCCAACCCCGGGGCGATCCGCGACAACGCCGATCCCATGTTCAGCCAGATGTGCCGCGGGCCCGATACCGGACAACATCAGCAGCTTGGGCGAGTTTATCGAAGAAGCGGCCAGAACCACCTCACGCCGGGCGCGAATAATCTCCTTCTTGCCGCGTCGGACCAATTCGACGCCCATGGCGCGGCCGTTTTCCATTACGACACGTGTCGCAAGGCCACGCAGGATGTCGCAGTTATCCCGTTTGAGAGCTGGCTTCAGATAGGCATTCGCAGCAGACCAGCGCCGTCCTTTCCAGACGGTCTGCTCCATCGGGCCGAACCCTTCCTGCTTTTCACCGTTATAGTCGCCGGTAACCTGGTATCCCGCCTGTTGCCCAGCATCGACAAAGGCCTGGAACAGTGGGTTTTCGCGCGGGCCACGCGACACGTGCAGCGGCCCGTCAGTGCCGCGCCACGTCGGATCGCCCCCATGCCCGCCATCGTGCCAGGATTCCATTCGTTTGAAATACGGCAGGACATCCGCATAGGACCACCCATCAGCGCCCATTTCCGACCAGGTGTCGTAGTCATGGGCATGACCGCGTACATAGACCATACCGTTGATCGACGACGATCCGCCGATCACCTTGCCGCGCGGACAGGCCAGCCGGCGGTTGTTCAGATGCGGCTCGGGTTCGGAACTGTAGCCCCAGTCATAGCGCGACATGTTCATCGGATAGCTGAGTGCGGCGGGCATCTGGATGAACGGTCCCGCATCGGTGCCACCATGCTCGATCACCAGGACCGAAGCCCCGGCCTCGCTGAGGCGATAGGCCATCGCGCACCCTGCGGATCCTGCACCCACAATGACAAAATCTGCTTCCATTTTCAGGTCTCCTGTTCCCGCCGGGCCAAGGTCTTTCGTTGAAAAACCTAATTGCCTCCGGCGGGAGTATTTTCAAAAAGATGAAGAGGTTATTCGCCGCGCGGGAAGCGGGCGTTTTCCTCGACGATATTCAGATCCATGTGATTGCGCATGTAACGCTCCGATGCTTTTTGCAGCGGCTGGTAATCCCACGGATAATATCCCCCCTGCCGCAACGCCTCGTACACGACCCAGCGGCGCGCCTGACTGGCCCGCACGTCTGCGTCGAAACGATCCAGATCCCAGCGCGCCTCGGATTTCGCGCGCAGGGTTTGCAGTGTGCCAGCGTGTTCGGGGTTCAAGGCAAGGTTGGTCAGTTCGTGCGGATCGGCCTCAAGGTCGAACAGTTGATCCGGGTCCAGTGTGCAGCGGTTGTATTTCCACTTGCCGTAGCGCAATGAGACAAGCGGCGCATAAGACGCTTCGGCCGCGTATTCCATGGCCACGGGCGCGGTGCGCTCGCCGCCCTGAGCCAAGGGAACAAGGTTCTCGCCGTCGGTCCATGGCGCGATCTCGTCCATGTCGACGCCAGCCAGAGCGCCCAGCGTCGGTGTCACGTCGATGGTCGATACCGCGGCGTCGATACGCGCTGTTGGAAGATCAGAGGCCGAGATCATCAGCGGCACCCGTGCCGAGCCTTCGTAGAAGTTCATTTTGAACCACAGGCCCCGCTCGCCCAGCATGTCGCCGTGGTCTGAGACGAACATGATGATCGCCTCCTGCCGCGTCGTTTCCAGCACCTCGATGATCTCGCCGATCTTGTCGTCAAGATAGGTGATGTTGGCGAAATAGGCGCGCCGGGATTTGCGGATGTCTTCTTCGGTGATGTCGAAACTGCGCCAGTCATTGGCATCGAAGATCCGTTTTGCGTGCGGATCCTGATTGTCGTAACCGATATCGGCGATCTCGGGCAGAAGATGCTCGCAATCCTCGTAGAGATCCCAATACTTGCGCCGGGCAACATAGGGGTCGTGCGGGTGGGTGAAGCTGACGGTCACGCACCAGGGGCGGTCGTCTTTGCCGCGCGCCAGATCGTAAAGCTTGGCCTTGGCGTTGTAGGCAACCTCATCATCATATTCCATCTGGTTCGATATTTCGGCCACGCCCGCGCCTGTCACCGAACCCATGTTGTGATACCACCAGTCAATTCGCTCGCCGGGTTTTCGGTAGTCCGGTGTCCAGCCGAAATCGGCCGGGTAAATGTCAGTGGTCAGGCGATCCTCGAACCCATGCATCTGGTCGGGACCAACGAAGTGCATCTTGCCGGACAGGCAGGTGTAATAGCCCGCGCGTCGAAGGTGATGCGCATAGGTGGGAATATCGCTACGGAACTCGGCCGCGTTATCGTAAACACCGGTGCGCGAAGGCAACTGGCCGGACATGAAACTGGCCCGACCGGGCGCACAAAGGGGCGACGCGGTATAGGCATTTGCAAAACGGGTAGAACGCGCGGCCAGTTTCTTCAGGTTGGGCGCATGCAGCCAGTCTGCGGGACCATCGGGAAAGAGGGTTCCGTTCAGCTGATCCACCATCAGGATCAGAATGTTCGGCTTTGTCATTTTTCAGCCTCGAGCAAAGTGTTGAGGACACGCATTGCGTGTTTAACGGCCAGTTGCGGCTCTTCCGGTGCGCTCAGCGCCGCGCGGATATACAGCCCATCGATCAGGGCAATCATGTTCTCGGCAGCTTCAACCGGGTCACTCATCAGCGGTCGCAAACTGTCGATCAGGTTGGATCTGATCCGCGACTGGTAGATTTGCCAAAGACGCAACGCATCGTCATTGGTTTGCGCCAGAACGTAAAAGGTCATCCAGGCAGCGATCACATCAGGTGTGAAACACGAGGGTGCAAAGCATGCCCGGATAATGGCCTGCGGTCTTCCCCCTGCTTCCGCGCCGTTCAGTTGCTCGCGGGCTTCGGCACCAAAATCGGAAAGAATGCGGCGCATGGCAGCCAGAAAGATCTGATCCTTGCCGCCGAAATAGTGATGCGCCAACGCGCTGGACATGCCCGCCCGTTTGGCGATCTGGCTGACGGTCACGTCGAGGGATTTTTTCAGACCAAGCTCGGCAATCGTCGCGCGTACGATTGCATCCCGACGGATCGGTTCCATTCCGAGTTTTGGCATGCCTACCTCTCAGCAGCTGGGTTTACCAAACGCTAAGGGGGTTTTATTGACTCGTCAATCAATAACGTTCAGGCCGAGCGACCACTTCAGTATTTCGGGCCGACTCCCGGCGGCGTTACGGCACTGCGGTTCAGGACCGCTTCGCGCCATGAGATGAAACTGACGGCGGCGAGGATCAGCGTTCCGCCAGCAACCACCCAGACATCAACCCGTTCATGAAATACCAGTGCGCCCATCAAAGTTGCCCAGATCAGTTGCAGGAACGTGACCGGCTGGGTTACCGCAACAGGTGCCGCCTGCAGGGCCAGCGTCATGAAGTAATGACCGGCTGTCGCAAAACAGGCGATCAGAAACAATACACCCAAATCGTGGAGGCTGGGCGGGGTCCAGACGGCATAGGCAAACGGGATCAGGGCGATTGTAACCCAGATTGACAGGTGCGCGACCACGACCGAAGGCGGAATATCCCGGACCAGAAGCTTGGCCAACAGGTAAGACCCGCCAAGGGTCAGCGCCGTTCCCAACATGGCGACATGGCCTGGCGAAACCTCTCGAAACCCGGGGCGCAGAATGATCAGAACCCCGATCAGGGCAACCAAAATTGCGGCAATCCTGCGAAAGGCCAGCTTTTCCCCCAGAAACAGCGCGGCGCCCAGCGTGACGTAAATCGGTGTCATGTAGTTCATTGCCGTCACTTCGGCCAAGGGGATCTGGGTCATGGCAAAAAACCACAGCATGACCGCCACGGCGTGGATAATCCCCCGCAGCCCGAACAACGTCAGGTCTCTTTTGGTCAGATGCGTTGCCATGATCGTTCGCAAGGCAGGCAGCAGAAACACCAAACCAAGCGCATACCTCAGAAAGGCCGCCTGTATTGGATCCATGGACGAGCCAAGGGTCTTCACCAGGGCCGTCATCATGACAAAGGACAGCCCGGCGGAGAACATCCAGAACATACCTGCGATCGGGCGGATGGATACTGCTGCTGTTGTCATGTCAGTGGTTGAACACCGAAACCGGCGGCGGGACAACCCTTCACATCGCAACAAGTTTCAGCGCAATGGCCAACATGATGATCCCGATCACCACATCAAGAATTTGCCATGCCCGGGGGCGGGTGAAAATGGGCGACAAGATCCGCGCGCCATATCCCAGTGAAAAGAAGAAAACAAAGCTGGAAAGCATGGCTCCGACCGCAAATCCCAGTCGGTCGTCATACTGCGCCGATATCGACCCGATCAGAACAACCGTATCCAGATAGACATGCGGGTTGAGCCATGTGAAGGCCAGAACGGCCAGCAAAGCCGCCCGCAGGCTGGTACGGTGTCCATTTCCCACCTCCATCACCGCGCCGCCACGCCAGGCCGACAGCAGGCTGCGCAGGCCGTACCATGTCAGGAAGGTGGCTCCACCATACCGCATTACCGGCTCGAACCAGGGCGCGGCCTGCGCCAGCGAGCCAAACCCGGCGACACCGGCGGCGATCAGTAGGGCGTCCGAGACGGCGCAGGTCAGACAAAGGGTGAAGACATGTTCGCGACGCAAACCCTGCCGCAGGACAAAGGCGTTTTGGGCGCCAATGGCCAGGATCAGGCTAAAGCCCAAGGCAAAACCGGCGATCAGAGATGTGGACATGAAACCTCCTGCGTTCCGACCGTTGACTAAAACCAACAAGGCGATCTATCAAATTAAAGATGTTGAGCCAGATTAAGCGCAGCTAATGCTGCTGGACCCCAACCACCTGTCCGCCTTGTCGGCAATTCTGCGTCACGGCAGTTTCGAAGCGGCTGCTTCCGAGCTGGCCGTTACGCCCTCGGCCATTTCACAACGGATCAAAGCGCTGGAAGACCGCGTCGGTGCCGCTTTGATCAACCGCGGCACGCCCTGCTCGGGTACGCCTGCAGGTATTCGCATCGCCCGGCACGCCGAGGACATCAGCCTTCTTGAGGCGCAGTTGTCCCGCGAACTGACCCTTCAACAGGGTCCGGAACCAGCAAGAGTACGCATCGCCATACCGGCGGACACTCTTGCGACATGGTTCATTGATGCGATGGCGCAGACGCGGGGTATTTTGTTTGATCTGGTCGTGGATGATCAGGACCATTCGGCAGAATGGCTCAGGCGCGGCGAGGTCAGTGCGGCGATCACCGTGGGCGGACAGCCCGTGACCGGATGCGATACCACACCGCTAGGCGTCCTGCGCTATCTGCCGACAGCCAGTCCCGCTTTCATGGCGAAGTGGTTTCCGAATGGTGTCGACGCGACGTCACTGGCGCGGGCCACGTGTCTGACGTTCAACAGAAAGGACAATTTGCAGAAGATGTGGATTGCCCACCAATTCAGCGGTCGGATTTCACCGCCGTCGCATTATCTGCCGTCCTCGCACGGGTTTGTCGACGCAGCCCTGGCCGGATTGGGTTGGGGCATGAACCCTGAGACGCTGGTCCGTCCGGCGATTGCCGCAGGGCGCTTGCAGGAAGTCATTCCAGACACGCCTTTGGACATCCCGCTCAGCTGGCAGGTGGGCCGTGTACTGGCGCCAGCCTTGAAACCCTTAACCAAAGCGGTCAGACAAGCCGCCGCCCAGTGGTTGATCCCGGAATAACCACGTCGAACAAAGATTAAATACCCCGAGGAATACTATGTTTTCACGTGATAAACTCAACTACACTCCATTACCGCTGCCGGACCGCAGCGATATGACAGACGCTGAGATGGCAACGGCAGCCGAAAGCTTTTATGACGTCATGCGCAAGCGTCACACGGTCCGCGACTATTGCGACCGAACGGTTCCGCGCGCGGTGATTGAAAGTTGCATCCGCACTGCGGGAACGGCCCCGTCCGGCGCCAACCATCAGCCATGGCATTTCGTGGCCGTATCTGATCCGGGGCTCAAACAGCGCATCCGGGAGGAGGCCGAGGAGGAGGAACGCCGGTTTTATGCAGGTGGTGCTGGTGATGAGTGGATCAAGGCGCTGGAGCCGATCGGGACAAACGATGTCAAGGAACACCTGACCGTCGCCCCCTGGCTGATTGTCGTCTTCGCCCAGCGTTGGGGGCAGTTCGATGACGGTACACGGTACAAGAATTACTACGTCCCAGAAAGCGTCAACATCGCCACCGGGTTTCTGCTGGCGGCGCTACACCACGCCGGGCTCAGCACTTTAACACACACCCCTAACCCCATGCGTTTTCTCAATGATGCACTGAACCGACCTGCTTCCGAAAAACCAACAATGATCATCGCAGTGGGCCATCCCGCTGCAGACGCGACTGTCCCGTCCGTTGCAAAACTAAAGAAACCGCTGGAAGACATCTCGTCATTCTTCTGACAACTCGTCAGACCGAGGGCACAAAAAAACCCGGCCTGACAGGCCGGGTTTTTCAATCAGTCATACGACGCCTTACAGTTGCGCCATAACCTCGTCCGAGGCCTCGAAATTGGTGGTGACGCGTTGCACGTCATCGTCATCTTCCAGCGCATCAACCAGTTTCATCAGCTTTTGCATGTCCTCAAGGCCCAACTCGGTCGTTGTTGTGGGCTTCCAGACCAGCTTGGTCGACTCGGTCTCACCCAGCGCGGCCTCAAGCGCGTTGGACACGTCGTTCAGATCGGTATCCGCGCACCAGATGATGTGCCCGTCGTCCGAGCTTTCGACGTCTTCGGCACCCGCCTCGATGGCCGCTTCAAAGATGGTGTCCGCGTCGCCTGCCGAGGCCGGGTAGACCACTTCGCCCTTGCGGTCGAACATGAAGCCGACCGACCCGGTCTCTCCCAGATTTCCACCGTTCTTCGAAAAGGTCGACCGGACGGTCGATGCGGTCCGGTTGCGGTTGTCGGTCATCGTTTCAACGATGACGGCCACGCCATTCGGGCCGTAGCCCTCGTACCGGATTTCTTCGTAATCGTCGCCCTCGCCCGCCTGCGATTTCTTGATGGCGCGGTCGATCACATCCTTGGGAACCGAGTTCGACTTGGCCTCTTTCACCGCCAGACGCAGGCGCGGGTTCTTGTCGGGGTCGGGATCGCCCATCTTGGCGGCAACGGTGATTTCTTTCGACAGCTTGGAAAACAGTTTGGACCGCGCGGCGTCCTGACGCCCCTTGCGGTGCTGGATGTTGGCCCATTTGGAATGGCCTGCCATGTTGCGTCCTCGTGATAGTGATTGCGTATTCGGCGCTCATATAGACGGTTGCAGGGTGTGGGATCAAGAGAGCGGCTTGTCCAACCCGTCAGCGTGGGTATGGTGGCCCCATGACGACTGACCAGATCATTCTATTCGCACTTTTCATAACCGTATTTGCACTGCTTCTGTGGGGCAGGTTCCGATACGATCTGGTCGCGTTCTCGGCGCTTCTGATCGGTGTTGTGCTGGGCGTTGTGCCCGTTGACAATGCCTTTTCAGGCTTCGGCCATCCGGCCACGATCATCGTTGCGCTGGTCCTGGTGGTCTCTGCCGGTTTGGTGCGGTCTGGCGCGGTGTTCCTGATCACCCGCACCCTGGTCGATGCTTCGCGCGGACTTGGCGCCCATATCGCGCTGATGGGCGGAATCGGGGCCGTGCTGTCGGCCTTTATGAACAACGTCGCGGCGCTGGCGCTGCTGATGCCGGTGGACATTCAGACCGCCCGCAAGGCGGGCCGATCGGTCGGTCTGAGCCTGATGCCGCTAAGTTTTGCAACCATTCTGGGCGGCATGGCCACGCTGATCGGCACCCCGCCCAACATCATCATTGCATCGATCCGGGCTGAAACACTGGGCGAGCCGTTCCACATGTTCGATTTCGCCCCCGTTGGCGGGTTGGCCGCGATTGCCGGGCTGGCCTTTGTTGCGCTGATCGGATGGAGGCTGATCCCGGACCGGGGGCCGCAAACGGAAACCTCCGAAGCGTTGGCCGAGTACATCGCCGAACTCACTGTTCCGCCCGAGTCCCCTCATATTGGCAAACGGGTCAGTGAGCTTTACGAGGTGGCGGAAAAATCGGACGTCGCCATCATCGGGCTGATCCGGGATGGCAAACGCCGTTATGGCCGATCCACCCATGCCACGCTGCACGAGGGCGACGCGCTGGTCCTTGAGGCGCGACCCGAGGCGTTGGATGAGTTCCGCACGGCGCTCAACCTGGATTTCTCGGACACGCGGCGACAGGAGTTGCTGACCGCCGAAGGCGACGGGTTGGAAGTGATCGAAGTCGTCGCCCCCGAAAGCGCCCGCATCACGGGCCGCACGGCGCAAGGGCTGGGCCTTGCCTGGCGGCAGAGCACCGTACTGATGGGCATTTCGCGTCAGGGCCGCAACATCACCGAACAGGTCCGGAAGACCCAGGTTGAAGCGGGTGACATCCTGCTGCTGCTTTGCCCTCGGGATCGGGGGGCGGACGTTACTGAATGGCTCGGCTGTCTACCGCTGGCCACGCGCGGGCTGAATGTCACGGCAAACGACAAAGCGTGGCTTGCCATCGGACTTTTCGCCGCCGCCGTACTGGCTGCCAGCGTCGGTCTGATCTACCTGCCGATTGCTCTGGGACTGGTCGTCGTCGCCTATGTTTTGACCAAGATCATGCCGATTGCCGATATCTACAACCATATTGAATGGCCGGTCGTTGTCCTGCTGGGTTCCATGATCCCGTTGGGCAGTGCGTTGGAATCTTCAGGCGGCACCGAATTGATCGCAAACGCGCTGATACAACTGACGGACGGTCTGCCCGCCTGGGCCATTCTGACCGTGCTGATGATCGTCACGATGACCCTTTCGGATGTTCTGAACAACACGGCAACTGCCATCGTTGCGGCCCCTGTCGGCATCCAGATGGCCCGAACGCTTGAAGTGTCGCCCGATCCATTCCTGATGACAGTCGCAGTTGCCGCCTCGGCTGCGTTCCTGACGCCCATCGGGCACAAGAACAACACACTGGTTCTTGGGCCGGGCGGATATCGTTTCGGCGACTATTGGCGCATGGGCCTGCCGCTGGAGATCCTGATTATCGCGGTTTCGGTTCCGGCCATACTTGTGTTCTGGCCGCTTTGACGGGTAAGGGCAGCACATGAAACGCTTTTTGATCCTGCAACTGCGCCCTGAAACTGATGCATCGGACGCCGAGTACGCCTCGATTCTCGACAAAACCGGGCTTCACGCAGACCAGACCCATCGCATCCGGCTGGATTGCGAGACTTTGCCCGAGGGGCTTAGTGTTTCGGACTACGCGGGCATTATCGTGGGGGGAGGTCCTGGCTGCGTCAGTGACGATCCGGCTTCGAAATCGCCGCTGGATGCTCGTATCGAAAACACCATCATGGGATTGATGCCGCAGATCACCGCGTTGGATCATCCCTTTATGGGCTGCTGTTACGGGTTGGGCATTCTGGCCGCACATCTGGGGGGCTACGTCAGCAAGAACCGCTTTGGCGAGCCGGTCGGCCCTTCGATCTGCCGCCTGACCGAGGCCGGCGCGGCCGACCCGCTGACCGCGGGTCTGCAATCAGAATTCGAAGCCTTTGTTGGCCACAAGGAAGCCGTCCAGAACCTGCCGGATGGTTGCGTGCATCTGGTGGCTTCGGACCCCTGCCCGTTCCAGATGATCCGATGGGGGAAGAACGTTTATGCCACGCAGTTCCACCCCGAGGCGGATGCAGGGGACTTTGAACAGCGCATCAACATCTACAAAGACCACGGTTATTTCCCGCCAGAAGACGCGCAAACTCTGATCGATCTGTGCCACGCCGCCGACGTTACCCAACCCGGCGAAATCCTGCGGCGGTTCGCTCAGCGCTATGGCTGACCCAACGACGTGGTTGCCTGATCCGTCGCCCCTCGCATAGGTTGATCCGAACAGCTTTGGGAGGAGTTGTTCTTGGATCTGCTCATCAATGTCGGCCTGCCCGTTTCGTTGGCCATCATCATGCTATCTCTTGGTATCGGACTGGAGGCGGCCGATTTCCGTCGCGTGCTAAGCCGACGGTATCCGATCGCGATCGGTGCCTTGTCTCAGATTGTTTTGCTGCCTGTCACCGCTTTTGCCGTCGTCAAGCTGTTCGCCTTGCCGCCCGCAATCGCAGTCGGGTTCATGTTGCTGAGCTTTTGTCCCGGCGGCGTGACCAGCAACATCCTGTCCCGGCTTGCCAGGGGCGATGTCGCGCTGTCCGTCAGTCTGACCGCCGTAATCAGCCTGCTGTCCATCGTGACCGTGCCCGTACTGGCCGCATGGTCAATCAGCCATTTCATGGCCGAGGATGCGCCCGAGGTGTCGATCAGCGGACTGGCCATCGCCATGTTTCTGATCACCACGCTGCCCGTGGCCATTGGTGTCGGCCTGCGCCATTTTGCAACCGGGTTTGCCGATCGGGTCGAACCTGCGCTGGCCAAAACCGCTACTATCCTATTCATCCTGATCGTCATCGCCGCCCTGGCCGGAAACTGGCAGTTGTTCATCGACAACCTCGGCATCATGGGTGCGGGGCTGGTCACACTGAACCTGGCGATGCTGCTGATCGGACTGGGACTGGCGCGCGCAGCCAATCTGTCGTGGAATGAAAGCAAGACGATTTCCATCGAAACCGGCATTCAGAACTCGACACTGGGTATCACGCTGGCGGCCTTGATCACTGGAACAGAAAGCGGGTTCAGCCCGCTGGCCCTTCCCTCGGCCGTTTATGGCATCACAATGTATTTCGTGGCTCTTCCGTTTCTCGTTTGGTTCCGCAACCGCTGAAAGGACATTTCATGACCAACAATACTGCAGATGCAATTGTCGTTGGCGGCGGTCTTGCCGGTCTGGCAGCGGCGGCGGAACTTGGCGACCGCGGCAAGAAAGTGATCATCGTTGATCAGGAACCTGAACACTTTCTGGGCGGCCAGGCGTTCTGGAGCCTTGGCGGATTGTTCATGGTCGACACGCCCGAGCAACGCCGCATGGGCATCCGCGACAGTCAGGATCTTGCCCTGCGGGATTGGATGGGCAGTGCGCAGTTCGACCGCGACGATGACCTCTGGCCCCGCAAATGGGCCGAAGCCTATGTCGAGTTTGCCGCTGGCGAGATGCGCCCGTGGTTGCATCAGATGGGCCTGCGCTGGTTTCCGGTGGTGGGCTGGGCCGAACGCGGCGGATCTTTCGCGGATGGACATGGAAATTCGGTCCCGCGCTTTCACATTACATGGGGCACCGGACCGGGCGTGCTGGAACACTTCATCCGCCGGGTGCATGAACATGTCAGCGCCGGGTTGATCCGGTTGGAATTCCGCCATCAGGTCAGCCACATCATCATGCAAAACGGCGCGGCCAAAGGCGTTTCGGGCGAAGTTCTGGCCGACGACGACGCCCAGCGCGGTGGTAAGACCAACCGCGACGAGGTTGGCGAGTTCGAGTTCTATGCGCCATCAATCATCGTCACGTCCGGCGGCATTGGCGGCAACTTCGAAATGGTGCACAAAAGCTGGCCGCGCGAGCGTCTGGGCGCTCCGCCGCAGGACATGGTTGCGGGCGTTCCCTTTCACGTCGATGGCCGGATGATCCCGATCAGCGAAAAGGCAGGCGGGCATGTCATCAACGGCGACCGGATGTGGCACTACACCGAGGGCGTGCGGAACTGGGATCCGATCTGGCCAGCCCACGGAATCCGCATTCTGCCCGGCCCCAGCTCGATGTGGTTCGATGCCAAGGGCAACCGGATGAAACCGCCCTGCCTGCCGGGTTTCGACACGCTGGGCACGCTGCGCGAAATCCTGAAAACGGGATACGAATACAGCTGGTTTGTCCTGACACAGAAAGTGATCAAGAAGGAATTCGCCCTGTCGGGGTCCGAGCAGAACCCGGACTTCACCTTGGGCAGTTGGAAAGAGGTGATCCGTCAACGTGTCCTATCCGGCTCAAAAGCCACCGGGCCGGTCGAGGCGTTCAAGGAAAAGGGCGAGGATTTCGTCGTTGCTAACACCCTGACCGAACTGGTGCGGGGCATGAACCATCTGGGCGATGACCTGATTGACGAAGCCCACTTGCGAGCCCAGATCGAAGCGCGGGATTCGCAGGTCGACAACCCGTTCTCGAAAGATGCACAGATGATGGCCATCCTGGCGGCGCGCAACTATCGCGGCGACCGGCTGATCCGCACGGCCAAGCCGCACAAGTTCCTTGATCCTTCAAACGGGCCACTGATCGCCGTCAAACTGCATGTTCTGACACGCAAGACGCTGGGCGGTCTGCAAACCAATCTGGACAGCCAGATGATCGGCGCAGACGGGCAGACCGTGCCCGGCCTTTTCGCCGCCGGCGAGGTCGCGGGATTTGGCGGCGGCGGCTATCACGGATACAATGCGCTGGAAGGCACGTTTCTGGGTGGCTGCATTTTCTCAGGCCGCAACGCAGGACGGTCCCGGGCCGTGGCCTGACGATTTACTTTGCGCGGTTTAGCTGCACGACCGGTTCGCCGGCACTGTTCAGAAAATTCAGCGTGTCGCCTTTGAACGCATAGGTGGTCACGTCCTGCAGTGCCTGGAAGAACTCCCGCTCGACCTCATCCTGTGGCGGTGGGCAAGCCCGCAGTGTGGCCGCCATGTTGTCAGGAAAAGCGATATCGGTGCCGGCTATCTCTGCCTGACCGGAAAAGCGATTGCATCCGCCGCTGCCAGAAAAACTGCCATCTTCAGCAAATGTTATTTCGGGGAATTTGTCCGTTTCCAGCACCGCACCGTTCAGACCCATCGCCACCCAGGTCGACCCTTGCAAAGCTTCCGCGCCCTGTGGGCGGGCCTGCACCAGCAAAAGGTCTGCGGTGTTACCAGCGTCTCCGGTCAACACTGGATATGCGGTATCGGTGGTGAACAACAACTTGTCGCCCAGAAAAATCGATCCCCGGACGACATAGCGCATTTCATCACGGATCAGCGCGTCATCGTAAGCCAGTTCATATGTCGCCGGTACACCATCAAGGGCAAAACGCTGAGAGGCGAGCGTAAGCGCCGGGGCATCCGCACGCGAAACATCCTGCAATTGCACATAGAAGGTCGCATCGGGCGGAACCGCTATCCGTTCGCGATATGTGGCGGTTCCGGTCAGAGTTCCGGCGGAACTCTGGCTGCCAAGCAGGGTCAAAAATACTGCGCAGGCGACGATGGCCTGCCCGATCCTGGGAAAAGGCATTGTTCTGTCCTTGCTTTGATACTCTAAGCAGAAAAGATTGTGCCCGGATCGGCATTTACAAGAGCAGCCCGCCAAATTCGGCGGTTCCACGCCGGTCCTACAATGGCCAGATCAGCGGGATCAGAAGCGAAGCCAGCAAACCAACTGTCAGGTTCAGCGGAACGCCTACCTTCAGGAAGTCGGTAAACCGATACCCGCCGGGGCCATAGACCATCATATTGGTCTGATACCCGATCGGGGTCGCAAAAGACGCAGATGCCGCCACCATGACCGCCACCACCAACGGGCGCGGATCGATGCCGACCGCCTGCGCCAGTCCAATGGCGATAGGCGTCACCACAACTGCCACCGCATTGTTCGAGACCAGCTCGGTCAGAACGGATGTCAGCAGATAGACTGCCCAGATAATCAGGAACGGCGGAAGGGCACTCAGGCCCGGCGCGATCGCCTCGACAATCAGGGACACGGCGCCGGATTTGTCCAGGGCCGCTCCGATTGCCAGCATCGAAAAGATCAGGGCCAGCAGCCGGCCTTCGATAAAGGAAAACGCCTCATCCGCGTCGATGCATCGGGTGATCAGAACGACGGCAACCGCAAGGATCGACAACAGCAATATCGGTGCCACACCAAGGGCCGCCAGAGCGACGATGCCCACCAGAGCGCCGATGGCAATTGGTGCGTGACTGCGCCGGAACGCCCGCGCCGAAGGTTGGGAAACATCGACCATGTCCATATCCGCCGCCAATCTCTGAATGTCCGCGGGCGCGCCCTCCAGCAGCAGAGTGTCGCCCACGCGCACGATCAGATCATCCAGCTGACGTCCGATATTCTGGTTCCGGCGGTGCACGGCCAGCACGTAAACGCCATAACGGCGGCGCAGGCGCAGCGCACCAAGGGTTCGGCCAACCATGCGGCAGCCCGGTGTGATCAGAACCTCGACCGTCTTGGTTTCGACAGCGGAAACCTGATCGACCCGCTTGAGTTCCTTGTTGCGCTGAAGGCTGAGCAACTCGGTCATCTCGGTCCGCAGAACAACGCGATCCCCGACTTTCAGGTTAACGTCCTTCAGATTTCGCCGCAGCGACTCGTCCCCCCGGATCACGTCGATCAGGCGCACTCCGGGGCGTTTGAACAGTTGCACGCCCATCACTTCGCGGTCGATCAGGTTGCTGTCAGGCGGCACCACCGCTTCGGTGAAGAACTTCATCTTCGAACGGTCGCTCAGCATCGTGGCCATACTGTCGCGTGCAGGCAGCAGGCGCGGCGCGATGAAGCGCAGGTAGATCATGCCGTAAATCACCAGAGCGATCCCCAACGGGGTCACTTCGAAGATGGTAAAGGGGGTCATTCCCTGCGCCCGGGCAACGCCGTCGACCAAAAGATTGGTCGAGGTGCCGATCAGCGTCAAGGTTCCGCCCAGAATGGCAGCATAGCTGAGCGGAATCAGCAACTTCGAGGCGGGCATGTTTAGCGTTCGTGCGATCTGTACGAACACCGGGATCATCACAACAACCACCGGTGTGTTGGACACGACGGCCGAGGCCAGAATGACGAACCCCATCAACAGGCCAATTGCTATTCGTGGATTGACCTGCGCCTGTTTCTGCGCCGTCGATGTAAAGGCGTCCAACGCCCCTGTCCGGACCAGAGCGCCCATGATGATAAACATCGCGGCGATGGTCCACGGGGCCGGGTTGGACAAGACCGCAAGCGCGCTTTGGTAGGGCAGAATGCCGGTTACCAGCATCAGTGCGACCCCACCGATGGCAACGACCTCGGTCGGATAGATTTCGCGCAGAAACATGACGAACATGCCCGCGACAATCGCAAGCGCCAGTATCGCGCTGCCGGTGTCTGTCAATTGAAGGAATTGCATTCGTGGTATTCTGTCCGAACCCTAACCCGGCCTGAGCGCCTGACATGCAGTTTCACGCATTGCTCGGGGTTGAGCAAGCCTGTCATGCACCCGGCGGGCCTGCTTGTTGCAGCCGGCCGCCCACCCGCACCATGTGAATCGACTTGGCCTGACCGTCGCGATCATCGGTTTCGACAAAAACTCCGCTTAGAGTGGCTTCGCCATTCGCAGGTGTGAACCGGGCCTTGGGCATTCCGGTGATAAACCGCCTCATCGGCTCCTGCTTGTCCATGCCGATGACCGAATCGTAGTCTCCGCACATCCCGGCATCCGTCAGATAAGCCGTGCCGCCCGGCAATATCTGCGCATCTGCCGTCGGCACATGCGTGTGCGTGCCGACCACAAGGCTGGCGCGCCTGTCGCAATAGTGACCCATGGCCATTTTCTCGGACGTTGCCTCGCAATGCATGTCGACAATGATGGCCTGCGCCTGCCCGCCACGGGGATGCGACTTGAGGATCGGCTCGATAGCCGAGAACGGATCGTCAAAGGGCCGCTTCATGAACACCTGCCCCAACACCTGCACAACCAGCACCTTGCGTCCACCCTGCGCGTTGAACAGACGATGCCCCCGACCGGGCGCACCCTTGGCGAAATTCACCGGTCGCACGATGCGCGATTCTTTCTCGATGAATTGCAGCATGTCTTTCTGGTCGAACGCATGATCGCCCAGTGTCAGGCAATCGGCCCCCGCATCCAGCAACAGCTTTGCGTGATCACCCGTAAGCCCCATCCCGTTCGAGGCGTTTTCACCGTTGACCACAACAAAATCCAGCCGCCATTCGTCGCGCAGACGCGGCAGATGCTGTTGTATGGCCGCGCGTCCCGTACGGCCCATGACGTCACCCAGAAAAAGTATCCTCATTCAACCGTCCTAAGTGTGGCATCAGGCAAGCACAAGCGGTTAAACTGTCTGCACAATCCGTCAATATACCCAACACAGGAGAATTTGTATGTTCCGCATCTTTGTGGCGATTGTTGGTCTGGCCTCGCTGGCAGCATGTGATCAGCCTTCTTCCGGCGAGTCTTCCACTCAGCTGGCCAACCCGGCCGCGACCTTTTGCGTGGAAAGCGGCGCACGGTATGAGATCCGGGACGGTGCCGACGGCCAGTCCGGCTTCTGCATTCTGGAAGACGGGCGCGAAGTCGACGCCTGGGAATATTTCCGCGAAAACAACCCGGCCTGACGATCAATCGGAAAAGGTCAGAACACGGCTTTCAGTGATCACCATATCCAGCGGCTGATCTGTCGGTTCCAGAGGCAACCCCTCGGCCTGCTGCGCATCAAATGCAAACCCGATGGCCAACGTCGGGCGTTTGGCGCGCAGCCCCTCCAGCGTGCGATCATAGAACCCGCCGCCATAGCCCAGCCTGCCGCCCTGCGCGTCAAAGGCAACCAATGGCACGATCAGGATCTCGGGGTCGAAATAATCGTCGACCTCGGGCACTTTGGCGCCAAACGGCCCATCTTTCAAAACACCATCGGGGGTCCAACGGGAAAACCTCAGTGGTTGCCCCGCGGCCTGAATCAACGGAACGCCGACTGGCCCGTAGGCCGACGCCTCGGCCATTGCCGCCAGCGGGTCGATCTCGGTGCGGATCGGCATGTAGCCCGACAGCGGCACCCCGCGATACCCGGCCAGAACCTCTGACAATCGCCCTGCCGCGCCGGGCATGCGCGTGTCAAACGCCGCCTTGCGGCGGGCGAAAGCGGCCTTTCGGGCGGCGGCCTTGATTTCTGTCAGATCGGTCGTTTCGGTCACAATAGCACCACGCTGGCAAGCCCCAGAAAGATGAAGAACCCCATGACATCCGTGGTTGTCGTCACAAAGGTTCCAGATGCCAGCGCCGGGTCAACACCCATACGGTCCAGCAAGACCGGTACTACCGTACCTGCAAAGCCCGCGATGATCATGTTCACGACCAGCGCGGACCCGATCACGACACCCAATAGCGGCGAATCGAACCACAACATGCCAACCGTGCCCAGAACGACGGCAAAACACAGACCGTTGAGCATCCCAACCAGCAACTCCCGCCGGATCACGCGCCTTACGTTCGAACCCGTCAGGTCGCGCGTTGCCAGTGCACGCACGGCAACCGTCAGCGACTGAGTGCCCGCATTGCCGCCCATCGATGCAACGATCGGCATCAGAATCGCCAGCGCTACCAGTTGGTCGATGGCCGCTTCGAACTGCGAAATCACCAGCGAGGCACAGATGGCGGTACACAGGTTCACCGCCAGCCACGGCAGTCGGCGCCTGCTGGTCGCAGCCACGCTGTCGGACAGTGAGCTTTCGTCGCTGACCCCGGCCAGACGCAGGATGTCTTCCTCGTGTTCTTCGTCCAGAACAACCATCGCATCGTCGATGGTGATTACACCCACCAGCCGCCCATCGTCATCCATGACCGGAGCCGAGATCAGGTGGTACTGGTTGAAGGCATAGGCCACATCCTCTTCGTCCTGATCGACGGGGATGGTATAGAATTCCTCTTCTGCGATGTCGCGCAGCGGAACTTCGCGCCGGGTTGCCATCAGTTTTCCCAGGGCGACCTGCGCCACCGGTTTCAGGCGGGGATCGATAAGAATGACGTGATAGAATTGCTCGGGCAGGTCGTCATTGGCGCGCATGAAATCAATGGCCTGACCCACTGTCCAATGCTCGGGCGCCATGACCACTTCGCGCTGCATGAGGCGACCGGCGGAATTTTCCGGGTAAGACAGCGCCTGCAGGGCCGCGATCCGCTCGGCATGCTCCAGCGCGCCCAGAATGGCTTCCTGCTGAGGTTCCTCAAGGTCTTCCAGCAGGTCGACGACATCGTCGCTTTCCATATCGCGGACAGCATCGGCCAGAACATCCGGGCGCAGAACGCCAATCACCTCTTCCCGAACCACTTCATCCAGTTCGGAAAGAATGTCGCCGTCAAACTCCTTGTCATACAAACGGATCAGCCGGGCACGATCGAACGGATTGACCTGCTCCAGAAGGTCGGCGATGTCAGCCGCGTGCAGCGGCTCCATTAATTCGACGAGTTTGTCGCGATCTTCTACATCGACAGCATAAAGGATGGCTGCCACAGTCCGGCGGTCCAGCGCGTAGACATCTTCGTCCTCGGCGGACTCGGTTACGGGTTCATCAAAGCCTGTTGTCATATGCTGCCCCCGCGAATTTCCATTTGCCCCTAATTAGAAGAAGCAGCTACCGGAAAACAATGACAATGCGCCAATTTACCGGCATCTTCCGCGCGCTTATGGTGTTTCGCGGTCTCAGCCGGGCGGAGGAAAGCGGAAATGGCGCAAAAAACACTGTTGAAGGGACGTGTCCTGAGCTTTTCGGGCTCACCTTTCGAAGGTGAACCGACAGATGCCGTCACCATCAGCGAGGCGGTCGTCATCGATGACGGCCATATCGCGGCCGTAGGTGACACCCGGAGCCTGACAGAAGCGCATCCGGATGCCGCAATCGTCGATCACGGACAGCACCTGATCATGGCAGGGTTCGTTGACGCGCATGTGCACTATCCGCAGACAGCCATGATTGCCAGCTGGGGCAAGCGGCTGATCGATTGGCTGAACTCCTATACATTCCCCGAAGAGATGAAGTTTGGTGAAATCACCTATGCCAGCGAGATCGCCAACCGGTATCTGGACCTGACGGCTGCGCATGGGACAACAACGATGTGCAGTTTCTGCACCATCCACCCGGAAAGCGTCGACGCCTTTTTCACTGCAGCGCAGCAGCGTGGACAGCGGGTCGTGGCCGGCAAGACCTGTATGGACCGCAATGCACCCGAGGGTCTGCGCGACACGGCACAGACGGCCTATGATCAGTCCGAAGCACTGCTGGAGAAGTGGCACGGCATCGACCGGCTGTCCTATGCCATTACGCCCCGTTTTTCACCAACTTCGACCCCGGAACAGCTTGAAGCCATGGGGGCATTGTGGGCCGAGCACCCACATTGCCTGATGCAGACGCACCTGAGCGAACAGACAGATGAGATCGAATGGGTCCGGTCGCTGTTTCCCGACGCGCGCGATTACCTGGACACCTACGAAAAGTTTGGTCTGCTGGCCAGCCATGGCCTGTACGGTCACGCCATTCATCTTGAGCCACGGGAACGCGACCGGTTGCGCGAACTGGATGCGGCCCTGATTCACTGCCCGACCTCGAACACTTTCATAGGCTCGGGCCTGTTCGACATGGCCGGGCTGATGAAGGACGGTCACCGGGTCGGGCTGGCGACAGATACCGGCGGAGGATCGAGTTTCTCGATGTTGCGGACAATGGCCGCAGCTTACGAGATCGGCCAGTTGCGCGGATCGCCGTTGCATGCGGCACAATTGTTGTGGCTGGCCACCGTCGGATCGGCCCGGTCGCTGCGAATGGACAATTGCATCGGCAATATTGCCCCGAGGATGGAGGCGGATCTGGTGGTTCTCGACCTGGCCTCGACCCCGGCCATTGCCCAGCGCGAAGCCTGCGCAGAAGACCTTTGGGAAGCCGTTTTCCCAACCATCATGATGGGGGATGACCGGGCCATTGCCGAGGTCCGGATTGCCGGCAAACCAGTCACGGTTTGAAGGAATACGCCTGACGGCGCATTCCTCCGGCAACGGAATTTCTGAACAGACGACGAGATCGACGCTTATCCGGCAAGAGCCCGCGCAAGTTCATTCTGGCGTTCGATCACGCGGGGCATGTCCAGCGTAACTATATGCCCATCCCGCACGATTTGTCTGCCTTCGACGAACAGATGTTTGACCCGAACCGGCCCCGCAAGCAGCAAGGCGGCCGGATCCCAGCTTCCCGCGCTTTCGATGCCGGATACATCCCAGATCGCAATATCGGCGCGTTTGCCGGGCATAAGCCGCCCGCAATCGGCGCGATTGAGCACGTCTGCACCGCCACGGGTGGCAATCTCGAGCGCTTCGCGGGCCGACATGGCATCCGCGCCATTCGCGACCCGCTGCAACAGCATCGCCTGCCGGGCCTCGGCCACCAGATTGCCGCCGTCATTGCTGGCCGACCCGTCAACGCCCAACGCAACCGGAACGCCCGCGTCGCGCATTGCGCGGACCGGCGCGATGCCTGACCCCAACCGGCAGTTTGAGCATGGGCAATGCGCAACACCGGTGCGGGTTCGGGCAAACAGGTCAATTTCGGCTCGGTCCAGTTTGACGCAATGGGCGTGCCAGACGTCCGAACCAGTCCACCCCAACTCCTGCGCATACTGGCCCGGGCGGCATCCGAATTGTGACTGGGAATATGCAATGTCTTCGTCATTTTCGGCCAGATGCGTGTGCAGCATCACGCGCTTGTCCCGTGCCAGCACCGCCGTGTCGCGCATCAGTTCACGACTGACCGAGAATGGTGAGCACGGGGCCAGACCGACGCGGCACATCGACCCTTCGGATGGATCGTGGGATTTGTCCACAACCCGGATCATGTCAGACAGAATATCCTGCTCTGCCTCGACCAACATGTCCGGCGGCAGGCCACCATCGCTCTCACCGATACTCATCGCACCGCGTGTCGGATGAAAGCGCAGGCCCAGTTCGGCGGCGGCGGCGATGGTGTCGTCCAGTCGCGCGCCATTGGGATAAAGATACAGATGATCGGAACTGAGCGTGCATCCCGAAAGCGCCAGTTCGGCCAATCCGATCTGAGCAGAAACGAACATCTCTTCCGGGCCAAAGCGGGACCATATCGGGTAGAGTGTTTGCAGCCAGCCAAACAACAGCGCATCCTGACCTCCGGGAACCGCCCGGGTCAGAGTTTGGTAAAGGTGGTGGTGCGTATTCACCAGGCCGGGGGTCACGACGCAGCCCATAGCGTCGTGCACGTCACCGGTTGTGGTAAGCCCCTGCCCCAATTCAGCAATAACGCCGTCCCGGATCAGGATGTCCGCGCCATTCAGTTCCTGCCGATCGTCATTCATCGTCAGAATGAAATCGGCATTCTTTATTAGAGTATCAGTCAATTTGTGCCCTCCTGCATCAGTCCGTCTCGTGCAAGAAGTGCATGGGCTGGCGGAAAACGGACACAAGAACCAGCCATCGGCACTGTACCGGCGGCTGCGGGTGCCATCAACAGGTTTCAGAAATTGCGAAGAATCTCTAGCGCAGAGGCGTGGATGTCCGGGTTGGCAGCCGCCAGTGCGCGGCCTCCATTGTGGGCCGGTCTGCCCTGCCAATCTGTCACGATACCACCCGCCGCCTGAATGACGGCGATCGGCGCCTGAATGTCATAAGCGTTCAGTCCGGCCTCGATCACCAGATCAACCTGCCCTGCCGCCAGAAGGGCGTAGGCGTAACAGTCCATTCCATAACGGGTCAGTCTGGCTTGCTGAGACACCGCCTCAAACCCGGCCCGGTCTTCAGGCGTTCCAACTTCGGGAAAGGTTGTGAACACCATCGCCTGATCCAGCGATTGCGTGGACCGGGTCCTGAGCTTCCGGGTGCCTGTCGGGCCTGTGACCTGTGCCGAATGTGCGGACCCCACGAACCGCTCACCAATGTAAGGCTGGTCAATCACACCCAGGATCGGCCCGTCCTGCGTGCTCAAAGCAATCAGAACGCCCCATGTCGGGGTACCGCTGATGAACCCTCGCGTACCATCGATCGGATCAAGAACCCAGGTCCGCCCGCTGGTGCCATCGACATGGCCGAATTCCTCGCCGAAAATACCATCCTGAGGGCAGCGCCGCGCCAGAACTGCCCGCATCGCCTTTTCCGCCTCGCGGTCAGCGATTGTTACGGGGTCAAACCCATCAGCCAGTTTGTTGGACGTTTCAAGATCGGACTGCCGGAAGTAAGGAAGTATGGCCGCGCGCGCCGCATCGGCCATTTCCCCGGCGATTTCCAGATCGGTTGCTGAACTTTGATACATGCGCAACCCGTGCGGTCAGCGCGTTCCGAAGTCAAGCCTGCTGATCAGGCGACGTCACTGAGAACACGCGCCAGTTCGAACAGACGACGGCGCTGGTTTTCCGGGATCGCGTAGTACGAGCGAACCAGATCCAAAGCTTCCTTATCCCCCATCAGATCGGCAGGCACCGATTTCTTCCCGGCATCTTCTTTCTGGGTTTCTTCCAGACCCTCAAAGAAAAAGCTGACCGGCACATCCAATGCTTCGGCGATGTCCCAAAGGCGCGATGCGCTGATCCGGTTGGCCCCGGTTTCGTATTTCTGGATTTGCTGAAACTTGATACCAACCTGCTCGGCCAGCTGCTGCTGGGTCATGCCAATCAGCCAGCGGCGATGCCTTACGCGTTTGCCCACATGGACATCGACGTGATGAGTCATTGGTATTCTCCTCTACTACACACACAACTGCCGGGGGTTACGCAAAAAAACAAACGTGTTCGCCAACCTAGCGAGCCGCTGTTAACTATTCCCTAATTCAGGAATGTGCTCCCCCCGAAACAGCACCAGATTTCAATATCACCTCTTTTGTCTTTTTTTTCAAGAAGGTTGAATCAGTAACATCGTATAATGGTTTGTGGTTGTACAACCGCCGGTTTTGAGCGCTCTGTTTCCCGAACAGACACAATCAACGAAGCCCTATCATACATCATTCACGCGCTCTCTGGTAATTGATTGACATTCCCCCCGCATCGCTGGCCTATGCGAAAAACAAGGAGCGCGACGATGCTGGCCTTTCGCCTTCAATCCGGAGAATCAACAGCCCGGCTCTGCAACATCAACGTCCCAAAGCCGGGGCAGGACCAGGTTCGGGTCGCTATTAAAGCGTGCGGATTGAATTTTGCGGATCTGCTTATGCAGAACGGCACGTATCAGGACACGCCGGATACTCCGTTCACGTTGGGCATGGAGATCGCGGGTATTGTTGATGAAATTGGAAACAATGTCTCTCATCTGAAGCCCGGGGACCGTGTTGCGGTCTATTCAGGTCAGGGTGGATTGGCCGAGTTTGGCGTATTCGATGCCGAAAGGGCGATTCTCCTGCCCGATCAGATCAACTTCGAGGACGCTGCCGCCATTCAGATTGCATACGGCACCAGCCATATCGCGTTGGATCATCGTGCGCGCCTGCAACCCGGCGAAACCCTTTTGGTCACCGGCGCGGCGGGCGGCGTCGGCCTGACTGCCGTCGAAATCGGCAAACTGATGGGCGCGACAGTGATTGCGCAGGCCCGTGGTTCTGAAAAGCTTGCGGTGGCCCGCGCGGCAGGTGCGGATCATCTCGTGGATGCCTCCGAAGACCTGCGCGCCCGCGTCAGGGAACTGGGTGGGGCGGACGTGGTTTATGATGCGATTGGCGGCGACGTGTTCAAAGCCGCCTTTCGTGCCACAAACCCCGAAGGCCGACTGCTACCGATCGGCTTTGCGGGTGGAGAGGTTCCGCAAATTCCGGCCAACCATCTTCTGGTCAAGAACCTGACCGTAATCGGGCTTTATATCGGTGGGTATCTGAAATTCAGGCCGCAGATCGTGCGCGACAGCTTTGACACGCTGTTCCGTTGGCACGCCGAAGGCCGGATCAAGCCGCATATCAGCCACACCCTGCCCCTCAAGGACGTGGAACAGGGCATGCGCTTGCTGAAAAAACGGAAATCAACCGGCAAGATCGTCATCACGATCTGAGGCCTGTCACCCGACCACCGCCTTCAAAGGGGTGCCGCCCACCATGCGAAAATTCTGACGAACCAGCGACGCCAGCTCCTCGATCACCGCGCCGCGACCGGGATCTCCTCCGTAAAGGTTGATCATGTGGGCAGGCAGCTCTGGCAATGCCCCACCCGAGTCGATCTGCTGCAGATGCGCGGCCTCCGTTCCATCCAGCATTGCGTGAACGGCAAGATCGGCGCTGACGGTCGCTTCGATTGTACGGTCGTTTTCTGTTTCGACAGACAATTCCCAGGGGATACCCGCCGCGTCCAGCGCCGCGATGACCTGGGGCCGGAACAAACAGCGCCGCCCAAGCGCCAAAGGCAACGGGCGTTTGCGCCACGCTGACCCGCCAGAAGCTCCAATCCAGCGCAACGGCAACTCGGCCACGGTTTCTGCACCTTCGGCCGCCGAGGCCTCGGTCGTCAGTATCAGATCACATTCGCCGCGCTTGTACATGTCCTTGAGTTGCAACGAATAGGACGAAACCAGCTGGACGCGGACACGCGGAAAATCTGCGTTGAAACGCTGTAGCACGCGCGGGATGGCCGGATAAACAATGTCATGCGGCACGCCCAGCACGACTTCGCCTTCGAAAGCCTGATCGGTGAGTTTCGAGATCACTTCGTCGTTCAGGGCGATCATGCGGCGCGCGTAGGCCAGCAATTGTTCGCCCGACGCCGTCAAAGCGATGGTTCTGCCGCTGCGATCCAGTAGCTCAAGGCCCAGAAGCTCCTCCAACCGCTTGAGCTGCATCGAAACCGCAGATTGCGTCAGGTGCAGAAAACCGGCGGCGCGTGTGACGCCGCCCTGATCGGCCACGGCAACGAAGGACCGCAAAGTGGTGATGTCCAAATTTCTCATTTCACGAATCCTGATGGTTCACGTCAAAAACATTCATTTTTAAAATGTGCCACAGTGATACATATAAATCAAGGAAGTTGATGCAAACTGCATTAATCATCACAGAGCAAGGAAAGGACAACCGTTATGACCCAAATTGCAGCATCACACGAGCACGTATGCAAACAGCCATCGAAAGGCTACAGATTGCGGGATCTTCTTGGCCTTGCCCGGCAGCGTCGTGACCTTGCCAAGCTGGATGGCAACGCACTGAAAGACATCGGCGTGACACACACCGAGGCCAGTCGCGAAGCAGCCCGCCCGTTCTGGGATGCTCCCGAAAACTGGCACAAACGCCTGTATTGACCGGCCAAGCATCGCGATCTGGCGGCAACTGAAACAATGCCGTCAGATTTGTCGAGTGTTTTAGCAGGTTTTGGGCGTAAAACTCTTGAAACATGTGCCTCACTCTCCGATATTTGCAGGGAAATCGGTCTGCAACTGCGGGCTGAACCAGAATCGCAAAGGGAGACCCTTAATGGCACAATTTGACACGATCCGGACGGCGACCGGTGCGCGCGCCGCCCAGATTGACGAGGGCCTGCGCGCCCACATGAACAAAGTCTACGGCACCATGTCCGTGGGCATGCTGATCACTTTCCTGGCTGCATGGGCCATCGCCGGCCTTGCGACCACAACTGATCCGTCTGCCGCGGCAGCTCAGCTGAGCGAGACCAAGTATCTGACGTCGCTCGGATACGCACTGTTCGCTTCGCCGCTCAAATGGGTGATCATGTTCGCCCCGCTGGCCTTCATCTTTGGCTTCAGCGCCGGGATCAATCGCCTGTCCGCAGCCGGCGCACAGACGGTGTTCTACCTGTTTGCCGCTGTCATGGGTGTATCGATCAGCTGGATTTTCCTGGTCTTCACCGGCCAGTCGATCATTCAGGTGTTCCTGATCACCGCGATCGCCTTCGCGGGCCTGTCGCTGTATGGTTACACCACCAAAAAAGATCTTTCGGCGATGGGTACGTTCCTGATCATGGGCGTGATCGGCCTGATCGTGGCGTCGATCGTCAACATCTTCATCGCCTCGTCTGCCATGGCTTTCGCCATTTCGGTCATCGGCGTTCTGATCTTTGCCGGTCTGACCGCGTATGACACGCAGAACATCAAGGCCACATACCTGCAGATGGCCCACTCGGATGATCAGGAATGGCTGGGCAAAGCCGCCATCATGGGCGCGCTGAGCCTCTATCTGGACTTCATCAACATGTTCATGTTCCTGCTGCAGCTGTTTGGCAACCGCGAATAACGCGACGCACAATCCAAATCGAAAGGGCGGGTCCGAAAGACCCGCCCTTTTTTTGCGGAAAGAAAACCAATGACGATCCAGGATATCCGGCCAGATCAGGCCCATCTGATTTTACCCTTGCTACACCAGGTTCATGACCTGCATCTGGAACATCAGCCTGAAAGATACGCAGCGCTGCCGCCGGATGCCGAGCTGACCGACTACATCCAATCCCGGCTCATGCAGCCCAACCTGTTCACTGTCGGTTTTTTCGAACGCGACAAGCTGCTGGGTTATGCCATTTTTGAGATTTCCCGGCGCCCCGCGTCACCCTTTCACCCGGTTGATACCCGCGCTGTGCTCCACCAGATCAGCGTCGACAGGGCCGCGCGCCGCCGTGGCATCGGCACCGCGCTGCTGGAAACCGTCAAATCGCGGCTGAGGCTGGTTGGCGGAAGCGTTCTCACGGCCTCGGTCGCCAGTTTCAACGCCCCGTCCCAGGCCCTTATGGCCCATTCCGGGCCGAACCATTCTCTGACCATAATGGAATGGCGTGACCCTAGCCCTCAATGAAAAAGCCCCACCGAAAAGGTGGGGCCCAATCAAATTCGCTGTCAGCCCGAGTATCAGCTACAGTTCAGAGGCACCGCAAAACCGGAGCTGCGACTGTCAGACCCTTTCCGGTACACTTCGCCAGCTGGCAGGCACCCGGTGAACCGTTCCGTGTTGGCGCCAAACGCCGCTCCGGTGGAACTGTCCACTTTTCCACCGTTGCTGGCGGTGCGCAGAACCCCGAAAAGCGTGCCGTTTACGCTGACAGTGCTCAGGTACAGGTTGTTGCCCTGATTGGACAATTGAACGGCGCTGACATCGGATTGTCCGCCATTGGCAATCGCCACACCGGCGATTTTTGACAATTCAGTCTCATCCGAGACGACCGAAACGGTCGGAATTTTCGCGAGTTCCGCAGGTACATTGGTCGCTGGCGGTGCAAATGCAACTGCGCCTTCGACTTCCGAGACCGTGCGCGGTTCACCATCAATGCCGGTAAAACCAACGCCCTGGCGGTTGAACGGGTCCTCACAGGCCGACAGGCTCAGAACGAGGGTCGAAGATAACAAGATTTTTTTCATGGCGCTCAACGTTTTGTGGCGGTTTGCTCAACCGTAGCGGCAGGTCGCCACGAAAAGCAAGACGCCGGGGATGCGATTGGGCCATATGCTGATGCTCTGCTGCAACGGCCATGGACGTGCATGGGAAAGCACAAACGCGCTTGTGAAACGTTGAAAAACAAAAAAGGGTCCTGCTTCGCAGAACCCTTTAACTGTGTCCGGATGGACAGGCAGATTACTTGATCTTGCCTTCCTTGTACTCGACATGCTTGCGAGCGACCGGGTCGTATTTACGAATGGTCATCTTCTCGGTCATGGTGCGAGCGTTTTTCTTGGTCACGTAGAAGTGGCCCGTGCCCGCGGTCGAGTTCAGACGGATCTTGATTGTCGTCGGCTTCGCCATGGTTATCTCCTGCGTCCGAAAAGGCAGGGGCCTTTCGGTTGAATTCCTATGAGCGTGCGCTTTTACGCGCTGCACAGCCCATGTCAAGGGCTATCGCGCGCATCGAGGCAGCAGAAGGTGGGATGGCCTTATGCAGGAAGTGTCGGTGCCCCCATATAGGTATGAATCTGATTACATTCCGCGTCCGACAGCCCCAATGCGGTTGCCAGCTGACGCAGGTATGACGCCTCACGCGCGTTATCCAGGCGAATCGCAGCCAGAGACGTGGCGTATATCTGTGTTTTCAAAGGTCCGCCCGCAGCGGCCGCCAAGCCCATGACATCAATCGGCGCGTTCAGTTGTTCTTGAACGAAGGCTCGCTCCTCATCGCTGATGTCGTCCCCCAACTCTCCCAGAATTGTTTCTTTTTCATGGGTGTCCAGTTCACCATCCGCCTTGGCCGCCTGGATCATCGCCCGCAGCATCAGCTTGGCCTGCTCCTCCATGACGGCGCCACCGGGTGTTCCCCGGAACACGGTATCCATCATGTCCGCCGTTTGCTGGCTGCCCGACCTTGCCGCGCCTTGCATGGCGTTCATCAGACCGCCCAGCCCGGCGGCACCTGCCGGGTTGACCATACCCAGCTTGCCGATCATCTCCTGAAGTCCGGCGGCCCCACCGGGCATGCCGAACTGCTCGGCCATCTTGCCAAGCTGGTCCATGCCAAATCCGCCCCCCGCACCCTGCATTGCATCCTGCAGGCCAGCCATGCCGCCCATCTGCTTGTATTTCTCCAGTCCTTTCGCGGCAGCAAACCCTACGGCCACCGAGGCAAGTGCTTTCATGAAACTCATAATCGTCCTCCCGATTCAAAAATTACTCCTCACCGCACCTACTCAGACGTCCTTTAACCCGGCTTTCGGAATTCGCCGGACAACGGCTGGACTGTTGCGGACTGAAAACTCAGCAAACACAAGACTATACGAAAACGAAAAACCATGTACGCGCTCGTGCATTTCCATCATTAAACTGGCGCTTTCCCGCACATGCGGAGCTTCAATTGCCCGGATCACGAATTCGTGATACCGTGCCGCCACTTCACTGACCCAAGAAGCCATCTAAGCGCTTAACGCTTGAGGCACTGAAAACAGGCGAAACCTCTGTCAGCAGAGTTTTAAGGCATGTTTTTCTGGGGGGCTATCATGACAGAATGGACTATTCAGGGGGAAGAGCTGGCCAATTGTAACTGCAATTTCGGTTGTCCTTGCCAGTTCAGCGTACTTCCGACACATGGGAACTGCGAAGCGGTTGTCGTCTTTGACATTGAAGCTGGCAAATATGGCGATACCGATCTGGCGGGCTTGCGCGCTGCCGGCGTCTATTACTGGCCCGGACCGATCCACGAAGGCGGCGGTCAGATGCAGCTTATCATCGACGAAAGCGCCAGTCCCGATCAGCGGGCGGCCCTGCAAGCGATCATGACCGGCGAGGACACCGATGAAATGGCCACCATGTGGTACGTCTACAGCGCCATGGCCCCGCAGAAACACGAAACTCTGTACCTTCCGATCGAGCTGGACTGGGATCGCGAGGAACGCAAGGGGTTCGCGAAGGTCCACGGTATCTTCGACGTCGAGGTCAACCCGATCCCGCATATCGTATCTGGAGCGCCGCACCGCGCATCCATCCAGCTGCCGAACGGGTTCGAGTACCGCCACGCGGAATCCGCCGCAGGTACGACGAGAACATCCGGGGGTGCCATAAGCCTGACATTTGATGCCACCCACGCGCACTTGGCGCATCTCAACATTTCCGGCCACGGTGTTTTGGGCGCTTAACAGGGGCGTCGCATGACACGAAACTCTGACGCACCGCCCGTGGCTGTCGCTGAGCGGTTGCTGAGGCAGGACAGGCTGATCGTTCTGGTCAGTGTCTTGGTGATCGTTCTCGGGGCCTCATGGTACACGATTACCGGGATCGGCATGAACATGTCTGCCGTCGAAATGACAAGGATGGCCCGGCCAATCGGCGAGCCCATGCAGATGCCGGTCGACCGGCCATGGAGCCTGCCCTACGCGCTGCTCATCTTTTTGATGTGGTGGGTCATGATGATCGCCATGATGACCCCCAGCGCGGCCCCTGTTGTCCTGTTGTTTCTGGCCCTCAAACGTGTCGGCGCTGACAAGGCCAATGCGGCCCGCCTCAGCTTGCTGTTCCTCGCAGGATACCTGATCGCCTGGGGGGGCTTCAGCCTGCTTGCGACACTGGCGCAATGGGGTCTTGAGCATGTCGGCCTGTCTGATGGCCCCATGATGACCGTCCGGTCAAAGGCATTTGCAGGCTGTGTCCTGATTGCGGCTGGCCTCTATCAGCTTTCATCGCTCAAATCCGCTTGTTTGCGACATTGCCAAAGCCCCGCCCGGTTTCTAGCCGAACACAATCGGCCCGGCGCATCGGGTGCGTTCAGCATGGGCGTCATTCACGGGACATTTTGTCTGGGCTGCTGCTGGGCATTGATGCTCTTGCTGTTCGTCGGCGGCATCATGAACCTCTACTGGATTGTCGCCATCGCAATTTACGTTGCGCTGGAAAAACTTCTGCCCCGAGCCCGCTGGCTGATCCCGGCGACGGGCATCGGGTTGATTGCAACAGGTGCCTGGGTGCTGGCAAGCGCGATAACTTCCGGCACCTAGGCTCTCAAACGGCCAGGGAACCGGCCGAATTCAGGGTTCCGTCACATTGATCCCAGGAGGAGAAAATGCCTTTATTCATAACTTACGCCACCTATTCCCAATCCGGCATCAAGGGAATGCTGCAAAAGCCATCAGACCGCACCGCGCCGGTCAAAGCCCTGCTTGACAAGGTGGGCGGCAAGCTGCTGGCATTCTATATGACCACCGGATCGAATGATGTGGTTGTGATCAGTGAGGCACCTGACGGCACCGACGCAGTTGCGGTCGGAATGGCCGTCGGCGCATCGGGCGCCGTCGACAAGATAGAGACGGTCCGCGCGTGGACGGCAGAGGATTTTGTTGCCATCACGGAAAAAGCGGCGGCCCTGACCGGTGCCTACACACCGCCCGGAGGGTAAGAGGATACGCGCGGAGGGCCTGTAAGCCGGATCTTGTTCCGGGGTTGCCCCCTTCGATGACCATTCCTCTAGGCCGCACATTGCTGAGCGGCTCAAGCTGCCAACCCGGTCCCTCTCGGCCAAGACGCGCTTAGCGGCGGTATCGGCTTGCGCCGACCGGCCCGCGCGGGGACCCTATTTGGCATTGCTCCCGGTGGGGCTTGCCGTGCCGCCGCTGTTGCCAGCGGCGCGGTGGGCTCTTACCCCACCGTTTCATCCTTACCCTGCAAGCAAGGCGGTTTGTTTTCTGTGGCGCTTTCCGTCGGGTTGCCCCGCCCGGGCGTTACCCGGCACCGTTGCCTTGTGGAGTCCGGACTTTCCTCTCGGGCTTGCACCCCAGCGGCCATCCGGCCCTCCGCGCTGGCGTTGGGTATGCCTTGGGGGCGGTGACGTCAAGAGTGGACAGGGTGCGAAGGGGCCAGCCCCTTCTTGGCCTGCGGCCAATTCAACCCCGTGATATTTTTGGCCAGATGAAGCCCGGATTTGTTTGAGGGTTGCTCAGCTGATCGGCGCAAGGTCAGCGGGTGTGAGCGGACCTTTAGCCCAGGGGCGGTATCTGAGCCGAACGGCGGTGAGGAGTGTTTCGTCATCCGTGTCAGCGGTATAGCCTGCCAGGCGGGCCTTGGTGCGGAACTCTTGTGTCAACGCGTTCAGAGGGCATCTTCCCTGCCCTCGCCGCGCCGCAAGCCCCTGACGTTCAAGCCGAGGCCAGTCAAAGCGGGGGCCGGGGTCTGATTTGCGGCCCGGTGCCATGTCGGAATGCCCGATCACGCCTTGCGGCGGGATCGACCAGCGCGTCATGATTTGGGGTAACAGGTGTTCCAGCACATTCATCTGAAGGTGCGAAAAGGGATGAAAGCCTGTATTGTCCAGCTCGACCCCGATCGAGCGCGAGTTGATATCGCTTTGACCGAGCCACTCCCCTGCCCCGGCATGCCATGCGCGGTCTTCCTCGGGCACCATTTGCCAGAGGGTGCCATCATTTCCGATCAGGTAATGTGCGGAGACTTCGGCCTGCGGATCGCACAGACGTTCCAAGGCCGCCTGCGCGCTGTCCATCGCTGTGTAGTGGAGTAAAACCAAAGACGGCTTCAACCCGTCGCGGCGCGGTCCGAAATTGGGGGACCGGTGCCAGATCGGCGTCAGGGGATCAGTTGCTGACGGCACTGCGGAACGGGCTTGGGTCCCAGTTGCAAGCATAGCCGTCACCGTCCGGGTCAAGCCCCTGACGATCCCGCTGCGGGCCGCCATTTGACAGAAAATCGATCTGTGCCTGATCCGGGGAAGGATATTTCGCGCAGTTGCGCTGCGCCTTAGCCTGCAGGTTGAACCCGGCGCGGCTGTAAAGCTGGGTCCCCACGGGGTTCGACGTGTTCAGAGCATATTGAACGATGTTGGGCTGTCCGTCCGACCCGCGCTGCGGTACGGCGGTTGGTGCGACCACCTCGTATGTCTGGCGGTTCTGTTCGATCAGGGCGGCGTCGGATTCGATGCTGCGGCGGTTGGATACGGCCGCAAAATCCTGTTCGTCGGAAATTCCCTGTGCATTGGACACCGGGATCGGAGTGGATGCGCCCTGCGGAGAAGTGCTGGCCAAGGCGGCGGCTGTCTGAGAAGCGATGTCCGCATTGGCCCCGGTCGCCACGGGTGTCACCGCACCCGGAGCGCCAAGCGGTTGTGCGGACACGTCCACCGGGCCAAGCAACGGATTACCGCCCAGTCCCTGCCCGGCCAGTTCAGCCTCGCGTTGCGCCTGGTAATCAGGCGTGTTGAATCCCGTGTTGGCCACTGGTGCCACGTCGGTGCAAGCCGCCACCACGCCGATGGCGGGGATCAGAAGCAAAAAGCGCATGTGACTGCTCCGTGTCTGCTGCTCTGGTTGCCAGAGGCTTACCACCATTTCCCCGGCTTGGCCACGAAACCGGCCGCGTTTTCCAGCGCATAGGCGGTGTTGAGCAGATCGCCTTCGTCCCACGGACGTCCGATCAGTTGCAGGCCAAGGGGCAGACCTTGTGAATCCAGACCCGCAGGCACCGAAATACCGGGCAGACCGGCCAGATTCACCGTCACTGTGAACACGTCGTTCAAATACATTTGAACAGGGTCGGCTTCGGTCATCTCGCCCAGACCAAAGGAGGCCGACGGTGTCGCAGGTGTCAGAATCGCATCGATTCCGGCGGCAAACGCGTCCTCGAAATCTTTCTTGATCAGGGTCCGAACGCGGCGAGCGCGGTTGTAGTAGGCGTCATAGAAACCGGCTGACAGCACATAAGTACCAATCATGACACGGCGCTGCACCTCATGTCCGAAACCCTCGGCGCGGGTCTTTTCGTACATCTCGGTGATGCCGTCACCCTGCGCCAGTTGCGCGCGGCGGCCATAACGCACACCGTCATAACGCGCAAGGTTCGAGGACGCCTCGGCCGGTGCGATCACGTAATACGCGGGCAACGCGTATTTAGTATGCGGCAGCGAAATATCGACAATCTCGGCACCCGCTGCTTTCAGCATCTCGGCCCCTTCGGCCCAAAGCTTTTCAATCTCAGCAGGCATTCCATCCATGCGGTATTCTTTGGGGATACCGATTTTTTTGCCCTTGATGTCGCCGGTCAGCATCGCCTCAAAGTTCGGCACCGCCAGTTCGGCACTGGTCGAGTCCTTGGGATCGTGACCGCACATCGCCTCGAGCATGATCGCAGCATCGCGCACGTTCTTGGTCATCGGACCAGCCTGATCCAACGAAGAGGCAAAGGCGACGATACCCCAGCGCGAGCAACGACCATAGGTCGGCTTGATGCCGGTGATGCCGGTGAAGGCGGCAGGCTGACGGATCGAACCGCCGGTATCGGTACCGGTTGCCGCTAGGCAAAGGTCGGCAGACACGGCCGAAGCCGACCCACCGGATGAACCGCCTGGTGTCAGTTGCGCGTCGTCATTGCCACGGCGCCAGGGGCTGACCGCGTTGCCATATACAGAGGTTTCGTTACTGCTGCCCATGGCGAACTCGTCCATGTTCAGCTTGCCCAGCATAACCGCGCCCGCATCGGCCAGTTGCTGCGAAACGGTGGATTCGTATTCCGGCTTGAAACCTTCCAGAATCTTCGAGGCCGCCTGCGAGGGCACACCCTTGGTGCAGAACAGATCCTTGATGCCAATCGGCAGGCCACACATCGACGGTGCGTCGCCGCCCTTGATCCGCTCATCTGCCGCCTTGGCGCGCTCCAGTGCAATCTCGGGCGTCTTGTGGACAAAAGCATTCAAAGCATCTGCCTGATCGATTGCTTTCAGGCAGGCTTCGGTCAGCTCGACTGAGGTCACGTCACCCTTGCGCAGCGCGTCTCGGGCTTCGGCCAGGCCCAGTTTGTTCAGATCGCTCATGTCTTACTCCACCACTTTGGGGACTGCGAAAAAGCCTTCGCGGGCGTCGGGGGCATTGGCTAGAACCTTGTCCTGCTGGTTTCCGTCAGTGACCACATCCTCGCGACGTTTCAGGCGCATCGGCTCGACCGAGACCATCGGCTCGACGCCTTCGACATCCACTTCGTTGAGTTGCTCGATGAACCCAAGAATGGTGTTGAACTCGGACGCCAGCGCGGGCAGCGCATCATCCTCGACCTTGATCCGGGCCAGTTTGGCCACCTTGGCGGCGGTGCTTTGGTCAATCGACATCGGAAAACCTCATATGCGTTAGGGGGCATTTACCCGTCTGCCGCACCGGTCGCAAGACCAACAGACTCGGCGGATGATCGAAGGTGATCATGGCAGGTCCGAAGCACCCCATTCAATTCTGAATATCTCATATGCAAAAAAGTGAACTACACGGTTCACTTTGCATCTTGAAATACTGAACTGCGCTGTTCACTTTCTAACATGTGCAACAGCACAAAACCCGGAGAAAGATCATGAAAACCTTCATCACCGCCTTCGTTTTGTCCGCAACTGCCGCCATTGCACCAGCAATGGCTTCGGGCTTTGATTTCAACCCGTTGACCCGCACCCTGACCTTCCCCGAACCGGTTGCCCAGCCGGTCACCAAGGACACCACAATTCGCGGGAACTAAATAGAAGGAAGCGCCGGATCAGATATGCCGCGACTGATCCGGCGTTGCTGCAATTGCATGCTGCGGACCCTGCGACAAGCCGCTACCATAGGGCGAAAGGACCCGCCGGGAGATCCGGCAGGTGCAGACTTGCCAGACTATGGAGCCATACATGAGCGCACAAAAACAAGCCGTCCTGGACGCAATCGACGCAGTCAACATACAAGACCCCAACCAGGATGGCGGAGAGCCGGAGGCCCTGCTTTATGGCAAGCGGATGAGCGAGGAGCTTGCGCGGCTGTTCCCCGACGCCTCTGACGCGCTGCAGATTGCGGCACGCGGTCAGCACGTGGAACGCTGGAAACTGGCGCGCAGCGAATACCCCGAAGGGCGGGCCGGTTATCTGGCTTGGCGCAAGGCGCAGGGCGTTCACCATGCCGAAGTCGTCATGGGCCTGATGGAAATGGAAGGCTATGGCACCGATCAGATCGATGCCGCGGGCCGGATGCTGCGCAAGCAAGGCATCAAACGCGATGCCGAAGTGCAGGCCCTGGAAGACGTGATCTGTTTCGTCTTTCTCAAATGGTACTTCCAGCCCTTTGCTGCAAAACACTCGGCCGAGAAGATTCAAAGCATTGTCGAGAAAACGGCCCGAAAGATGTCTGGCGAAGGGCGCGCGCGGGTGTTGCGGGAATTCGACCTGCCCGATCATCTGGCAGATGCTTTTCGCGCCGATCAGACCTGATTTTCGGCCAGGTCCTTTCTGTAGACTTCGATCATCCAACCCAGCATCGTTGCGTTCAACAGATGCCACATAAAGTGTGTGCCCATCGGGAATTGGGCACACAGGGCCGGATCAAGCGCGCGGAACGTGATGGACAGGATCAGCAGTACTGCCCCGGCGGCCATGCCGCGCGCCAGAACAGGTTTTTTTAACCGCAACAATGCAGCATAGATCAGGATCAGCAACGGGACCGGCGCGTAGGCAGCGGACCCGCCAAGACCCGGCACAAACCGAAACAGCGGGATTGTCGCAGCCGCATAAGGGATGAAAAGCACGGTGCCGACCAGCGCCCATACCGGAGACATCCGCCAGATGTCGCGGTTTACCGCATAGATGTAGACCAGAATGAACAGCAGGATGGGCGTTGTATCGGCAATAGCCGCCCAAACCTGTGCATGAGTGTGAAACAGAAAACTGCCCACTCCGATCAGGGCAAGCACTGCGACCAGCACCATCGCCAAGGGCATACCCTGCCCTCGTACCCGGCGCCACATTACCCATGCAGCAACCAGGAAGGCCGCATTGGTCAGCGCATTGACCGGTTCAGCCCAATACGCGGGCGACAGTCGTTCGCAATAGCCATCGATTTCCTGCATCCAGTCCATGGATTTTTACATAGCCGATGCTAGGCTGAGGCCAACAGTCTGAATGGGAGGATTTTCATGAATATCATCTGGTTGGGTCACGGCAGTTTCCGCATCGAAACCGGCGGTCAGGTCTTGCTGATCGATCCCTGGCTGAGCGGTAACCCCGTCCTGCCCGAAACTCAGCATGACGCGGCGATCGAAGGGGCCACGCATATCCTGCTGACACATACCCATTTCGACCATGTGGTCGATATCCTTCCCTTGGCGAAGCGCCTGGGCGTGCCGGTTGTCGGCCAATACGATCTGATGGGTTTTTGGGGCGAAACTGAAGGCATCGAAACGGTCGGGTTCAACAAAGGCGGCACGGTCGACCTGAACGGCGTCAAGGTTTCGATGGTACCTGCGTCGCACAGTTCAACCTTTTCGACGCCGGAGGGGCTGCGCACCGGCGGCACCGAGGTCGGGTTCATGATCGTCACCGAGGGCAAAACGCTGTATGTCTCTGGTGACACTGATATCATGGCCGACATGGACTGGATGGGCGACTATTACAAACCGGATATCGGCATTCTGTCCGCGGGCGGCCATTTCACCATGGACATGAAAGGCGCGGCTTATGCGTCCAAGCGCTATTTCAATTTTCGGACCGTGATACCCTGCCACTACAAAACCTTCCCGATCCTTGAGCAATCTGCGCAGGATCTGAAAGACGGCCTGCCCGGCGTCGATGTGATCGAGCCTGAAGTGATGCAGGCGATCACACTATAGGTCCGATGTGAGCGGCGAGGTTTCTCCTTCACCAGAATTGATCGCGGTTGTGCGGCGATGGAACAAGGCCGTGCAAGACAGGGACCGCGCGGTTTTGGAGAACATGCTCTCAACTTCGGAACACCTGAGATATCAGGGATCGGCGGATGAAGAATCCTGGTCCGGGCAGGTGTTCCGACAGGGTTTCGCCGATCATACGAATGAAATTCCCGACTATGCCTGGCAGGAACATTCGCTGGAAGCCTTCGAGTGTGGAAACGCCGGTTGGGCGCATTGTGAAGCGACGATGACCTTTGCCACGAACGGCAAGGCCGCGTTGCATCGATTTACCTTTGTTCTCCATCTGGAAAACGGCGTCTGGAAAATGGTGCAGATGCATGTCTCCAATCCGACCTCTAACATGGAAAAGATCGGGATCGAACATGAGGCCCTGAATGCGTTGATCGAAGCGGCACGGCGCGAGTTCACGCAGGAACAGAGCGAGGGCACCGCCTCGGTCATGTTCACAGACATTGCCGGATCATCCGAAATCACACGGCGACTGGGCGATCAGGAGTGGATCAAAGTCATATCGGATCACTTTGATCTGGCAGAGAAAGTGATCCATGCGCATCAGGGGCGTCTGGTCAAATCGCTCGGAGACGGAACCATGTCGATTTTTTCGTCCGTCCATGACGCGGTTCAGGCGGCCGTCAATTTCCAACGGGAAAACAGGTCGGCCAACGTCGACACGGCGCTTGGCCTTCGGATTGGGATCCATACCGGCGACGTCATCCACAAAGACGAAGATTTCTTTGGGTCCGTCGTAAACAAGGCGGCGCGGGTTACGAATGTCAGCGGGCCATACGAAATTCACGTGACTGACGTGACAAGGCTGCTGGTGGGGAACACCGCCGGATTGAAGTTCAGTGCCCCAAAACCAGTTCAGCTAAAAGGGTTCGGCGGGCAACAGACAGTCTACCGTTTGGACTGGACCTAGACCCTTTCAAACCACGTCAGGATAAGGTCACTTGCCGGCCCGCTTATCGGCAAAGAACTCAAGCAGCAGGGTTTCGCATTCTTTGGCTGCGATACCATCATAAACATCCGGCTTGTGATGCGTCTGCGGGTGGGTAAAGACCCGTGCGCCATGTGCCACACCGCCCGATTTCGGATCGGCAGCCCCGTAATAAACACGCCGGATGCGCGCGGCGGCCAAAGCGGCAGCGCACATCGCACACGGCTCCAGCGTGACATAAAGGTCATGATCCGGTAGTCGCTCGGACCCAGCATCGGCGCAGGCAGCGCGTAGGGCCAGAATCTCGGCATGGGCGGTCGGATCATTCAACTCGCGCGTCCGGTTGCCTGCGGTCGCAACAATCCGACCGTCGGGCGCGATGATAACCGCACCGACCGGAACCTCTCCGCGTTCGCCTGCCAATCTGGCCTGTTCCAGCGCCGTGCTCATATGCGATCTGAATTCCATATCTCTAACTGCATCAGAAACCTGCCTTTCGCAAGCGGGCGGGATAGGTTATGGCCGGATCCATGAGCAACACCCCTCCTCCCGGCGACCGGATCGCCAAGGTCCTTGCGCGCGCGGGCGTCGCCTCGCGCCGCGAGGCTGAACGCATGATCGAAGCAGGTCGCGTGGCCGTGAATGGCAAAGTGATCGACAGCCCGGCGCTGAATGTCACCTCGAAAGACAGAATTGTGGTCGATGGCAAGCCGGTGTCCGAACCCGAACCCTCGCGCCTTTGGCTGTATCACAAACCTTCTGGGCTGGTGACAACCACACGCGACGAAAAGGGCCGCGCGACGATTTTTGACAAACTGCCCGAGGACATGCCCCGGGTCATGAGCGTCGGGCGGCTTGACCTCAATTCCGAGGGGTTGCTGCTGCTGACCAATGACGGTGGCATCAAGCGCAAGCTGGAGCTGCCTTCGACCGGTTGGCTGCGCAAATACCGCGTCCGGGTAAACGGCCGGCCGAAAGATGAAGACTTCGAGCCGCTGCGCAAGGGGCTGGTGATCGACGGGGAACGGTTTCAGCCGATGACCGTTTCCCTGGACCGACAACAAGGGGCGAACGCCTGGCTGACGATCGGCCTGCGCGAAGGCAAGAACCGCGAGATTCGCCGCGCAATCGAGGATATCGGGTATGCGGTGAACCGCCTGCTCCGGGTCTCGTATGGACCATTCCAGTTGGGCGACCTGAAGCCCGGCGAGGTCGAAGAAGTGCGCCGCCGCGTGATGCGGGATCAGCTGGGGCTGAAAGGCGGCGAAAAACCCGATGGCACCGCTAAACGGACCACACGCCCACAGCGAAAACGTCCCCCGGTCGGCAAGAAAACTCGCAAGTGACGCCAGTCACACAACCTTCCCCCTAGCGCCAAGCCCGCGCATACACTAAATTTTCTGTGAACGCGGAAGTCCTTGGGGGTGCCATGTCCGGAAGCGGAGTGCAAAAACTGGCCTACGCGGCACTGCTGGTGCTGTTGTTTGGAGTATGCACCGGCCTGCTGGGAGGGCTATAGGCGCATGGCCAAAAAGTACGGCGGAAAATACAGCCCCCAGGGTGATACGACACCTTCGGATCAGCCTAAGCGCGGACAATTTGACAGCGCGCGGGTCGAACCTGCGGGCGCACGGGCGAATGTTCTTTTCATTCCGGCAATTCCACTGGTGTTCCTGTCTCTGAACGACGGCGCCATTGGCATGACGATGGGTCTTGTAGCTGCCGGTCTGCTGACAGCAGCTGCGTTTCTGCTGCGCGAAGGCCTGCGCGCCGAAGGGGCCTACAACGCCCGTCGCACAGCCCGCCGCCCCGCCTTTCCACGCAAGATTTTCGCCAGCATTCTGACCGGGTTGGGTGTGGCGCTTGCCTCGTACCGGACCGAGTATCTGGATGCCGAGGCGGTGTCGCAGGTCAGTCTGCTGGCGCCTGTTCTGTTTGGCGCAGCGGCGGCAGTTCTGCACTCGGTCTCGTTTGGCCTTGATCCGATGAAAGACAAGGGCATGGAAGGTATAGACACCTTTCAACAGGATCGCGTCGCACGTGTGGTGGAAGACGCCGAAGCCCACCTGTCCGAGATGACCGACGCAATCAAACGTGCCAGGGACCGTACTGTCGAAGCCCGGGTTGAACGCTTTCAGGACACCGCCCGCGATCTTTTCCGCACAGTCGAGGAAGACCCGCGCGATCTGGCCGGTGCCCGCAAATACCTGACGGTTTATCTGCAAGGTGCCCGCGATGCGACGATCAAGTTTGCAGATGTCTACGCGCGCACCCGCGATGCGCAAGCCTTGTCAGATTATTCATCGTTGCTGGATGATCTGGAACAGAATTTCGCCGCGCGCACCCGCAAGATGCTATTGGATGACCGAAGTGATCTGACGGTTGAAATTGAAGTGCTGCGCGAAAGGCTGCAGCGCGAAGGCGTCCGGTTGGACTGACCGGCCATTATTTGAGCGAGGAATATCCCCATGTCCGATGAGATCAAGAAAAAGGCCGTTGAAGCTGAAACGATTGTTCAGGAAGTGACTGCCGTGGCCCTGCCCGAACCCAAGGCCGATATTGTCCCGCTGGAAGAGGCCGATGAACCTGTCGGCGCGGAAATTCGCAAACGGATGGAAGAGATCGACATGGGCAATACCAATTCGATCGTGTCCTTTGGTTCGTCGGCACAGGCCGAGTTGCAGGAGATCAGCCAAGCCATGCTTGCGGACGTACGCAACAAGGATGTTGGCCCCGCTGGCGACAGCCTGCGCGATATCGTGACCACGATCCGCGGGTTCTCGGTCAATGAGCTGGACGTACGCCGCGAACGTAGCTGGTGGGAGAAATTGCTGGGTAAGGCCGCGCCCTTTGCCAAATTCACAGCGCAGTTCGAAGATGTGCAAGGCCAGATCGACAAGATCACCGACGATCTTCTGGGGCATGAACACACCCTGCTCAAGGACATCAAGTCGCTGGATTTGCTATACGAAAAGACGCTGGGCTTTTATGACGAACTGGCGCTTTACATCGCGGCGGGCGAGGAAAAGCTGACCGAACTGGACAGCCACGACATCCCGGAAAAAGAGGCCGAGGTTCAGGCCGCCGCTGAGGGCGAACAGGTAATGGAAGCGCAGGAGCTGCGCGATCTGCGCGCCGCGCGCGATGATCTGGAACGCCGCGTTCACGACCTGAAGCTGACCCGGCAGGTGACAATGCAGTCGCTGCCGTCGATCCGTCTGGTTCAGGAAAATGACAAGTCGCTGGTGACCAAGATCAACTCGACCTTGGTCAACACAGTCCCGCTGTGGGAGACGCAGCTTGCGCAGGCCGTCACGATCCAGCGCAGCGCCGAGGCTGCCTCGGCCGTGCGCGAAGCCAACGACCTGACCAACGAATTGCTGACCTCGAACGCGGCCAATCTGCGCCAGTCCAACAAGATGATCCGCGAGGAAATGGAACGCGGTGTCTTTGACATTGAGGCCGTCAAAAAGGCCAATGCAGACCTGATCGGCACGATCAACGAAAGCCTTGCCATCGCCGATGAGGGCAAAGCCAAACGCGCTGCCGCCGAAGAAGAGCTGAAAAAGATGGAGGCTGAACTGCGTGACACTCTGGCGGCGGCCAAGGCCCGAAAGGATGGCATCGGCGACAATGCCGGAACCGCTGTATCGGGCTGAGGCGGGTCGGGGCGTGCGTCCGTTGAAATGTCTCAAGGTCCTGCTGGGACTTGTTTCGCTGTTGGCTCTGGCCAATTGCGACGAATCGCTGACGACCTCACTTGTTCCCGAGGCTCGCCCGGCCGAACCGGCGCCGCAGCCCAATGCCTATGTTCCCCCGTCTGCGGCCAGTCAGGATCTGGCCCGTTTCTATCAGCGGGTCGAGCGCGATCTGCTGACACGCGGATTGCTTCGTGTGGACGGTGGCGGCCCGGATACTCCCTATGATGCCGACGATCTGACTCGCAATTTCGAAGCCATCGCGTTTTACAGTGAATACCCTGATCACGCCGTGGCGATTGGTTCAGGACAGACCGATGGGCAGCTCAGTCGCTGGTCGGGGCCGGTGCGCATCCAGACCGAGTTCGGGCCGTCGGTTCTGCCCGAAACACGCAAGCGGGATTCGGAACTTGTCCAAGGCTACACCGAACGTCTGGCGAAACTGACGGGGCACCCTGTGTCGGTCGTCAGTCGCAAGGCCAATTTTCACGTCTTCTTTGCCGGCAAGGACGACAGCGCATACGTCGTCGCCCGCGTGAAACAGCTGATACCGAATATCAGTCAGGCCTCGCTGGATCTGATCGCCAATCCCCGCGCGAGCTTCGACTGTTTCGTGCTGGCCTCGGCCACAAGAACATCACCGTACAAATACGTACGTGCTGTCACGCTTATCCGGTCCGAATTGCCTGATCTGGTGCGGCGCAGTTGCATTCACGAGGAAATCGCCCAAGGCCTGGGTCTGTCCAACGACAGCCCCACAGCGCGACCGTCGATTTTCAACGACGATGACGAATTTGCGCTTCTGACCAGCCATGACGAGAAATTGCTGACTATTCTATACGATCCGCGTCTGCAGCCTGGCGTGTCTGTTGAAGATGCTAGGCCCGTGGTGCGTATCATTTCACGTGAGTTGATGGGTCAGTCGCTCTGACCTCAAGGACAGGAGAACCCAGATGGGAATTTTCGATTTTCTGACCGGCGAATTCATTGACGTCATTCATTGGGTGGATGACACCCGGGATACGATGGTCTGGCGGTTCGAGCGCGAAGGACACGAGATCAAGTATGGCGCCAAGCTGACGGTGCGCGAAGGTCAGGCAGCGGTTTTTGTCCACGAGGGGCAACTGGCGGATGTGTTCACGCCGGGCCTTTACATGCTTGAGACCAACAACATGCCGATCCTGACGACGCTACAGCATTGGGACCATGGCTTTCAGTCTCCGTTCAAATCCGAGATCTATTTTGTCAACACGACCCGGTTCAATGACCTGAAATGGGGCACCAAGAACCCGATCATGTTACGCGATCCCGAATTTGGCCCGACCCGGATCAGGGCCTATGGAACCTACACGATCCGCGTGAAGGACCCCGCTAAATTCCTGGTCGAAATCGTCGGCACTGATGGCGAATTCACCATGGACGAGATCAGTTTTCAGATCCGCAACATCATCGTGCAGGAATTCAGCCGGGTGATCGCCGGGTCGGGCATTCCGGTTCTAGACATGGCGGCCAATACCGCCGATCTGGGCAAGCTGATCGCAGCAGAGGTGTCGCCGGTGCTGGATGGCTACGGGCTGGAAATGCCCGAGTTCTATATCGAAAACATCTCGCTGCCTCCGGCGGTCGAGGCTGCGCTGGACAAGCGGACATCGATGGGGCTGGCGGGAGATCTCGGCAAGTTCACCCATTATTCTGCGGCAGAGGCAATGACCGCCGCGGCCAGCAACCCCGGTCAGGGTGGCGGTATGGGCGCAGGTCTTGGTATGGGAATCGGCATGGCGATGGCGCAGCAGATGTCGAACATGGCAGCGGGTCAGCCGAGCGGCCCCTGGGGCGCGTCCGCCCCCGCTGCTCCGCAACCGACGGCGCGTGTGGCACCGCCGCCCCCGCCGCCCGTGGAACATGTCTGGCACATCGCGGTGGACGGACAGGTCAGTGGACCGTTTTCCAAAGCCAAAATGGGCCGCATGGCCACGGATGGCGAAATCACCCGCGACACGCATGTCTGGACGGCCGGACAGGACGGCTGGAAAAAGGCCGGTGATGTGCAGGAACTGGCGCAACTTTTCACCATTCTCCCGCCGCCGCCGCCGGGTGCGTAACCCGATGGGCAGGTGTGTTGCGCCAGTCTTCATCGCCGTCGCTTTGCTGAGCGGATGTGCGGGACCGGGCCGCGAACCGGCCACGCCCTCTCTTCCTCCGCTCATGGTGGACGCCGCGCGGCAGAGTTTTTTCAAGGCTCATCCGGGGGCTGCCGCCGATTTGTTCGATGCCAAAGGCGACGGTTTCCGGATATTCCAGAATGGCCGGGCTGAATACCGGTCATTTGGGGCGCTATCCGATCTTCGCACGTCGACCTATGTGTCGGAGATGTCAGGCAACCGGATATGTCTGGCTGCGGCTGATCATTGGTCAGGCGCGTGCCTTGACCTTTTCGGCAATCCTGAAGGCACAATTGTGGTGCAGGTCGAGTTCGGCAATGGCACCAGACGCAGCTACCAAACGCAGGTCGTTCCGGCATCTGATTTCTAAGACCATTTGGAAAGCAACTGAACACGCGCCTGTAAGAGACAGTAAACCCTGGTGAAATGGCAATGACCGATCCTGAGCAACTCACTGTTACACAAACAGACGAACACCGCTTTCCATGCAATCAGTGTGGCGCTGATTACCGGTTCAACCCCGGCGACGGCACGTTGACCTGCGATCACTGTGGGCACTCGGTGTCGATTGGTGCGGGTCCGTGGGGCGGCGCAAGCCTGCGTGAGCTGGATTTTGACGCGGCAATTGCAGATCGCCTGCCAGACAGCGAGATTGAGGAAACCCGAGTTCTGTCCTGCCCGAACTGTGCCGCACAGGTCGAATTCGACCCCGCCACGCACGCGGCGGAATGCCCGTTCTGCGCCACGCCAGTAGTCACGGATTCGGGCGTGAACCGTCACATCAAACCCAAAGGGGTATTGCCGTTTGCGCTGGATGAACGTTCGGCCCACAAGGCCATGGGTGATTGGCTCGGCCGGCTGTGGTTCGCCCCGAATGGCCTGAAAAAATACGCCCGCAAGGGGCGGAAGATGCAGGGTATCTACGTGCCCTACTGGACGTTCGATGCCGATACCAAATCCCGATATCGCGGTGAGCGGGGTGTGATCTATTATGAAACCATAACGGTCATGCGCGATGGGAAGCGGGTTCAGCAACAGGTCGCAAAGGTGCGCTGGTCTCCCAAATCGGGCCGCGTGGCGCGGTTTTTCGATGATGTTCTTGTGCTCGCCTCTCGCTCATTGCCGAAACGTTACACCGACGCACTGGAGCCCTGGGACCTGCCGGCGCTGGAGCCTTATCAGCCCGAGTACCTGGCAGGCTTTCGGGCCGAAGCCTACACTGTCGAGTTGAAGGACGGGTATGCCGAGGCACGGGCGCATATGGCACGCGTCATAGAACGGGATGTACGCTTTGACATCGGGGGCGACCGTCAGCGCGTGCATGCGGTTGAAACCGATGTGCGGGATGTTACCTTCAAACATATCCTGCTGCCGGTCTGGATGGCGGCCTACAAATACCGCGGTCAGACCTATCGATTCGTAGTGAACGGGCGAACCGGCCGGGTTCAGGGGGAACGGCCCTGGTCGGCCATCAAGATCACGATCGCGGTGGTGCTTGGACTTCTGGTCGCGGCCGGGGTTGGCTACCTGGCGGCGACGGGCCAGCAATAGACTTACAATCCGTCGTCCGGACCCTTGATCTTCGCCCAACCCGCAGCCATCCTGCGCGGCGTTGGGGCGAAGGAGATATCGGGTGACGCTATCGGCATTGAACGGCTTGCTGGAGGATCGACACTCCTGCCGCGCCTTTTTGTCAGATCCGGTACCGCGGGGTGATATCCGGAAAATCCTGACCAGCGCGTCCCGTGTGCCAAGTTGGTGTAATGCACAGCCCTGGCAGGTCGTTATCACCAGCGGCGCGGAAACCGAGCGCTTCCGGCAGGCCATGATGCATGAAGCCGCGACCGGCACCCCTGCCCCGGATCTGCCCTTTCCCAGCTTATATTCAGGTACCTATCAGGAACGCCGCCGTGCCTGTGGATGGGCATTGTACGAATCGGTCGGTATCGAGCGCGGCGACCGCGCGGCGTCGGCGCGGCAAATGAGCGAGAATTTTGCCCTTTTCGGTGCGCCCCATTGCGCCATTATTTCCAGCCCGGCCGAGCTAGGCCCTTACGGTGCGATGGATTGTGGTGGATTTGTCACGGCGTTTACGCTGGCGGCGCAGGCTCTGGGCGTGGCCACTATTCCGCAGGCGGCGCTGGCCGCTTACAGCCCGTTTCTGCACCGGTTTTTTCAGATCCCGGATGATCGCCTGATCCTGTGTGCGATATCTTTCGGGTACCCGGACAGGGACCACCCTGCAAACGGTTTCCGAACAAACCGCGCAGGCGTGGATGAAATCGTGGACTGGCGGGGCTGACGCCGGTGTTCCTGAAAAGAATGGACTAGGAGAGAAGACATGCGGGCCCTTCTGCAACGCGTGACGCGCGCATCCGTATCGGTCGGCGGAACAGTGATCGGTCAGTCCGGCACCGGTCTGCTGATCCTTGTCTGTGCTATGCGGGGTGACGACGAACAGCAGGCGGACAAGCTGGCGCAGAAGATTGCCAAAATGCGTATCTTTCAGGACGACGCCGGAAAGATGAACCGGTCGCTGCTGGATATCGGCGGATCGGCCCTCGTGGTCAGTCAGTTCACACTGGCCGCCGATACGTCGCGCGGCACCCGACCAGGATTTTCTGAGGCTGCGCCTCCGGAACAGGGCAAACAGCTTTATGAAACGTTTGCAGACAAACTGGCGGCTCAGGGTGTTGCCGTCGAAACAGGAGAATTCGGCGCGACTATGGCCGTCGAACTGGTCAACGATGGACCGGTCACAATCTGGGTGGAAAACTGATGTCCCAAGCGGAAAAAGCACAGCGGATCTGGCAGGCCGGCGTTTCGGCGGTCGATGGGTACACGTCTGTTAGGCAGGCGTTGAGCGATATCCCGGTGCCCGATCGCATCCTTGCCGTGGGCAAACCGGCAGCGGCCATGGCGCGGGCGGCGCTGGAACATTTTGGTGCATTGCCGACACTTGTCGTAACCAAGGACGATCACGGCCGCGACCTGCCTCCGCATGTAGAGGTGATCGAGGCCTCGCACCCTGTTCCCGACCACCGCAGTCTTGCGGGCGGCAAAGCCCTGCGTGAAGCCGTCGAGAACATGGCGGACGGATCACATCTTCTGTTGCTGGTATCCGGCGGCGCCTCGTCGCTGGCCGAGGATCTGGTGCCGGGCAAAACTCTGTCCGATCTGGAACAGTTGAACAAAAACCTGTTGTCCGAGGGGCTGGATATTACCGCCATGAACGCCGAACGGCGCAAGCTGTCGCGGATCAAGGGCGGCGGTCTGTTGACTGGTTTTTCGGGCGCGCGCGTGACCGTTCTGGCCATATCCGATGTGCCCGGTGATGACCTCAACGTCATCGGTTCGGGCATCGGCGCACTGCCCGATGATCACGCCTACAAGGCCACGGCCCGGATCGTAGCGTCGAATGCACATGCACGGGGCGCAGCAGCGGAATTGGCGGCGGACACCGGATACACGGTGCTGGCCAACGAGGAGTGTCTGCACGACGATTATCTGGAAATTGCCCGGACGCTGGGGCCGCGGTTGCGGTCCATGTCGACGGGCGCCATGATTTTTGGTGGTGAACCAACGGTTGTACTACCGCAAAACCCTGGCCGCGGGGGGCGGAATCAGGCGCTCGCGCTGGCCCTGGCACGGGAAATCGCCGGAACCGAGGGGCTGACACTTATGGTCGGCGGGACCGACGGAACCGATGGACCCACACTGGCTGCGGGTGCGATCATCGACGGATCAACCTGGGGCGAGGGCGCAGAGCAGGCATTGCAACGGGCCGACAGCGGGAGCTTTCTGGACAAAGCAGGCGCATTGCTGGTCACCGGCCCAACCGGAACGAACGTTATGGACTTGCTTGTCGTGGTGCGCGCGTGAACGGGAATGATCTTGTCCCGAAGTCGCACGATGTTGGTCTTTTCGGACAGAGATCGGTCCGCAAAACCAGAAAAAACTGACGTATTTTGCGCCCGCACATCGACAGTTATCAAACCTTTCGTGAAGAAAGTTTCACTGATGAGAGACGACTGGATCGCGATATAGTATTGAAGGACAAGTAATCTGGTCGCGTTCCCTCTGGATGAGCGGCCTTCGAGACACAACATTTTTAGGCTGGGACGGCATTTCTTGAAATTTTAGTTCTTGTCGCCTGCTCTAAAATGCGCGAACTTTGACTCGTGCGTCAATAAAAAGCCCAGAAAGGGCCTGCAACTCTACCAACCGGGAGATTCTTGAATGAACGAACAACTCACTCACATGACCAAACAGGTTACAGCCGGCAAGCTGACCCGTCGCGAATTCATGGGGAAAGCAGCGGCATTGGGTGTAACTGCGGCAATGGCCAGCACCATGTTTGCAGATGCCGCGCGTGCGGCAGGCCCGAAAAAGGGCGGTGATCTGAAGTTCGGCCTGCAGGGCGGCGAATCCACGAACTCGCTTGACCCGGCAACCTATGCAAGTTCGGTTCCGTTCCAGAACGGCAAGCAATTCGGAGACCAGCTGGTCGAAGTCGCGCCTGACGGCACGATCGAACCGCGTCTGGCCGAAAGCGTTGAAGGCAGCGCAGATGCCAAGGTCTGGACTTTCAAGCTGCGTCAGGGTGTCGAATTCCACAACGGCAAGACAATGACCAGCGAAGACGTGCTGAAGACCATGCAGCGTCATTCGAACGAAGATTCGAAGTCGGGTGCTCTGGGCATCATGAAGGGCATCGAGTCGATGAAGGCCGATGGCGACAACTTCCAGGTCACGTTGAGTGAGCCGAATGCGGACCTGCCCTATCTGATGGCCGACTACCATCTGATCATTCAGCCGGATGGCGGCATGGACAACCCTGGGGCGGGTATCGGTACCGGCCCTTACAAGCTGGAAGTGGACGAGCCGGGTGTCCGTCACCTGTTCACCAAAAATGAAAACCACTGGAACAGCGATTTCGGCAACTTTGACAGCGTCGAAGTCGTTGTCATCAACGATGCAACCGCACGGACGGCTGCGCTGCAATCCGGCCAGGTCCATGCGGTCAACCGTGTTGAACCCAAAGTTGCCGACCTGCTGGGCCGCGCACCGAACCTGACTGTGCACTCGACTGCTGGTCGCGGACATTATGTCTTCATCATGCATTGCGACACTGCGCCGTTTGACAACAACGAACTGCGCACCGCGCTGAAATACGCCATCAACCGCGAGGAACTAGTGGACAAAGTGCTGCGCGGCTATGGCTCGATCGGAAATGACATGCCGATCAACGCAGCCTACCCGCTGTTTGACGAGACCATCGAACAGCGCGAATTCAGTGTTGAAAAAGCTGCTGAGCACTACAAGAAGTCCGGCCATGACGGCTCGCCTATCGTTCTGCGTGTTGCCGACGGTGCCTTCCCGGGTGCTGTGGACGCCGCTGCGCTGTTCCAGCAAACCGCTTCGCAGGCGGGTATTCCGCTGGAAATCAAGCGTGAACCCAACGATGGATACTGGTCCGAGGTTTGGAACGTTCAGCCGTTCTGTGCGTCATACTGGGGTGGCCGTCCGGTTCAGGATCAGATGTACTCGACCGCATATCTGTCCAGCGCCGACTGGAACGACACGCGGTTCAAGGTTCAGGCGTTCGACGATCTGCTGTTCGCCGCGCGCGCGGAACTGGACGCCGAGAAGCGCAAGGGCATCTATAGCCAGATGGGTCAAATGGTCCGCAACGAAGGCGGCCTGATCTGTCCGATGTTCAACGACTTTGTCGAAGGCGTGAGCAACCAGCTGGACGGCTGGGAATCTGACCCGACTCAGGAGATGATGAACGGCAACATGTCCCGCAAAATGTGGTTCGTCTGATACGGGCTACGGATAATGCACCCCATCATCAAACTGGTTTCCCAGCGCCTTGCGCTGGGAATCCTTTTGCTGTTCGGCGCTTCGGCCCTGATATTCGGCCTTACCGAAGCCCTTCCCGGAGACGCCGCGCAAGCCGTCCTGGGGCAGTCCGCAACGCCTGAAGCCCTGGCCAACCTTCGTGAGGAGATGGGCCTGAACCGCCCTGCCCTGACACGCTATTTCGAATGGCTGGGAGGTATCGTTCAGGGTGATCTTGGCCAGTCACTCACCAACAAGCTCGATATTGCCGAGAGCATTGGAAAACGTCTCGGGAACACTCTGTTTCTGGCGTGTGTTGCCGCAATCGTGTCCGTCCCGCTTGCGATCTTTCTGGGGCTGCTTGCCGTCCGGTACCGTAACCGCTGGCCAGATAAACTGATTTCCGCGGTGACCCTGACGACAGTCTCTATCCCGGAGTTCCTGATCGGCTACGTTGTCATCTACTATATTTCGGTCAAGCTGGGATGGTTTTCATCACTGGCGATGATTAATGATTCCATGTCCTTCGGGCAAAAGCTGAACGCAATTGCGCTGCCGGCCTTCGTTCTGACGCTAGTGGTATTGGCGCAAATGATGCGCATGACGCGTGCGGCCATTCTGAACCTGATGCAGTCGGCCTATATCGAAACCGCAGAACTGAAGGGGTTGAGTACGTTTCAAGTCATTGCCCGACACGCTTTTCCCAACGCGATTTCGCCGATTGTTAACGTGGTTATGCTGAACCTCGCCTATCTGGTTGTGGGTGTCGTCGTCGTCGAGGTTGTGTTCGTCTATCCCGGCATGGGGCAGTATCTTGTGGACGCCGTGACCAAGCGTGACGTGCCCGTTGTTCTGGCCTGCGGCGTGGTGTTCGCGGCGGTCTATATCGGCCTGAACATGGTTGCGGATATCGTGTCGATCCTTGCCAACCCAAGACTGAGGCATCCGAAATGATAAAGAATATTCCTCTTTCGGCATTGATCGGCCTTATGTTCACCGGCGCGTATTTCTTTGTGGCCATCGCTGCTCCATTGATTGCGCCTTACGGAATGGCTGAGGTCGTCGGCGACGTTTGGGAGCCCGCCAGCGCCGAGCATCTGCTGGGCACCGACAATATCGGACGCGACCTGCTGACCCGGATGATCTATGGCGGTCGGACAACGATCTTCATCGCCGCCGCTGCGACACTGCTCAGCTTCATTACCGGCACGTCTCTGGGCCTGTTGGCTGCGGTTCTGGGCGGATGGGCCGATCAGGCGCTCAGCCGGACGGTTGATCTGGTCATGTCTATCCCCACGCTGATCCTGGCGCTGGTCATTCTGGCAATCGTTCCGGTAACCGTCCCGATCCTGATCCTTGTGATGGGCCTGCTGGACGCAACGCGACCCTATCGCCTGTCACGCTCTGTCGCCGTGGACATCAACGTCATGGACTATGTCGAAGCCGCTAAACTGCGCGGTGAAGGCCGGGGCTGGATCATCTTTCGGGAAATCCTCCCGAACGCTTTGTCGCCTTTGGTGGCCGAGTTCGGATTGCGTTTCATCTTTATGGTTCTGTTCATCTCGACCCTGTCGTTCCTGGGTCTTGGCGTCCAGCCGCCGCTGGCGGACTGGGGCGGCATCGTGAAAGAGAACAAGGATGGCATCGTCTATGGCATTGGCGCAGCCCTGTACCCCGCTGTGGCCATCGCAACGCTGGCAATCTCGGTCAACCTTGTGGCTGACTGGATTCTGAACCGTACAACATCGCTGAAAGGAGGCCGGGGATGAGTGATACCCTTCTCAAGGTCCGCGACCTCAAAATCGGCGCGACCGTCTACCCGCCGGGCGAAAAGCCCCATGACATCGAAATCGTGCACGGGGTCAGCTTTGACCTCGCGCCCGGCAAGGTGCTGGGCCTGATCGGTGAATCCGGCGCCGGTAAATCCACCATCGGACTGGCGTCGATGGCCTATGGCCGGGGCGGTGTGAAAATCACCGGTGGCGAGGTCTGGGTAAACGGACGAGACATTCTGAAAGCGTCGCATGGCGACATACGCAAGTTGCGGGGGGGCGAGGTCACATACGTGTCTCAGTCCGCCGCTGCCTCGTTCAACCCGGCCAAAAAGATCATGGATCAGGTGGTCGAGGCCGCAGTCGAACAGAAAAAGTTCTCGCGGAAAGTGGCCGAAGGCCGCGCACGGGAGCTGTTTGCCAAGCTGGGTCTGCCTGACCCAGACAATATCGGCGAACGCTACCCGCACCAGGTCTCGGGCGGTCAGTTGCAGCGTTGCATGACAGCCCTGGCTTTGTGTCCCGAGCCTGATCTGGTGGTCTTCGACGAACCCACCACGGCGCTGGACGTTACCACACAGATCGACGTTCTGATGGCCATCAAGGAAGCCATTGCCGATACCGGCGTTGCCGCGCTCTACATTACGCACGACCTTGCTGTTGTTGCGCAGGTGAGCGACGACATCATGGTTTTGCGAATGGGCAACACTGTCGAATACGGCAATACCGATCAGATCATCAACAACCCGCAAGAGGAATACACCAAGGCGCTGGTCTCGGTCCGCTCCATCGAACACGAAGAAAAGAAGCCCACACCCGAAGCGGTGCTGAGCGTCGACGGCATCACCGCGCGCTACAAGGGTCTGAATTTCGACGTGCTGCACAACGTCAACGTCGAGCTTCATCCGGGGCAGACCTTGGCGGTGGTGGGAGAATCCGGCTCGGGTAAGTCGACGCTTGCACGGGTGATCACCGGCCTGCTGCCGCCGCGCGACGGAGAGATCACCTTTGCCGGTCGCAAGCTGTCGCCCGACTTAAAGGGGCGTTCCCGCGAGGACCTGCGCGAGTTGCAGATGATCTATCAGATGGCCGACGTGGCGATGAACCCCCGTCAAACGGTTGGTACGATCATCGGCCGCCCGCTGGAGTTCTACTTCAACATGCGCGGCGCGGAAAAGCGCAAGCGGATCATCGAATTGCTGGATGAGATCGAACTGGGCGAAAAGTTCATCGACCGCTACCCGGCGGAACTGTCCGGTGGTCAGAAACAGCGTGTGTGTATCGCGCGCTCGCTGGCGGCCAAGCCCAAGATGATCATCTGTGACGAGGTGACCTCGGCACTCGACCCGCTGGTGGCAGACGGGATCCTTAAGCTGCTGCTGGATCTGCAGAAGATCGAGGACGTGGCCTATCTGTTCATCACCCACGATCTGGCGACAGTGCGCGCGATCTCGGATTCGATTGCCGTAATGTACCAGGGCCGCGTGGTCCGGTACGGTCCGAAATCCGAGGTTCTGAGCCCGCCGTTCGACGACTATACCGACCTGCTGCTCAGCTCGGTCCCCGAGATGCATCTGGGCTGGCTGGAAGAGGTCGTCGCCCACCGCAAGATGGAAAGTGCCGGGAACTGATCCCTGCCCTTTCCGTGACTTTTCGGTGAAAACCTAAATCCCGGCACCTTGTTCAATGACAGGTGTCGGGATTTTGCCATTGGGGGCGCGAACGGGCAGAACCCTGACCGCGAATCTCCTAGGGTCGCCTGAAATAATCAATCAAAAGGCCAATAACATGGACCGCAAACTACTCCTCATCATTCTGGACGGTGTTCCGTGGCGAAATTTCCGGCGACTGTTCGGCAACCTTGAAGGCTGGGTCGAAAACGGTGAGGCACGGGTTTGGAAACTGCGCGCGGTTCTGCCATCCACATCGGCCAGTTGCTATGCGTCGATCCATACCGGAGTGACACCGCAGGAGCACGGCTGCACGGGCAACGGAAATGTGTTCCGGGTAAGCCACAAGGACGTCTTCAGCCAGGTCCGTGAGGCTGGTGGCGTGACCGGCGCCGTGACCCACAGCTATTGGTCGCAATTCTTCAATCGGCACCCGTTCGATTACGTCCGCGACATCGAATATGATGAGCCTGAGAGCAAGACGATCAACCACGGCCGGTTCCACACCATGACCGGCTACGGCAAAGCCAATCAGATGACGCCGTCTGACGTAGACCTATATGCCACTCTGACCAGCCTCTGCCTGCGTCACGGGCTGGATTACGGGCTGCTTCACGCCTGTACACTGGACAGCATGGGACACCGCTTCTACCACGATTGCGAAGAGATGGATCACGCCTGTTTCGTCGCGGACGAAATGCTGGCCCCGTTCATCCCACGTTGGCGGCAACTGGGCTACGAGGTCATCGTGACTGCCGATCACGGTCAGGATGAACGCGGCCACCACGGTGGACGCAGCCCGCTGCAACAGGAAACGGCGTTGTATTACTTTGGGGACGCAAAGGGGCCTGAAGCCGATCAGGTGATCGACCAGCTACAGCTTGCCCCGACAATCCTTTCCCGTCTGGGCGCCCCCATCGCCGACACGATGAAGGCTAAGGCGTTTCTGAAATAAGGCAGGGGATCAGTCGTAGGACCAGATGCCCTGCCCCAGCGCCTCGATGGCGACGGAAATTCGCTCAAAGCTGGCTGCTGCGCGTGTGACAGATGTTCGGGCGCGCAGATAGCCGTGAACCAGACCAGGTTCGTTGATCCAACAAGCCTGCCCGCCAGCGGCTATGATCCTTTCACAATATTCTGACCCGTCATCCCGCAAGGGGTCGCAATCAGCGGTTACGACAACGGTTGGTGGGAGCCCGGAAAAGTCAGAATCGTGCAAAGGCGCAAAAGTCGGATCATGATCCGGCACGGAACCGCCGCAGCGGACTTTTTCATAGAACGTCACTTCTTCCTGCGTCAAAAGCGGGGCATGCGCATGTTCGACATAGGACCCCTTTGAGATGTCCCCACCAAGAGCCGGATAAATCAGGACCTGCCCCAGAACGTCGTCCAGTCGCCCGCGCGCATAGTGTGCAACCGCTGCCGCCAGATTACCCCCGGCGCTGTCGCCAGCCAGTACCATGGGATCGCCGAACTCCTGCGCGGCCCAGGTGACCGCAGTCCAGCTGTCCTGAAACTGCGCCGGGTGCACATGTTCGGGGCAAAGCCGATAGTCGACCGCAACAACGTGGTATCCGGTTTGCGCGCAGATTTCGGCACAGACGTCATCGTGGCTTTCAAGTCCACCCACGACAAATCCGCCGCCGTGAAAATAAACCACGGTGCGGGTGGGATCTCCAGCTGTATAGACCCGGACAGGTACACCGTTGGCGGACCTGTCCTGCGTGTTTACGCCCGGCGGCCGGGGTTGGCGAAAGTCCTGACACATCGCGTCATAGACGCGGCGCTGATCGTCAATCGACAACTCAACGGCATCTTCGGGATAGCTTTCAGCCGTTCGTCTTATGAACGCCCAGGTTTCTTCATCGATCAGACGTTCATAATCCATTGTCCCTCCGCGGTCAGGCAGCCCATTCCCATGGCCGGGTGAACGATCCCAGCACTTTGGAAACATCGTCCTCGGATGAGCCGTTCGCGTCAAGCTGTGCGACGAGCCCGCGCTTTTTGTCGTCGATCACGGAAACCACGCGCGCGTCGACGCCCGCCTTCTCAAGCACACCGTTGTAGATTCGGGTGATCGCCTGTTTTCGCAGTTCGGGCTTAAAGACTTTACCCACCGCCGTTTTTGGCAATTCGTCCAGAATTGTCATATGCTTGGGCTGCGCTGCACGCTCGTGAACGTGAACCTTGCAGTATTCCAACAGTTCTTCTTCGGTCACGCTGGCCCCGTCGACCAGTTCCACGAAAGCGCACGGCACCTCGCCCGAATGCGCGTCCGGCTGTCCGATTGCGCCGGCAAAGGCGACCGCCTCGTGCCCCAGCAGTGCTTCTTCGATCTCGGCCGGATCGATGTTGTGGCCACCGCGAATAATCAGGTCCTTGGCACGACCGGTGATCCACAGATACCCGTCCTCGTCAAACCGCCCCAGGTCACCCGTCCGAAGATACTTGTCGAAATGATAGAGGTTAACGTTCTTGTCCACTTCGGTATAGGTATTGCCCGCGTAGACACCGGGGTTCGAAACACAGATTTCCCCAATCTCGTCTACGTTGCATTCCGTCGGGCCATCCGGCCCGTCGCGCAGAATTTTGACGTCGGTGTATGGGAACGGAATACCGATCGAGCCGATCTTCTTCTCGCCATCCACCGGATTGCACGAAACAAGGCAGGTTGCTTCGGTCAGGCCATAACCTTCGACAATTGTAACGCCGGTCGCTTCCTCGAACCGGCGGAACAGCTCCACCGGCAAAGGGGCCGAACCCGAAAAGGCGGTTTTCACGCTTGAGATATCAGCATCCACGGGGCGCTGCATCTTGGCGGAAATCGCGGTGGGTACGGTGATGATAAAGGTAACTTTCCAGCGTTCGATCAGTTTCCAGAAATTGTCGAACACCCCGTCGCCCCGATACCCTGCAGGCGTCGGGAAAATCACATGAGCGCCAGAGGACACCGCCGCCATCATGATCACATGCACAGCAAAGACATGGAACATGGGCAACGGGCACATGATGACGTCGTTTTCATCGAACAACAGCGTGTTGCCCAGCCAGCCATTGTAAATCAGACCGGAATATTTGTGCTGCGCGACCTTTGGCATACCGGTTGTCCCTCCGGTATGGAAGAAACAGGCGACGCGGTCTTCCTTGCTGTCTTCAAAGGTCAGCGTTGTCGGCTGTTTGGCCAACTCCTGTCCGAAATCCTTGTAGTCCGCATGGGCAAGGTGCTCCTTGTCGCCCATTTTGGGACGCAGGAACGGCACCAGCCACGATTTCGGAGGCGTGAGATAGCGGTTCAGATCAATTTCGAGAATGGTGTTGACGCTTGGCGCGTGCCGTACGGCTTCTTCCACTTTCTGCGCGACATCCGCCTTGGGGAATGACTTCAACGTGACGACAACCTTGGCACCTGTCTCCCGCAGGATGGCCGCGATCTGCTCCGGCTCCAGCAGCGGGTTGATCGGATTCACGATACCCGCGACCGCCCCACCCATTAGAGTGACCAGCGTTTCGTTACAGTTGGGCAGCACATAGGCCACCACGTCCTTTTCCCCGATGCCAAGCGAACGGAACAGATTGGCCGCCTGATTGATCTTGCCCAGCAGTTCTGACCAGGTCAGGGTCTCCGCCTTGTCCTTCGGGCCAGACAACAACTGAAAGCTGATTGCCTTGTGGTTGGGAAAACGCCCGGCCGTACGCGACAGCAACTGATGGAAGGTAACCGGAACGTCGCGGTCCTCCCACGGCATCTCCTGCTCCATTCTCGCCTTGTCTTCCAATCCCACAAAGGCCATGTGGCTCCTCCCTTATCTCTCCCACGTCACGCGCGGGTTTGCTTTGCATGCAAGGATGCGGCCAAAACCGAGCGTTATCAAGCAACGGCTTATCGAGAGATACAGAAGATTTGTAGAATTACGCCACGGCGAAATCGGAATTGCCCATACGTCAGGCTATTCCGCAGCGACACCATCCGTGAATTGCAGGCGCGCCAAACGTGCATAGAGGCCATCCTGCGCTACCAGATCCTCATGCGTGCCCTGCGCCACGATCCGGCCGCTTTCGAGCACAACGATGCGATCGGCCTTTTTAACTGTGGCCAGACGGTGCGCAACGATCAGCGTGGTCCGCCCTGCGCGCATCTGATCCACCGCGCTCTGCACCGCCCGTTCGCTTTCGGCATCCAGTGCCGAGGTCGCCTCGTCCAGCAGCAGAACCGGCGCGTCCCGCAGGATTGCGCGAGCGATCGCGATACGCTGTTTCTGTCCGCCAGACAGCATGACGCCTCGCTCGCCGACAAAGCTGTCATAGCCTTCCGGCAGCGCCAAGATGAAGTCATGTGCGGCGGCGGCACGTGCAGCGGCCTCAACCTCGGCATCGGTTGCGTCAAGACGGCCAAAACGGATGTTTTCCCGCGCAGAGGCCGCAAAGATCACCGGATCCTGAGGCACCAACGCCATGTGCTGGCGGAAATCGGCACGGCTCAGATCGAGCAGGTTCACCCCGTCGAGGCTGACATAACCTCCGTCAGGGTCATAGAACCGCTGGATCATCTGGATCACGGTTGTCTTGCCTGCCCCGGACGGACCAACGAAAGCAACCGTTTCGCCCGGTTTGACCTGCAACGTCAGGTGGTCCAGCGCCACGATGTCCGGACGCGCCGGATAGCGGAAAGTCACGTCTTCGAATCGGATTTCGCCCCGTACAGGCTGTGGCAGTGTATGGCCCTGCGCCGGATCGATCACGGTGTCTTCGGCGTTCAGCAGTTCAACCAGCCGTTCGGTTGCCCCTGCGGCGCGCTGAAGCTCGCTCCAGATTTCCGACAGCGCGGCGACCGAGCCTGCCATGATGATCGAATAGATCACGAACTGGATCAGAACGCCTTCGGTCATGACCCCGTTCCGCACATCATTTGCACCCATCCACAACACGCCGACGATGCCGGAAAACACTAGGAAAATAACGATTACAGTCAACACCGCACGGGTCTGAATTCGGCGCAGCGAAACCACGTACGAAGTCTCGGTCATGTCACCGAACTGCTTGCGGCTGGCGTCTTCGTGGGTAAAGGCCTGCACGGTCTGAACGGCGCCCAGCGCCTCACCCGCGTTGCCTGACGAAGCGGCGATCCAGTCCTGGTTCTCGCGGCTGATCACGCGCAGGCGGCGGCCCAGAACGAGGATCGGAACGACCACGATCGGGATCAGCAGCAAAACCATGCCGGTCAGCTTGGCCGAGGTCAGCAGCATCAGCACCAGACCACCGAAAAACAGCAGCATGTTGCGCAGCGCAATCGAGACCGACGACCCCAACACAGATTGAATCAAGGTTGTGTCTGTGGTGATGCGGCTCAGAACTTCGCCGGTCATGATGCGTTCATAAAATTCCGGGCTCATGCCGATCACACGGTCAAACACCGCCTTGCGGATATCGGCAACCACACGCTCACCCAGCCGCGTCACCAGAGCATAACGAACCCCGGTTCCGACCGCCAACACCGCCGCGATGCCTAGTGCGGCCAGAAAATACCAATCGAGCAGCTCACCGTCTTCTATGCGGAAATTGTCCACCACCCGACGCACCGCCAGCGGCAGTGTCAGCGTCATGCTCGCGGTCAGCACCAACGCCAGAGTGGCCCCGATCATCAGCAACCGATACGGCTTCATGAACGGCCAGAGAGATGTCAGTACCCCAACCTTTCTCGATCCCTTACGCTCTTCGCTGGCACCGGGGGCCGGTGTTGTTGCTGGACTGGCGGTCGTGCTTCTTGCCATGTCTGGCCCTTGTGTCTTGATCGGTTTTGAGTGACCGCTTTCTTGGCGGCAGTGACCGGCAGGGTCAAGCCGCATGGCAAAATCAGCGGTCCACAAGGGCCATTTGACGCAGAGTTTTCGGGGCTGATCTGGAGCGGGCGGCGGGAATCGAACCCGCTTCATCAGCTTGGAAGGCTGAGGTAATAGCCAGTATACGACGCCCGCTCAGCAGGTGGCGGTTTAAGCGATGCATCTGACCGCGTCAAGCGCAGTTCGCCGGGTGGAAATCAAAAAACCTGCCTCAGGCAGAGGGCAGGCTTTTGGACAACCACGTAAAGGATTTCAGGTCAGAAGATATCCGGATCAATGTGTCCGCCTGCAAGGGCGCAGGCGGCAACCCGATCATCCGTGCAGGTGTTGTTGTCGCGGCCACAAGAGCGTCCTGCAAGGGCACACCGACCTGTTCAGCCAGGGTTCTGACAGCGGTCGTCAAATCCAGATCGGCGCCAGCCAAAGTTCCATCGCCAAGGGTCAGACGCCCATCTGTGCGCGTTATGCGACGCCCCTCCAGTTTGAATTCGGCTTGATCCGTTCCGGCCACAGCCATTGCATCACTGACAAGAAAGATCCGGCCGGGTCCGGTTTTGGCGGCCCAGGCGGCCCGCATCACTTCGGGATGCACATGAATGCCGTCGGCGATCAGGCCTGCAGACAAACCACCATTGGCCAAGGCGGTGCCGACAAGGCCAGGTTCACGATTGCCCATCTGGCTCATCGCGTTGAACAGATGAGTGACGCAAGATGCCCCAGCTTTGGCATAGCGCTGGCAGGTTTCGAAATCCGCATCGCTATGGCCCAGCGACACCAGTGCGCCGACCTGCTTAAGTTCCATGACCTGTTCCAGTGTCACCGCCTCGGGGGCGAGCGTCACTTTCAGGCATGGCAGCAACTCGGCCGCCCTGATCAGCGCATCAAGGTCCGCATCCCCCATGGACCGGATCAAAGAAGCGTCATGCGCCCCTTTTCGGGCAACCGACAGGTGCGGCCCTTCCAGATGAAGGCCGGCAATGCCGGGAACCCCTGACCGGATCGCCTGAACAGCGGCCTCGATGGCAGCCGCCGTCTTCTCTGCCGTGTCGGTGATCAGCGTCGGCAACAGATGCGACACACCAAGCCGCTTGTGTGCCGCAGCTATCCGGCCAAGAGTTTCGACGGAGGGGTCGTCATTGAACATCACCCCGTCCCCGCCGTTGACCTGAAGGTCGACATATCCAGGGCTCAGGATATCTCCGCCCAGATCAACGATGACCCCTTCGTCCGATGCATCCGATTCGCGCCCAAGAATAGTCAGGTTCCCATCGACGAGCCGCACCGGCCGATCGCTCAGCAACTGCGTACCGTCAAATATTTTTCCGTTTCTGAATGTTATCGCGCTGGCGCTCATACCGTCTCGGTCACTTTCTTCAGATGTCGCGGGGTATCGGGATCAATTCCGCGATTGTCAGCTACAGCTTCGACCATGCCATAAAAGGCCGTGATCGCCGTTATCGGATCTGTCAGCCAGTGATCGGTGCGCACAACCGGCAAGGGTTCGGCCCGTTTGACCTTGTCCGTCGCTGCAAACACGGTCGCTCCTTTTTCTGCCAGTGCATCGGCCGCTTCAGCCGCATTTTGCTCGGCGGCGTCGCGGGCGGCAAACACAATTGTTGGGAACCCCTCGTCGACAATGGAGACAGGCCCATGCAGCACCTCGGCGGCCGAGTAGCTTTCGGCGTGGATCTGGCAGGTTTCCTTGATCTTGAGGGCCGCTTCGTTGGAGATCGCCAGCGAGGGTCCGCGGCCAAGAGTAAACAGCGACCGTCCGTCGATGGCCCCGGCTGCGGCAGACCAGTCACATCGCGCGGCGGCGGCCAGATGATCTGGCAGCGCGTGAATGGCGCGCAACAGCGCCGCATCACCCTTGATCTCGGCCAGCAGCCACAGCCCGGCAACAAGCGATGTTACAAATGTCTTGGTGGCCGCCACGCTCAGCTCGGGGCCCGCGTGGATCGGCAATACCGCGTCCGCCACCTCGGCCAGGCGCGATTCTGTGTTGTTGGTGATCGCCATCGTAAGCGCGCCTGACGCCTTGAGCGATCGGGTCATTCCGACAATATCCGGGCTTTGACCCGACTGGGAGACCGACAGGCACAGCGTTCCGTCCGCTTTCAGATCAACGCCATAAATTGAGCTGACGGAGGGCCCGACCGAGGCCACTGGCAAACCCAGCAGTAGCTCGCTGGCGTATTTCAGATAAGTGCAGACATGATCGGACGAACCGCGCGCCACTGACACCAGAAAACGCGGATCGGCATCGCGCGCCAGTTGGGCCGCCGTCTGGATCTGGGACGCGCCCTGAGACAGCAGCCGTTCGACCGCGTCGGGGATTTCCAGAATCTCCCGGCGCATTTTTGTGGTTTCTGCGGACATAAGAGTACCGGCCTTTCCGTGTTACAACCGCAATTCGGCTACGAAATCGTAGGCGTCACCGCGATAGAGGGATCGGGTCAGTTCCGCGACCCGTCCGTTTTTCAGAAATGATATGCGTTCTATGTTCAGCCCTGCCGCCCCTTCGGGAACAGCCAGCAAATCCGCCTCGCGCGCCGCCAGGTTGAGGGCTGAAATCTTCTGCACCGCACGAACCGGGCGATGCCCCAGATCGTCGAGCACTTCATACAGGGATGTGGTCACTTCGATCGGGTTGGGCAGGATGTCCAGCGGCAAGGCTGCCCGTTCCAACGCCAGCGGTCGGCCATCGGCCTCACGCAGGCGATAGATACGGGAAATCTGCTCGCCCTCGGACAGGTTCAGGGCGTTCACTTCCTCGGCAGACGGCTCGAACACTCCGCGCTCAAGCCACTTCGAGGTGGTTTGCATGCCCCGGCTGGCCATGTCCTCGGTGAAGGATGTCAGGTGCGTCAGCGACTGCTCGACACGCGGCAATCGCTGACGGATGAACGAGCCCGAGCCCTGCCTTTGCTCGATGACACCCTCTTGCACCAGCTCCTGAATGGCCTTTCGGATGGTCACGCGCGAAAGATCTGTTATTTCAACCAGTTCCCGCTCGGAAGGCAGCGAAGAGCCCGGCGGCAGCACGCCGGTATCGACACCTTCCTGCAATCTGCGTCGCAGTTGCACATAACGGGGACCGTTGTCGCGGCCCAGCCACGCGTCGGGGCGCAGGAAATCAGTGATACTCATGCTGAACCTCCCTCGCCAGTTCCAGTGCCCCTGCCATAGGCTCTCCCAATGGCGGGCGAATGCAGGATTGCATATCCGGCGGCAGATAGTCGGCATAGTGCTTTGCAATACCGCCGGTCAGGCAAATCGTGACGCCGCTTTGCCAGCCCAATTGACCAGCGGTTTCCACGACATAATCCGCCCCTGCCCGCATGATCCGCACGGCGACGACGTCGCCGTTTCCGGCAGCTTTCGTGACCTGGGGCGCGAGTTCGCCGAACTGAAATGGTGTGGCCCTGCCGGCAAACTGCACGATACCGGGCGCGCCCCCAAGATCGGACAACAGGCTTCGCGTCAGGTCGGACCGGGGATGAACGCCATCAAGTGCGCTCAGCGTTCGGGACAATGCTTGCCGGCCAACCCATTGCGCCGATGCCTCATCACCAAGAACGGGGCCCCAGCCACCCGCGAACCGCATGACGCGGTTCCGCTGCGACGCCAGGAACGAACCGGTTCCGCAATGGACCACGACGCCATCCTGCGCGCCCAGCGCGCCCCGAACCGCAGCAGGCCTGTCGTCTTCGACACGCGCGCAGGCAAACCCCACCGCATCTTTAAGTCTTTGCGCCAAAGCGGCATCTGTCACACCGGCGAGGCCAACAAACGCAGGCAGGCCGATCAACGAACGGGGATCAACGCCAAGCTTTCCCGCCAACGCGTCAAGCCCGGCCCGAATCTGACCCACGGCACCATTAAAATCCGTTGAAACATTCGCAGAGCCAGCTTCAACCTGGCAGACACTGCCCGCAATGGCGCAGGCAACGCGGCATCGCGTTCCACCACCATCCACGGCCAAAACAGCATCTGCAAGGGACTCAGTCATGACAATACCATTATAATACCTTTAAGCTTTTTGAAAGACTGAATTAGACCGAAATCAACAAGAAACTGCCAATTATCGCGCCAAGCGCCGGGAAATCATGAAAAAAATAAAGTCTTGGACAATTGGTATTAAATAGGTATTGTAAACCGATCAACAGGGGGAATCCTTTGACGCTGCCATCAACAGAACAAGTGCACAGCGCTGCCGCCAACCTGGATTCGGGCGACCTTTCCGCCTCGGCATTGCTGCTGGCCGAGGGCCAGATAGCGGCGGCGCAATCCGTACGTGACGCGGCCGACGCGATCGCAAAGGGTGCGCACGCAATGGCACGGACGATTCAGGCTGGTGGAGTTCTGCACTACACCGCCGCCGGATCTTCCGGCCTGATGGCCGCAGCAGACGCGCAGGAACTGGGCGGAACCTTTTCGATACCGTCTTACCAACTTCGCATTCATATGGCCGGTGGCCTTCCGACTGGGGTGGAAATGCCCGGTGACGCCGAAGATCTGCAGGACGGGCTTGACCAGGCCTTCAGCGCGTTAAGCAAGCGGGACACGGTCATCGCGGTTTCAGCCAGCGGCTCAACGGCCTTTACGGTGGCAGCCATCGAGATTGCCCGCGCGCGCGGCGCCTGCGTGATCGGTATTGCCAACAATGCCGGCAGCCCACTTTTACAGAAGGCCGACATACCGATCCTGCTGGCAACACCGCCCGAACTGGTTTCGGGTTCGACCCGCATGGGGGCCGGAACCGCGCAGAAGATCGCCCTGAACATGCTGTCGACGCTGATGGCACTGGAACTGGGTCATGTTCACGACGGCATGATGGTCAACTTGCACGCCGACAATGACAAGCTGCGCGCCCGGGCCACCGGCATCGTTTGCCGCATCGCCCGCGTCCACAGCGAAACGGCCAACCGGGCGCTGGCGATTGCAAAAGGCGAGGTAAAACCCGCCATTCTGATCGCGGCGCTTGACCTGACCTTACTCGAAGCAACCGCGCGACTGCGCAATGCAAATGGAAATCTGAGCGCCGCACTGGCGCAGGACACATGACTGCTAACCAACTGGGAGAGAGAAATGACATATAGAAGTCTGAAACTGGCCTTGCTCGGCTCGACGCTGGCCGCGACCGGCGCCATGGCCGAGGATGTGACGCTGACCATCGAAAGCTGGCGCAATGACGACCTGACTTTGTGGCAAGAGCAGATCATTCCGGCGTTCGAGGCCGCAAACCCGGGCATCAAACTGCAATTCACCCCGTCGGCCCCGGCAGAATACAACGCGGTTCTGAACTCGAAGCTCGATGCAGGTTCGGCCGGAGATCTGATCACCTGCCGTCCTTTTGACGCTTCTCTGGCCCTGTACGAAGCTGGTCACCTGACCGATCTGTCCTCGGTCGAGGCGATGAGCAACTTCTCGGACGTGGCCAAGTCCGCGTGGCAGACGGATGACGGCTCGGCCAGCTTCTGCGTTCCGATGGCGTCGGTGATCCATGGTTTCATCTACAACAAGGATGCGTTTGCCGAACTGGGTATTGAAGTCCCAACCACAGAAGATGAATTCTTTGCCGCGCTCGACAAGATCAAGGAAGACGGCAGCTACATCCCGATGGCGATGGGCACCAACGACCAGTGGGAAGCCGCCACGATGGGCTATAACAACATCGGTCCGAACTATTGGAAAGGCGAAGAAGGTCGACAGGCCCTGATCGCGGGCGAACAGAAACTGACCGATGAGCCGTGGACGGCCCCCTACGCCACTCTGGCACGTTGGAGCCAATATCTGGGTGACGGGTACGAGGCGCAGACCTATCCTGACAGCCAGAATATCTTCACGCTGGGCCGTGCTGCGATCTACCCTGCCGGTTCGTGGGAGATTGCCGGTTTCAACTCGCAGGCGGATTTCGAAATGGGCGCGTTCAAGCCCCCGGTCCAAAATGCGGGCGATACCTGCTACATCTCGGACCACACCGATATCGGCATTGGCATGAATGCTGCCACCGATCATCCCGAAGCGGCAGAAACCTTCCTCGCCTGGGTCGCAAGCCCCGAGTTCGCCGAGATTTTCGGCAACGCCGTGCCCGGCTTCTTCCCGCTGTCAAACACTCCGGTAGAACTGCAGGACCCGCTGGCCAAGGAATTCGTCGGCTGGCGCGACGAGTGTGAATCGACCATCCGCTCGACCTATCAAATCCTGTCGCGCGGCACGCCGAACCTTGAAAACGAAACCTGGGGCGCATCGGTCGCCGCCATCAAAGGTGCCAGCACCCCCGAGGAACTGGGCGCAGAACTGCAGGAGGGTCTGTCCTCCTGGTACGCGCCGCACCAGTAAGTCTGGCCTCAACCTTACCCGGGCGGCGATGATCGCCCGGGTATACCCGACACTCCATTGAAAGCAGTCCGATGAACCGCCCCCGCTTCCGCTGGCATATCGTTGTTTTTCTGGCACCCGCCGTGCTGGTTTACACCGCAGTGATGATCTTTCCGCTGTTCAACACGCTGCGTCTGGCGCTTTACACCGAAATCGATCAGAGCCGCGTCTTCGTTGGATTGCAGAATTTCCAAACGCTGTTTTTCGACCCCATCTGGTCTGAACAGTTCTGGAACGCATTGGGCAACAATTTCTGGTTCTTCCTGATCCACATGCTGGTGCAGAACCCCATCGGGATCGCTCTGGCCGCCCTGCTCAGCCACCCGCGCCTGCGATTTGCGGCACTGTACCGGTCGGCCATCTTCATCCCCACGATCCTGAGCTTCGTGATCGTCGGGTTCGCGTGGAAGCTTATCCTGTCCCCGATTTGGGGCATCGCACCGTCCATGTTGGACGCCATCGGCCTCAAGTCTCTTTACGCACCGTGGCTGGGGAAAGAGGAATACGCGTTGACCACACTGGCGCTGATCTCGGTCTGGCAATTCGTGGGCATCCCGATGATGCTGATCTACGCCGCCCTACTGACCATTCCGGAAGAAATTCTCGAGGCCGGAGAGATCGATGGCATCACCGGTGCCGCCGCATTCTGGAAAATCAAACTGCCGCTGATCCTGCCGTCGATCGGGATTATCTCGATCCTGACTTTCGTAGGCAATTTCAACGCGTTTGACCTGATCTATGCGGCCCAAGGTGCATTGGCTGGCCCCGATTTCTCGACCGACATTCTGGGCACATTCATGTACCGCACCTTCTTCGGCTTCCAATTGCAATTGGGCGATCCGCATATGGGGTCCGCAATAGCCGGTGCGATGTTCGCCATCATCCTCGTCGGTGTCTGCATCTACCTGTTCGGCATCCAGACCCGGATGCGCCGGTATCAACTGTGAGGGTCAAGCGATGAACAAAGCACGTCATAACCCCCTCAATATGTACGCGATGCACGGCGCGCTGATCCTCTACACGTTGATTGCCCTGTTCCCGGTCTTCGTGATCCTGATCAACAGCTTCAAATCCCGCCGCGCCATCTTTCGCGAACCGTTGGCTTTGCCGAATTCGGAAAGCTTTTCGATGATCGGCTATGAGACGGTGATGAAGCAGGGGGATTTCTTCCTTTATTTTCAGAATTCGATGATCGTCACCGTGGCATCGTTGTTCTTTATCCTGCTGTTCGGTGCCATGGCGGCCTATGCACTGTCCGAATACCAGTTCAAGGGCAACCTGGTGATGGGCCTGTACCTGGCGCTTGGGATCATGATCCCGATCCGCATCGGCACCGTCGCGATCCTTGAGATGATGGTGGCAACAGGGCTGGTGAACAACCTCTGGGCGCTGATCCTTGTTTATACAGCGCAAGGTTTGCCGTTGGCGGTGTTTATCCTGTCGGAGTTCATGCGACAGGTCAGCGATGACCTGAAGAATGCCGGCCGCATCGACGGGCTGTCGGAATACACGATCTTCTTCCGGCTGGTGCTGCCCCTCGTCCGCCCTGCCATGGCAACCGTGGCCGTGTTCAACATGATCCCGATCTGGAACGACCTCTGGTTCCCGCTGATCCTTGCCCCGGCTGAAGAAACCAAAACGCTGACGCTGGGCAGCCAGGTCTTCATCGGCCAGTTCGTCACCGATTGGAACGCTGTTCTGTCGGCGCTGTCCATGGCGATCCTGCCGGTGCTGATCCTGTACGTCATCTTCTCGCGCCAGTTGATCCGCGGCATTACATCCGGAGCTGTCAAATGACCCGTGTTCTGATTGCAGGCCTTGGCAATATGGGGCTGAGCCACGCGCTGGCTCACCACCACCATCCCGACGCCCAGATCGGCGGATTGGTGAACCGGTCCGGCCGTGTGGATCACCCCGAGCTTGCCGGTTATCCGGCTTATTCGGACTTCGCAGCGGCGCTGGCCGAAATAAAACCGGATCTGGTGGTGGTCGCCACCTACTCGGACAGTCATGCCGACTACGCCTGCGCGGCGATGGAAGCTGGTGCGCATGTGTTCGTTGAAAAGCCTCTTGCCACCAACGTCGCTGACGCACGGCGCGTGGTTGAAACCGCCACTCGACTGAACCGCAAACTGGTCGTCGGGTATATCCTGCGCCACCACCCGTCATGGATGCGGCTGATTGCCGAGGCGCGTGATCTGGGCGGGCCTTATGTGTTCCGCCTGAACCTGAACCAGCAATCTTCGGGCGCAGAATGGGAGACGCACAAAGCGTTGATGCAGACCACCTCGCCCATCGTTGACTGCGGCGTGCACTATGTCGACGTGATGTGCCAGATCACCGACGCGCGCCCTGTTCGTGTGCATGGCATGGGCTTGCGCCTGTCCGATGAGATCGCGCCTGACATGTACAATTACGGTCAGTTTCAGGTGATCTTCGACGATGGATCGGTCGGCTGGTACGAGGCGGGCTGGGGCCCGATGATGTCCGAAACCGCTTTCTTTGTGAAAGATATTGTATCCCCCAAAGGGTCCGTTTCGATCACGGACGGCAACAAGGGCGCTTCCGCCGATATCGATGGCCATACGAAAGTCGGCGGGCTGCTGGTCCACACGCCGGAGGGAGACCGCACAATCGAAATGCCCGATGAACCCGGCCATCAGGAGCTTTGTGACGCCGAACAGGCCTATATGCTGCGCGCCATTGCCGAAGACATCGACCTGACCCGCCATATGACCGACGCCGTACAGTCGCTCGCCATCTGTCTGGCCGCGGATGAAAGCATCCGGACCGGCCAACCCGTTTCCCTTGAGGAGCCCGCACAATGACCGCTCTGACCCTGACCAATGTAAACAAATCATTTGGCAATGTGCATGTCCTGAAAGACATCACGCTTGAAGTTGAAGAAGGTGAATTTGTCGTCTTCGTCGGCCCATCAGGTTGTGGCAAATCAACCTTGCTGCGTGTGATCGCTGGGCTTGAGGATGCATCCTCGGGCGAGATCAGCATCGGCGGCCAGGAGGTCAACCTTGTTCCGCCCTCCAAACGCGGGATCGCGATGGTGTTCCAGAGCTATGCGCTCTACCCTCACCTCAGCGTGCGCGGAAACATGACGCTGGCGCTGAAACAGGAAAAACAGCCCAAAGCGGTAATCGAGGAACGCGTCGCCAATGCCAGCCGGATGCTGAACCTTGAGCCGTATCTTGATCGCTTTCCGTCTGAACTGTCAGGTGGCCAACGGCAACGTGTCGCCATCGGCCGGGCGATCGTCCGCGAACCCAAGCTGTTTCTGTTTGACGAACCGCTTTCGAACCTGGACGCCGCGCTTCGCATGAACACAAGGATCGAGATCGCCAACCTGCATCGCGCTCTGGATGCATCGATGATCTATGTGACCCATGATCAGACCGAGGCCATGACGCTGGCCGACAAGATCGTCGTTCTGCGCGACGGTCGGGTCGAACAGATCGGTAGCCCGATGGAATTGTACAATAACCCGGCCAACCAGTTCGTTGCTGGCTTTCTGGGCTCACCCTCGATGAATTTCCTGCCGGAAGATCTGGTCCATGGCGAAGGGCAGAACACCATCGGCATCCGTCCCGAAGACCTGTTCCTGTCCGACGGTGGTCCCTTGGCCGCGCGAGTGAGCCACGTTGAAAAGTTGGGCGGCGATACGAATGTCATTGCAAAAGTGAATGAGCATTCGGTGACAGCCCGGTTGTTCGGCCAACATGCCATATCGGAAGGGGAAGAACTGCACCTGTCGTTCTCTCCGGATAAAGCCTATCGGTTTGACAGCGACGGAATGCGCCTGCGGTGACGCGCGGTGCCAACAACGTGTTCGGATAACCGCCGATTATAGCAATCGGTACTATTCGCAACGGCCTTGACCCATACGCATCGAAGAAGGTTACCGGGGCATTCAGTTTCTCAAGCCGCCCCAAACATTTTTCACAGGATGACCAATTGTCAGATATCCTCGCCCGGGGGTTCCAGCGGTCCGCCCGGCCCGGCCAGATGACGCTCGGCCAGCCACGGATTTAGAACCAGCGCTTCATCAAGCGCTTCACGCGCCTGATCTATTCTGTGCAACCCAAGCAGTGTCAGCGCCCGGCCGCTGATCGCCGCGACATGGTTGGGCAAAAGCTCGATTGCCCGGTCAAGGTCAACCAGGGCCGCCTTGAAATTGGAACGCAGATAATTTGCGAAAGCCCGTTGATTGTAGCCTTCGGCGTAGGACGGGCAATAATCAATCAACCGATCAAATTCCTGTATCGCGCCTGACAGATCGCGACGTTGGATGCGCGCCATGCCGCGGTCCAGCATGGCTTGTGCATCTTCATCGGGCGCATCCCGCCACAACTCCCACATCAGGCCAGAAATCTCACGCGCGGCCTGTTCGCTTGGTGCCTGTTGAACCTGCGAGATCAGCAGGTCGACGTCTTCGACATGGTCGGGCGCTGGCGGACATTGTTCAGCGTTGGCAACCGAAGCGGCCAGTACGGCAATCAGAGGCAGGGCATAAAGTTTCATCTGCCAATGATGGTGCATCCCGGGGTTTCGTCAACCGATCCTTTCGATGGCCCCTGACAATCCGGTTTCCTTCACGGCCTCCATCGCGACAAAAGTCGATGTATTCGCCACGTGTGGCAGGGACGAGATCTTTTCCGCAAGGACCGCCCGGTATTCAGACATGGACCCTGTGCGGACTTTGAGAAGGTAGTCGAAGTTCGAGGCGATCATATGCGCCTGCTCGATCTCGGCCACCCGGCGCACCGCCGCGTTGAACTCGGCCAATGCCTTTTCTCGCGTGTCGGACATGCGTACCTCGACGAACGCGACATGATCCAGTCCAAGGCGGATAGGATCCAGCAGGGCGCGATAGCCCGTGATGATGCCTTCAGCCTCAAGCCGTTTCAGCCGCGCCTGTGTCGGCGATTTCGACAATCCGATCCGCCGCGCCAAGTCCGCGACGGATACCCGTCCGTCCTCTGCCAGAATCGTCAGAATTGACTGATCGAACCGATCAATATCCAAAAAGTCTTTTTGCATCGCACTTACCCGAAAATACGGTCTATTTACCCAAGTATTGCCAATAATCAGTCGATTGTCCCGAAATTTCGACGGTATACTCATCAAAAGCCCGGAGGAAAAATGTCACACAACCTGCGCTCTGTCATCGACAGCCAAACTTATGCCGACCAGGACACCGTACTGGAACGCCTGACCGAACAGGCAAATCTGACGGTTGCCGACCGAAACGCCATATGCGCGGCGGCGGCGCAACTGGTGCGTGATATCCGATCCAGCACATCGCCGGGCATGATGGAGGTGTTTCTGGCCGAATACGGCCTGTCCACGGATGAGGGCATCGCGCTTATGTGTCTGGCCGAAGCCCTGTTGCGCGTCCCGGATGCCGACACTATCGATGCGCTGATCGAAGACAAGATCGCACCGTCGGACTGGGGCAAGCATCTGGGCCACTCCTCGTCCTCGCTGGTCAATGCGTCGACCTGGGCGCTGATGCTGACGGGCAAAGTGCTGGATGAAGACAAGGCATCGCCCGTGGGTGTGCTGCGCAGTGCAATCAAGCGGCTGGGGGAACCGGTGATCCGAACCGCCGTCGGACGTGCGATGAAAGAAATGGGGCGTCAGTTCGTTCTGGGCGAAACCATTCAGTCGGCCATGTCGCGCGCCAAAGGGATGGAGACGAAGGGTTACACTTATTCCTATGACATGCTTGGCGAAGCCGCCCGGACCGAGGCGGATGCGGCGCGTTATCACCTGTCCTATTCCCGCGCGATCACCGCGATTTCCGATGCCTGCACCCATGACGACATCCGTGCCAACCCCGGCATTTCAGTGAAACTGTCCGCTCTGCATCCGCGCTATGAACTGGCGCAGGAGCAACGGGTGATGGATGAACTCGTTCCCCGCTTGCGCGCGCTGGCATTGCTGGCCAAAGCCGCGGGGATGGGTCTGAACGTGGACGCGGAAGAAGCAGACCGCCTGTCCTTGTCGCTGCAGGTGATCGAGGCTGTCATGTCTGAACCCGCATTGGCGGGTTGGGACGGCTTCGGCATCGTTGTTCAGGCCTACGGTCCCCGCGCCGGGCTGGTTCTGGATACGCTTTATGAAATGGCCGAACGTCACGACCGCAAACTGATGGTGCGGCTGGTAAAAGGCGCCTATTGGGATACCGAGATCAAGCGGGCTCAGGTCGAGGGCATGAACGGGTTCCCCGTCTTTACTCGCAAAGCCGCAACCGACGTCTCGTACATTGCCAACGCCCGGAAGCTTCTCGGCATGACGGACAGGATTTATCCGCAGTTTGCCACGCATAATGCCCACACCGTCAGTGCGATTCTGCATATGGCCGACGACCAGCCGTACGAGTTCCAGCGCCTGCACGGCATGGGCGAAACCCTGCACCGGATCGTCAAGGACAAAAGCAACACGCGCTGCCGTATCTACGCCCCGGTTGGCGCGCATCGCGATCTGTTGGCCTATCTGGTGCGGCGGTTGCTGGAGAACGGTGCGAACTCGTCCTTCGTGAACCAGATTGTGGATGAGGACGTCCCCCCGGAAGAAGTTGCAGCCGACCCGTTCGTATCCATTGAACACGCTGTCACGCCGCTGACCACCGGTCCCGATCTGTTCCAGCCCGAGCGAAAAAACTCGGTTGGGTTCGACCTGCATCACACGCCCACGCTGGACAGGATCGACGCCGCAAGGGACAGGTTCCGGGCCCATCACTGGTACGCACAGCCCCTGCTGTCCGACAACGCTGCGCCCAAAGCGGATGAGCCGGTTATTAACCCGGCGCAACCGATGGACAGGCCCGGAGCGGTTGCCCCCGCCAGCGCAGACGATGTCGAACTGGCCCTTGCGTCAGCGGCACCGTGGCAGGCCCCTGCTTCCGAGCGCCGGGAAACCCTGAACAGGGCAGCAGATCTTTATGAACAGAACTTCGGGGAGCTGTTTGCCCTGCTGGCACGGGAAGCCGGTAAGACCCTTCCCGACGCGGTAGCCGAGCTGCGCGAAGCCGTCGATTTCCTGCGCTATTATGCGGCCAACATTCCCGATGCCAAACCGGCCGGAACCTTTACCTGCATCAGTCCGTGGAATTTTCCGCTGGCGATTTTCTCGGGTCAGATTTCGGCGGCGCTGGCGACCGGCAACGCCGTTCTGGCCAAGCCTGCACCGCAAACACCGCTGATCGCCCATCGGGCCGTGCAATTGCTGCACGAGGCCGGTGTGCCCCGCGATGCCCTGCAATTGTTGCCGGGTGGGCCCTCGGTTGGCGCAGCTCTCACCTCTGACCCGCGGGTATCCGGTGTGGCCTTTACCGGCTCGACGGCGACGGCACTGAAAATCCGCGCCGCAATGGCAGAAAACCTGCGCCCGGGCACACCTCTGATTGCGGAAACCGGCGGTTTGAATGCGATGATGGTCGACAGCACCGCGCTTCCGGAACAGGCCGTGCAATCCATCATTGAAAGCGCGTTTCAGTCCGCTGGCCAGAGGTGCTCAGCCTTGCGCTGTCTCTATGTGCAGGAAGATATCGCCGACGACCTTCTGAAAATGCTCAAGGGTGCCATGAATGCCCTGCAATTGGACGATCCGTGGCTAATTTCGACTGACAGCGGCCCGGTGATCGATGAAACCGCGCGGCAGGGTATTGCCGACCATGTGGCCCGTGCCCGCGCCGAAGGCCGCGTATTGAAGGAAATGCCCCTTCCACCTGAAGGCACATTTGTTGCTCCGACCCTGATCGAAGTGTCAGGCATCACCGCACTGGAGCGCGAGATCTTTGGACCCGTTCTGCACGTCGCCCGCTTTAAGGCCGCCGAAATCGATCAGGTGATCGCGGATATCAACGCGACCGGCTATGGCCTGACATTTGGCCTGCACACCCGGATTGACGACCGTGTTCAACACGTGACCGAGGCGGTGCATGCCGGAAACATCTACGTAAATCGCAACCAGATCGGCGCGATTGTCGGCTCGCAACCATTTGGAGGAGAAGGGCTATCCGGCACCGGCCCCAAGGCGGGCGGGCCAAACTACATGGCGCGCTTCTGCGCGCCGGACAGACAGAAGCGCCCGGGTCAATGGGACTCAATCATGACAACGCTGCCCAAACCAGAAGGACAAGCCGCGCCAACTCGGACACGCTCCTTGCCCGGCCCGACCGGCGAATCCAACCGCCTGAGCGAAACACCTCGCGCGCCCCTGCTGTGCATGGGACCCGGTGAAGACGCCACTCAGGCACAGGCGGAGGCTGTAAAGGCCCTTGGCGGCACCGCCATCTGCGCAACCGGCAACCTGGACCTGCACCGGATCGAAAACCTGACCGGGATTTCGGGCGTGTTGTGGTGGGGTGACGAAGAAACCGCCCGGCAAATCGAACGCCTTCTGGCGCGACGGGACGGTCCGGTCCTGCCCCTGATCCCGGGCTTGCCCGACCGCGCCCGCGTGTTGGGAGAGCGACACGTCTGCGTCGATACAACCGCCGCCGGAGGAAACGCGGCCCTTTTGGGGGGTGCGGCGTAAGCATGTCTTGACGCTGGGCCGGGAAAAGCCCAGCGTCGCCCCATGTTTCCGATCCGAGATCACAACCCTTCGGGGCGCACGCCGTATGTCGTCTATATTCTGATGGCGGCCAATATCCTGATTTTCCTCAGCTATGTCGGCGTTATGGACAACGCGCGAGTGATCAACCAGCTTTACTACGACTATGCAGTCATCCCCGCGCGCATTGCGGACGGGTTCAGCTTTGAAACCCTGGTGACCTCGATGTTCTTGCACGGCGGCTGGATGCATCTGGCGGGGAACATGCTGTTTCTGTGGATCTTCGGCGACAATCTGGAAGACGAAATGGGCCACCTGCCCTTTCTGCTATTCTATGTACTGTCGGGCATCGGAGCAGGCCTGATTCATGTCCTGACGGCGCCAGACTCCATCGTGCCGACCATCGGAGCCTCTGGCGCCATTGCCGGTGTCATGGGCGGTTACCTCTTGCTGTTCCCCAAAGCGCGGGTCGATGTTCTTCTGATCCTGATCATCTATTTCCGCGTCTTCACCATTCCTGCCTTTATCATGCTGGGCATCTGGCTGGGGATGCAGTTTTTGGGAAGCCTGGCCAGCAACCCTGATGAGGGTGGTGTCGCCTACTGGGCGCATACCGGCGGCTTTGTGGTCGGATTGGTGCTGTGCATTCCGGTTTGGCTGCGCCGGGGCGGACCCGGTTTCTGGAACCGGACCCAGGGCCACCCGCCCCACCCCGAACACAAGTACAAGCTGACCCAATCCCGCATTCCGAAAGTGCCTCGCAGATGACCAGAATGACAGCCACCTGCCATTGCGGCGCAGTCGAAATCGAGGCCGAGTTTCCTGAAGGCCTGTCCTCGGCCGCCCGTTGTGATTGCTCATTCTGCCTGCGGCGCGGAGCAGCGGCGGTCACTGCGACCACCGAAAGTTTGCGCGTATTAAAGGGTGCTGGGAACCTCGGCCTGTACACCTGGGGCACACACACGGCCAAGCATCACTTCTGCAAGACCTGCGGCATCTACGTGTATCACCAGCGCCGGTCCGACCCCGCCGAATGCGGCGTCAATGTGGGTTGTATCGAAGGCGGCAATCCCCGCGCGCATGGGCCAATACCTTGGAACGACGGCGTCAATCACCCGTCTGACAGATCGGAGTGATCCGGGGTGCGCCCCCCGCTCAGGAACGTGATTTCAGCGGCGGCCTTTGTCACAAGGTCTGCCAGTTCCGGCGCACGTGTTTCGTCAAACCGCACCGACGGGCCTGAGACAGATATTCCTGCGCAGGGTTCACCCCGGTCATTGTAGATCGCGGCACCGATGCAGGACATACCTTCATACCGCTCTTCCCTGTCCAGCGACCAGCCACGCCTGCGCGTCTCAAGCAAATCCAGCAACAACTGCGGTTCGGGCACGTGCGTATGCTGGGTGAAGGCGGTCAGTTCCGTGCCGCGCAGGGCTTTTTGCAGTGAAGCTTCCTTCATAGCCGCCAGAATGGCTTTGCCTGTTCCTGATGCGTACATGGGTGTTCGCGCCCCGGGCGGAAAGAAAGCGCGGATCGGGTTCGATGTTTCAACCTGCCCGACAAAGACAACCTCGGCGCCATCCGGTACGGCCAGATTTGCCGTTTCGCCACTGTCCTGCATGAGACGGCGCAAAATGGGACGGCCGATCTCCAAAACACTGTTGCGCCGCAAAAAGGATGCGCCGGTCCGGTAGGCTTCGATCCCGATCATCCATTCCTGCCGCTCATCGTCAAAAGTCACATAGCCGTGCTTTTGCAGGGTCGTCAGAATCCTGTGTGTCGTAGCCGTGGGCACATCGATTTCACGGGCCAGATCGCTGAGGGCCGCGCGTTCGAAACGGGCAACCGCGCTCAGAACGCCCAGCGCGCGGTCCAGCGATTGCATGGTCCCGGCCGAACTTTCCTTGAACAGGGATTTTGGTCTGCCGCGTGGCCGCTTTTGATTGTTCATTTCTGCTTCCTGTTCGAAGTTTTGCCTAGCCATAGATTGAATTTTTTCGGGTCATATTCCGCCTTACAAATTTGAGAAACTGAAAATCTCATAATTTCAAGGTATTACATATTTAATTGCAAAAATGAAAATATTTTTCAAGAAAATTGCAAGCTGACGCCTGCGCAGTCACAATTCTGTCAAAGCGGAGGACTCAGTCATGTCAAACCAGAATCCGGTCTTCATACCCGGCCCGACCAACATCCCCGATCGTCTGCGTCTGGCCATGCATGTTCAGACACAGGATCACCGTGCGCCGGATTTCGTCGAAACCTTTGCCCCCGTGCTGGAGGACACTAAGAAGGTGTTCGGCACCACCGAAGGCAAGATCATCACATTCCCGGCCAGCGGAACCGGAGGGTGGGAAGCGTCGATAACCAACACGCTCAGCCCTGGCGACAAGGTTCTGGTCGCGCGCTATGGCGTTTTCAGCCACCGCTGGATCGACATGTGCGAGCGGCACGGGCTGGACGTGCAGGTCATTGAATGCGCTTGGGGCAGCGGCGCGCCGGCGGATCAGTTCCAAGCCGCCCTTGCTGCGGACACGAACCACGAAATCCGCGCTGTACTGGTCACTCACAACGAAACGGCGACCGGTGTGCGCTCGGACATCGCAGCGGTTCGCAATGCTATGGAGGCGGCCGGCCATCCGGCGCTTTTGATGGTCGATTGCGTCAGCTCGCTTGCCTCGATGCCGTTCGAATTTGATCAATGGGGAGTCGATATCGCCGTGTCGGGCTCGCAAAAGGGGTTCATGCTGGCAACCGGAATGGCGATCCTTTGCGCCAGCCCCAAGGCGCTGGAAGCGATGCAATCCGCGAAACTGCCGCGCACCTTTTTTGACTTCCGCGACATGCTTGCAGCCAACGCATCCGGCGGCTTTCCATATACCCCGCCCCTGCAACTGATCTACGGTATGCGGGAAAGCCTGAAAATGTTGTTCGAAGAAGGGCTCGAAAATGTCTACGCCCGCCACTTCCGTCTGGCCGAGGGTGTTCGCCGGGCCGTGGATGCGTGGGGGTTGAAGCTGGTGGCGCAAAGCCCGGATCTGTTTTCGGATACCGTTAGCGCGGTTCATGTTCCGGATGGGTTTGACAGCAACGCGCTGACCGACCACGCCTTCAACGCCTTTGGTGTCTCGTTCGGTGTTGGTCTGGGGCAATTGAACGGAAAGGCGTTCCGTATCGGGCATCTGGGATCGCTGACCGACGTTATGGTTCTGTCTGGCCTCGCCACGATCGAGATGGCCATGGCCGATCTGAACTACCCCATCAAACTGGGCAGCGGTGTTGCCGCGGCACAGGATTACTATCGCAGTGGTCCGTCCGGCCATGCTCAGGCTGCAGCGTAGGAGGCGAAGATGCTGGATCAAGTCACCGCAGCCGATCTGATCATCGCCGACATGCGCGCGGCGCGTGAGCGGATCAAACCCCATATCCGCCGCACCCCGGTCATGCGTTCGGAATATCTGGATGACCTCACCGGAGCGCAGTTGCACTTCAAATGCGAGAACTTTCAGGAAGCCGGAGCCTTCAAGGTGCGCGGTGCTTGCAACGCCGTCTTCGGGCTGAGCGACGAGAAGGCAACCAACGGCGTTTGCACGCATTCCAGTGGCAACCACGCCCTGTCCCTGTCCTATGCGGCGGGCCGGCGAGGCATTCCGTGCAACGTGGTCATGCCCCGCACTGCACCGCAGGCCAAAAAGGACGCGGTGCGCCGCTATGGCGGTACGATCACCGAATGCGAGCCGTCGACTTCGTCCCGCGAAGCAACGTTTGCCGAAGTACAGGCCCGAACCGGTGGCGAGTTCGTGCATCCCTATAACGATCCTCGCGTCATTGCGGGTCAAGCGACATGTTCGGCGGAATTGCTGGAACAGACGGATGGCGTGGATGCCGTCATTGCCCCGATCGGCGGCGGCGGCATGGTGTCGGGGACTTGCCTGACCGTCTCCAACCTGGCCCCTGAAACCGCGATTTACGCGGCTGAACCGGAACAGGCGGATGACGCATATCGCTCGTTCAAAGCCGGTCGGATCATTGCAGATGACGCGCCCAAGACGGTGGCCGACGGCCTGCTGGTGCCCCTTAAAGAAAACACATGGCATTTCGTTTCAAACCACGTGACCGACATTTTCACCGCGACCGAGGATGAGATCGTCGATGCGATGAAACTGACGTGGAAGTACCTGCGCGTGGTGATGGAACCTTCGTCGGCGGTGCCGCTGGCGACCATTCTCAAAAACCCCGAAGTGTTCCGGGGCAAACGCGTCGGGGTGATCATTACCGGCGGAAATGTGGATCTGGACAAGCTTCCCTGGCTGGCAGGGTAAGGAGGATGACAATGAACAAACCTTTGAACATGGACGAACTGGAAGTTGGCTTTGACGTCCCCGCCGCCATTGGCATGGATGAAAGCGAAATCCAGACCCCCTGCCTGATCCTGGACCTTGACGCGCTGGAGCGGAACATCCGTAAGATGGGCGACTATGCCAAGGCACACGGGATGCGCCACCGGGTGCATGGCAAGATGCACAAATCGGTGGACGTTGCCAAACTGCAGGAAGAGCTCGGCGGCGCGGTTGGCGTGTGCTGCCAGAAAGTGTCCGAGGCCGAGGTGTTTGCCCGCGGCGGCATCAAGGACATTCTGGTGTCAAATCAGGTGCGCGACCCGGCCAAGATCGACAGGCTGGCGCGACTGCCAAAATATGACGCCCACGTCATCGTCTGTGTGGATGACATCGACAACGTCGCCGATCTGTCCGCCGCGGCAGTGCGGCACGGAACGGAACTGAGTGTTTTTGTCGAAATCGACTGCGGTGCGGGGCGCTGCGGTGTGACGACAACAGCAGATGTGGTCGCGATTGCGCAAGCCGTTGATGCCGCTGACAACCTTAAGTTTCTGGGCATTCAGGCCTATCAGGGCGCAATGCAGCACATGGACAGTTTTGACGATCGCAAAGCCAAGCTCGATGTTGCAATCGCCATGGTGGCGGATGCGGTGCAGGGGCTGAAGGCCGTCGGACTGGAACCTGAACTGGTTTCGGGCGGTGGCACGGGGTCTTACTACTTCGAATCCAATTCTGGCGTTTACAATGAACTTCAGTGTGGGTCCTACGCCTTCATGGATGCCGACTATGGCCGGATCCTCGACAAGGACGGCAATCGGATCGATCAGGGGGAATGGGAGAACGCGTTCTTCATCCTGACCAGCGTGATGAGCCATGCCAAAGCCGACAAGGCGATCTGCGATGCAGGTCTCAAGGCCCAGTCAGTCGATAGCGGGCTGCCCTTTATCTATGGGCGCGACGATGTGGAATACATCAAATGCTCGGATGAACACGGGGTGATTTCCGATCCCGGCGGAGCGCTGAAGGTGAATGACAAACTGCGGCTGGTGCCCGGCCATTGCGACCCGACGGCCAACGTCCATGACTGGTATGTTGGTGTGCGCGACGGCAAGATCGAAACCCTGTGGCCGGTTTCTGCCCGTGGCAAAGCCTACTGACCGGTATCCAATCTGACATACGGGGCAGTTTATAATCTGCCCCGTTTGCTACGCTCTCCGCCAACATTCAGGAAAGGCGCAAACGATGTATATCGTTCCCGAAAAGGAAATCGGAGCCCTGATGGGCCGAAAGGAAAGCTATGCGGCTGTCGAACAGGTATTTGCCGCGATGGCGTCTGGGGATGCCTACAACTTTCCGGTTGTGCGCGAAGCCATTGGCCATGCGGATGCACTATATGGGTTCAAAGGCGGATTTGACCGGGTGGGTATGACCTTGGGACTGAAGGCCGGGGGATACTGGCCCAACAATCTGGAAACGCACGGTGTGATCAACCATCAGTCTACCGTTTTCCTGTTCGACCCGGATACCGGACGGGCCAAAGCAATGGTTGGTGGCAATCTGCTGACCGCCCTTAGAACCGCAGCGGCCTCGTCCGTGTCGATCAACCATCTGGCCCGGAAGGATGCCAAGGTGATCGGCATGGTTGGCGCAGGGCATCAGGCTGCCTTTCAACTGCGGGCGGCGCTGGAACAGCGCAAGTTTGAAAAGGTCATCGGCTGGAACCTGCATCCCGAAATGCTGTCCAATCTCGCCAAGGTTGCCGAAGACGCGGGATTGCCGTTCGAGGCCGTGGACCTGCCGGGTCTGGCCGACGCGGATGTGATCATCACCATCACGTCGTCCTTCGCGCCTTCACTCCTGTCGCAACATGTGTCGGATGGCACGCATGTCGCGTGCATGGGCACCGACACGGTTGGCAAACAGGAAGTGGAAACTGATCTGATCATTCGCGCCAGTGTCTTCACGGACGAAGTCGCGCAGGCGGTGACGCTGGGTGAGTGCCAGCACGCGGTGGCGGCTGGGGCAAAATCCGAAAAGGACATTCGTCAGATCGGCGAGGTCATCAACGGCACGCATCCGGGGCGCACCTCGGCAGAGGAGGTCACGCTATTCGATGGTACAGGCGTGGGCCTGCAGGATTTGGCCGTCGCCAGCGCGGTGGTCGATCTGGCCATCGAAAGCGGCGTCGCCATCGAAGTCGACTTCTGAAACGAGAAACGCGCCCTGATTGGGGCGCGTCATCGAAAATTTAGCTGTGGCGGGAATGTTCCGTTATCCCCGGATCACCTTGGCGAAACTGTCAAAGATCGGCTCGTTGGCGCAAATGACTTCGCCGTCTGACAGAATTTCACCCTCAGGGTCCAGCGCCTGAACCAGCCCACCGGCTTCTTTCACGATGATGATGCCTGCGGCCAAATCCCAGGCGTTCAGGCGGCGTTCCCAAAACCCTTCGTACCGGCCAGCCGCGACATAGGCCATGTCCAGCGCAGCGGCACCCCAGCGGCGTACGCCGGCGCACACAGGCATCAGCCGGGCCAGATCCTGCAATGTCGCGGGCAGATCCGACCGCCCGCCAAACGGCAGACCCGTGGAAAACACGGATTCGATCATGCGGTGCCGGCCCGAAACCCGTATACGATGGTCATTCATCCATGCGCCTTCGCCCTTTTCGGCAAAGAACATCTCGTCCTTGGCCGCATCGTAGATCACACCGGCGACGATCTTGCCCTTGTGTTCCAGCGCGATGGAAATCGCCCAGTGCGGAAGGCCGTGCAGAAAGTTGGTTGTACCGTCCAATGGGTCCACAATCCAACGACGGGTCGGATCTTCGCCGTCGATCGAACCGCCCTCTTCCGCCAGCCAGCCATAGGTCGGACGCGCGCCCAGAAGTTCCTCTTTCAGGATCGCCTCGGCTGCAATATCGGCCTTGGAAACAAAATCTCCGGCACCCTTCATCGACACCTGCAGGTTTTCGACTTCACGAAAATCCTTGACCAAAGAACGCCCCGCCTTGCGCGCGGCCTTGATCATGATGTTGAGATTTGCACTGCCAACCATTGTGTATGGGCTCCTGTCCGGTCAAACCGCGCGTATACTGATGCATTGCGCCCTTGCCAAGAGGGTTGATGCGCATAGCAGCCTACCAAGCCGTGCATGATCCGCCGCACACGTTCAAACTCAGTTATCAGAAATTCCGCAGCGCACCAGCGTTTTGAAGGTTTGTTGTCCCGGCTGTGAACTTGAACACAGACACCTTGACAACGGTGTGTTTTTTGGAAGCTGCTCGACAGAGTTTTTTCAACCGTTAATCAGTTCAAATTTCCATTTTCCATTACCCGCATGCAATGCACGCATCTGACAAATTTTAGGAGTAGTAGTATGACGACATATCACGAGTTTCCGCGACAGGACATTGACCAGCTTGTAGAAACCGCACGTGCGCATTTTTCGGAAATGGACCTTTCGGCCGCGCCAACTAAGGAAATGATGCACGAAGCGACGCCGATGATCCTGGGTGAAACCTGCATTTCGGTCGAAGTGGAGAATGGCAAAATCTGCCTCAAAATTCCGATTGTCGACAAGAAGGTGTGCTTTCCGATCCCGCCGTCTATCCCCAATGGGACGGCCGCCAAAGCCTGCGTTAAAATCTGTACCACACTGGGCTTTCCAACCGGTGCCTGCGTGACCATCACGGCACTTGGTATCCAAGTTGTACATCAGTGTTTCGGCAAGTGTTGACAATTCTTCGGGGCCTTGTGATCGCGAGGCCCCTGCTAACAATTCCGGCATTCCCTTTCTGGCTCGAAAATCATTGCGCCTGAAGCCTGCGTGCCTCGGTCCGGGCCAGATTGACCAGTTCCTGCACAAACGGTTTTTCCAGATCTTCTGACCGGACCGCCGCGTACAATCTGCGCGTGATCCCTTCGCTGGTCAGGGGCCGGGTGACGTAATCCGAGTTGTACTTGACCTCGCGCACAACCCAGTCCGGCAGTACCGAAATACCGCGGTTTGAGGCCACCAGCAGCAGGATGACGGCTGTCAGCTCCACCTGCCGGATCGATGCAGGCTCCACACGGGCGGGTATCAGCAACTGGCTGAACACGTCCAGCCGCGTGCGTTCGACCGGATATGTGATCAGGGTCTGACCGCGAAAATCCTCGGCCTCGATAAATTCCTTTTGCGCCAGCGGATGCGCCGAAGCAGCGACAAAAACCGCGTTGTAGTCGAACAGTTCCACGAACTCGACACCCGGCAGGTCCTCGGGGTCGGAAGAAACAACCAGGTCGACCTCTTCTTTCTGCAAAGCCGGAAGCGCGTCAAAGGCCAGGCCCGGGCGAATGTCCACGTCGACATCCGCCCAGGATTTCCGGAATGATTCCAGCACCGGAAACAGCCATTCGAAACAGGCGTGGCATTCGATTGCGATATGCATGCGCCCGGTTCGCCCGTCCCGAAGCGATGAAAACTCGTGCTGGGCTGCCTCAACCTGCGGCAGGATCTGTTCGGCCAGGCGCAACAGGCGTACACCCGCCGCCGAAAGCTTCATCGGTTTCGAGCGGCGCAGGAACAGTTCAACACCGGCCTGATCCTCTAACCCCTTGATCTGATGGCTTAACGCAGACTGGGTAATGTTCAATTGATCTGCAGCCCGCGCCAGTCCACCGCAATCATGGATCGCCTTGATCGTACGAAGGTGTCGGAATTCAATGTGCATTGCTGTTCGACTCATGTTGTTCTTGAATTATATGAGTTTGTCTCACATAGCGGGACGTGGCACAAGGGATCCAGGTTGTTAAGACGAGGCCACGATGACCAAGCCAGATATCTCATTCGAGTTCTTTCCGCCGCAGACGCTCGAAGCTTCCTTTCGGTTGTGGGACACGGTTCACATTCTAGCACCGCTGGCACCACGGTTTGTCTCCGTCACTTATGGTGCAGGCGGCACCACACGCGAACTGACACGCGATGCCGTGGCGACCCTGCACAAGTCGCTGGATCTTCCGGTGGCCGCGCACCTGACCTGCGTCGATGCCTCGCGTCAGGAAACCCTGGAGATCGCCGACACGTTTGCCCGCGCGGGCGTTCAGGACATCGTTGCCCTGCGCGGTGATCCGCCCAAGGGTCAGGATCAGTTCGTTCCGCACCCGGACGGGTTTGCAAGCTCGGTCGAGCTGATTTCCGCGCTGGCCGAAACCGAGATGTTCTCGATCCGTGTGGGCGCCTATCCAGATATCCACCCAGAAGCCTCCAACGCGCAGGCGGATATCGATTGGCTCAAGGCAAAACTGGACGCGGGCGCGGAAGAGGCCCTGACACAATTCTTCTTTGAGGCCGAAACCTATTTCCGGTTCCGCGACGCGTGCGAAAAGGCCGGCATCGACAAACCCATCGTGCCCGGCATCCTGCCCATCGAGAACTGGAAGGGCGCACGGAATTTTGCCCGCCGCTGCGGAACGCGCATTCCGGCCTGGGTCGAAAACGCTTTCGAAAAGGCCGTGCGTGATGATCGCGAAGACCTGCTGGCGACGGCAATGTGCACAGAATTGTGCTCGGACTTGCTGGAGGGCGGCGTGGACAAACTGCATTTCTACACGCTGAACCGCCCCGAGCTGACCCGTGATGTCTGCTTTGCGCTGGGAATTACGCCGAAAACTGAATTGCAGAACGTCGCCTGACCCGGTTGGCACGTTCCATTCTGCCCCTGTTTGGCCACCGCCAGACAGGGGCTTTTTTCGAAAGCTCCTTTATTTCAGACGGGATGCCCCTTCCGGATGCGCCTGACGGACAATCCAAGATGGAATTGCCGCATTGTTCCCGCAACGCCTTAAATTTACCTGAAAATTTGACAAAGCCATGAAGCTGCTCAATGTGGTTTCAGTGTAGTGTTTAATGAGTGATTTGAGTATGGAGCCTGCTGACAAGATCAGGGCGCGCCAGGATGCTTTGGCACATCTCGGCCTGGACCCGTCTGCTAATTCCGATGACATCCGCGAGGCGTGGAGACATATCGCGTTTCATGCCCATCCGGACCACACCGAAGGTGACAGTTCCGGCTTTGCCAATGCCAAGGCGGCCTACGATCTGCTGCGCCGAGAGGGCATGGTTGCAAAAGGGACTGCCGGGTCAGCCGCCCGAAAGCCACGCCGTCCGAAAATTCGCAAACGGGTCATCGAACTGGACGCAACCGCAATCGACGCCTGCCGGGATATGCTGCGCAACGTCCTGTCGCAATCGAATGGATCAGATGCTGATCCGGTTTCTTCCGGAAAAGGTGCCCAGTCTGCATTGTCCGACCACATCCCCGAGGCTGTCGGGTGCAATGGTCGGCATCTGACTTATTTTGTGACCTCCTCAGTTTGCGAAGGGGCGAACCGCGTGGCCCTGCCAACAACGGTCCTGGCCGGTTGCCGGCACGCCGAAACCGAGGTTTTGAGTTTTCAGTCGAAAGAGTCAGGCGCAGGAGAGGTTGTGGTTCCTGACGCAATCATGGCCCGCAAGTTTCCCGGTGCCAAAAGTGTCAGGATCCGGTTCGAATCCGATCAGCGCACACGCGACGATTATTGCATGGCAAGTTGAGCCCTTGCCGCAAAGCCAAAGCCCGGCATCGGTGGGGAGCCGGGCTTTGGTGATTTAAACAGGTAAGGCTCAGTTTGTTATAGGGCCTTCCGAAGTGAACTTTGGGATTACACTGGTCGAGGCGGCGTCGGGTTCGATACCCGGCCAGTTGCCTTCGGCCAGATTGATGTTGCCGGGCACGTCCTCTTCCCAGAACCCGACCACAACATCGGTAATGTTGAGGTACAGCTTGTCATCCACGATGCGCCACAGGTTCGGATTGCCCGGAACCTTGCCGCCTTTGGAAACGCCATAGGCGCAATGTCCGTCATATTGCGGAGCGTAATAGGCAGGATTTTCAAGGAACTTGTCGCGGTTTTCTGCGCTTGAAAAGGCCCACGTGGCACCATTGTAATCTGCCGTGAAGTTTGCGTTGCCGCGAACGGCTTCGGGCTGAGACTGCCCGACCGGAACCTGATCCAGGCCGCGATAAGCGACAACGTCGTAGCCCGAGACGGCAAATCCGGTTCCGTCAATATACTGATCGCCGGCAAAGGCGGGCACGGCCAGGGTCAGCGCGGTGGCAAGGGACAAGGCAAAGCGTTTCATGTCATAAATCCTATTGGGTCCGGGGTTAGCAGGATCGCCCGTTTTGCGGGTCTGGTCAGAGCATAGGCAATACCCGGTCAAAACATAGCCCCGCTCGCGCCGCTGTGAGGTCGAATGAGATTTCGTGACGGGTTTTGCAGCCATTGTTACAAAACAGACCTGTTAACCGGGGTTGGACTCTGCCGATTGCAATATTAGCTGTTGGGATGTCGGACAATTCCTCCCACTTTGCTGAGAAAGGCAAGATAGAGATGAGCGAGCAACCCACCTATGAACCCCCAAAGGTCTGGACATGGGACAGCCAAAGCGGCGGACAATTCGCCAATATCAATCGCCCGATCGCAGGCGCGACCCATGACAAGGACCTTCCGGTCGGTCAGCATCCCCTGCAGCTTTATTCGCTGGCCACGCCCAACGGGGTCAAGGTCACTGTCATGCTGGAAGAACTTCTGGCGCTGGGGCACAAGGGTGCCGAATACAATGCGTGGCTGATCAATATCGGTGAAGGGGATCAGTTCAGTTCAGGATTTGTCGAGGCCAACCCGAACTCGAAGATCCCGGCCCTGTGGGACCGGTCGGGTGACAAGCCAGTGCGCGTGTTCGAAAGTGCCTCGATCCTGTTCCATCTGGCCGAGAAATTCGATGCGTTTCTGCCCAAGGAAGGGCCTGAACGCACGGAAGTCATGAGCTGGGTGTTCTGGCAGATGGGAAGCGCGCCCTATCTGGGCGGCGGGTTCGGCCATTTCTATGCTTACGCGCCAGAGAAATGGGAATATCCGATCAATCGGTTTGCAATGGAAACCAAGCGGCAACTGGACGTGTTGGACAGGGAACTGGCCAACAAGACCTATATCGCTGGCGAAGACTATACCATTGCTGATATGGCAATATGGCCGTGGTACGGGCAACTGGTTCTGGGCCGCCTATACAGCGCAGCCGAGTTCCTGGACGTCGATTCCTACAAGAACCTGATGCGTTGGGCCAAGGCGGTCGATGCGCGGCCCGCGGTACAGCGAGGCCGCATGGTCAACCGGGCCTTTGGCGAGCCGCACACGCAGTTGCACGAGCGTCACGACGCCAGCGATTTCGAAACCCGGACGCAGGACAAACTGGAACCTGCCGCCGAATAGTCTTGCCCCCTGCCGTCACGGCAGGGGACATCCGGCTACTTAATTACTTAAGAATTGGCGGCCGCTCGGGATCACTACCGGGCGCAAAGCGCCCGACATCACGCTTTTCGGGCTGCGGCAGGTCAAACCGCAGCCCGACTTTTTCCAAACTTAACGTGACTTGGTCCCCGGGCGCGAAAAAGCCGACATCCATCGCGCCAGCTTCGATTCCGGAAAATGTCAGCGCTTCGGACGCGGCTTTGGCAAGGGCCGGTTCTGCGCCTTCGACCGCCCCGACAAAACCCAGCAAATGACCAGATGCTCCGCTGGCCGATCTGGTTCCGGCCAGGAAAGCAGCCTGCGCCAACCCCACCGCCGTCGCCAGTTTGGTATCAAGCGCCGTCAGCAGTTCATCCGGAAGACCCGCCGGGGGAAGGAACTCGGCGAGTTGTTCCTGAACCTCTTGCGGGGAATGCTGAAGGGTCTCCGTCAGCCATCCCAAAGCCTCTGGCGGGATCAGCATCGAGGACGGGGCGACCTCGAGGTTGAGCCCCAGACCAATTCGCTGCCCTGCCAGCAGCGATGACAGAACCCGTCCGGACAGGGCGACATAAGGAACGGGACGACCTGCAAACCGGGCAAGCCGGTCTTCACGATCAAACGCCAGCACAAAACGTCCGTCCGCCACATCGAACACCTCGGGCGAGACGTTATCGTCCCGCGCTTCTTCCGTCAGCAGCAGGAACAGCTCAGCGTCTGCCAGCCGTTCAAAGAACTTCAGCCGGGCTGCGTCATCCTGTGGGGCAGCCTCCATCGCGGAATGGGCGGCATCCAAGGCCGTTGTCTCAGTCATTCAGAACCTCTTGCACCCTGGCGCGCAGAACCGGCAGCAGGTCTGCCTCGAACCAGGGGTTCTTTTTCAGCCATGCCGTATTGCGCCAGGACGGATGAGGCAAGGCAAAGACCTGCGGCGCGTGGTCTCGCCAGTTCCGAACCGTCTCTGTCACGGACGTACGCGTGCCCAGATGGTAGGTATGGGCATGGGCACCGACCAGAACGGTCAGCGGAACCGCTCCCAATGCTTGCATGACTCTGTCATGCCAAGTCTCGCCACAGATTGCGGGCGGCGGCAGATCGGCCTTGCGCGTATCATAGCCGGGAAAACAGAAAGCCATCGGAACGATTGAAACACGGGATCGGTCATAAAACACGCTCTCATCAATCCCCAACCAGTCGCGCAATCGGTCGCCCGAAGGGTCTGTGAAGGGACGACCTGAGTCATGCACCCGCGCGCCCGGTGCCTGTCCTGCAACAAGGATCGGCGTTCCGGGACGGAACCAGACTACCGGGCGTGGCTCATGCGCGGTTTGCGTCGCGGCAAAACGCGCTTCGCAGATCCGGCAGGACCGGATTTCCTGGGCAAGAGTGGTCATCTGGTGGCAGCAATTCCTAAGACAGGTTTCCAAACGGGCTTCGCTGAAAGATAGAGACCGCGCGCGCCTGCGCCAACTGCCGTTATATCACAAAAGCCACAGCACCTTGTGGGGCGCATTGATCATTTGTTTCACAATTCGACATAATGTAGCCAACAAGAACTCGTAAACGATGCGTTCTTTCATCGAGGAAAGACCGCAACTCCGAAGCGAAACAGGCCAGCAATGCTTGAATTCGAAAATGTCAGCAAGTCCTTCTGGACCGGCACCCGGCGCAAGGTGATCCTTGATCGTGTTTCCTTTCGGATCGAACTTGGCCGCTCGGTTGGGATACTTGCACCCAACGGAACCGGAAAAACCACGCTGATCAACATGATGGCCGGTCTGGAAAAACCCGACGAGGGGGTGATCCGCCGCGAATGCAAGGTGTCCTTCCCAATGGGGTTTACCGGAGGGGTTTCCGGCAAGATGTCGGCGCTGGAAAACTCGCGCTATATCGCAAAGATCTACGGCATGGACCCCGACTATATCGAGGCATATTGCCAATGGCTGTGCGGTCTGGGCGAATATTTCAACCAACCGCTTGCGACCTATTCATCCGGCATGCGGGCCCGGTTCACGTTTGCGCTGATGCTGGCGCTGGACTTCGACATGTACCTGATAGATGAGGGCATGCCCGCCACAACCGATGTCGAATTCAACAAGAAAGCGGGCTCGATCCTGAAAGAGAGATTGCGCACCACAACGCTTGTGATTGTGTCGCATTCTCCAACCACTCTGGAAAAATTTGCGCGTCAGGCAGCGGTTCTAGTGGACGGGCAGCTTTACATGTTTGAAACCTTGGAAGAGGCAAAACAGTTATATGACTACCAAACCCAAGGCTAGAAAATACAACTGGCGCCGAAAACGCCAAGGCGAAGGTACACCAGATGCGCGCGCAGATGCGATTTCGCGTATTCGAAGTGCGACTCAACCACCCGAAGCGGCCAACAGTAAACAGCCCGGAACTGAACTGGACGAAATCAAGCGCGAGGGGCTGACCGGGCGCCAGTTGCGCATGGCACGACGGCTGGCACAAAAGAACGGGCTGGCGGCCACGTCGGATTATGACGCGGTTCGCCTGTTGCGCAAAAAGGGGATCGACCCTTTTCAGGGCAACAACCTGCTGGATCTGGCGGCTGCGGGTAACAAGGACGAACAGGGCACGGCTCAGGTCGAGGACAAGGTAACGGTCCACCTGCCGCAAACTGTCGGAGATAAATCCCATCCCCTGCCCGGCCCGGAGTGGAGCCCGACTGAACGGCGCAACTATGAGATCAGCCAGATCCAGAAAGAGGTCGCCCGGCGTCGCAAACGGAAATTGTTTACCCTGTTTGCCCGTCTGGCCGCGTTTGTGCTGCTGCCCACATTTGTTGTGGGGTATTATTTCTATCGCGTGGCGACCCCGATGTATGCCAGCGTCTCGGCGTTTTCGATCCTGCAGGCCGACGGCGGCGGCGGTTCGATTGGGGGCCTGCTTTCCGGAACGCAGTTTGCGACAGCACAGGACTCGGTCGCGACGCAGGAGTTTCTGGAATCCAAGGATGCCCTGCAACGTCTTGAACGCGATACCGGCTTTGCTGAAGTCTTCAAGCAGGATTGGATCGACCCGGTGCAGCGGTTATCCCCCGACGCCAGCCTGGAAGAGACGTACAAACTGTACAAGCGCATGGTGACAATCGGCTACGACCCCACGGATGGAATCGTCCGGATGGAGGTTGCGGCCCCGGATCCGGATATCGCCGTTGATCTGTCGAACCGGCTGATTTCCTATGCCGAAGATACAATCAATGGCCTGACCGAACTGAAACGCGAAGACCAGATGCGGGACGCCATGAAGGGGTTTGAAACCGCCCAGGAAGAGCGGCGCAAGGCGCAAGAAAAGCTGATCGAACTGCAGCTGGAAGGCGCGGTACTTGATCCCGAAAACGTTCTGGCGGGACTACGCGGCCGGATCAACGAGATCGAGATCTTGTTGCAGGACAAGGAACTGCAGCTGGCCGCCCTTCTGGACAACCTGCGGCCCAACAAGGCTAAGGTCGATGGCGTTACCGCCGATATCGAACGGCTTGAGGTCGTGCTGGAGGAACTGAATGCCGAGATGCTGGACGCCTCGGCAGGCGAAAACTCGCTGGCGCGGCTGAGTGTCAGAATTCAGATGGCGCAGGCCGATCTGGCGGCGCGGGACATGATGCTTCAAACAGCCATGCAGCAAGTGGAAACAACGCGCACCGAAGCCAACCGTAAAGTTCGGTACCTGACAGTCTCGGTCAACCCCGTCCCCAGCCAGGAACCCAGCTATCCGCGCAAGTTCGAAAATACGATTTTGGCTTTCCTGTTGTTTGCTGGTATCTACCTGTTGATCTCGCTTACCGCGTCGGTCCTTCGTGAACAGGTATCCTCGTAAGACACATGAAACATGTAAAAATCTCCGACCTGACGGTTGGCAACGATCTTCCACTGACCGTCATCGCCGGCCCCTGCCAACTTGAAACCGCCGATCACGCCCAGATGATCGCAGGCACCATGAAAGAAGCCTGCGATGCCGCAGGCGCGCAGTACATTTTCAAGGCCTCCTATGACAAGGCGAACCGCACCTCGTTGTCCGGCAAGCGCGGCATGGGCATCGATGCCGGGCTGAAGGTGCTGGACGACATCCGCAGCTCGATGGGCATCCCTGTACTGACGGATGTCCACACCGAGGCCCAGTGCGCAGTCGCGGCCGAGGCGGTTGATATTCTGCAAATCCCCGCCTTCTTGTGCCGACAGACCGACATGTTGCTGGCCGCAGGTGAAACCGGCAAGGCCGTCAATGTCAAAAAGGGTCAGTTCCTGGCGCCGTGGGAGATGGGCAATATCGTCGACAAGATCGAAAGCACCGGCAACCAGAACATTCTGCTGACCGAGCGCGGCACATCCTTTGGCTACAACACGTTGGTGGCCGACATGCGATCACTGCCGCAAATGGCCAAAACCGGCTATCCGGTCGTGATGGATGCCACACATTCGGTTCAACAACCCGGCGGCAAGGGCGGCTCGTCCGGCGGGCAAAGGGAATTCGCGCCGGTGATGGCCCGTGCGGCGGTTTCGTTGGGCGTCGGCGCCGTGTTCATCGAAACCCACCAGGACCCAGATACCGCGCCGTCCGACGGCCCCAATATGATTCCGCTGGACCAGATGGGACAGCTGATTGCCACATTGATGCGTTTTGATGCGCTGGCCAAAGAAAACCCCATTCAGATTTAACGATTGAGAAGAATTATGACCAAACCCACGCCTGAGGTGACCCCCAACACCTGGAGCTTTCTGCGCGATGCGATGATCAAACCCACCGGGTTCCGCGAATATGACGCCCGCTGGAAATACCCCGAGGAAATCAACCTGCCCGGCATGACCGCGCTTGGTCTGGGGCTTGGCACGCAGATGCGCAGACGCGGGATCGAACCGGTGATTGCAGTGGGCAACGATTACCGCGACTATTCTCTGGCGATCAAGAACGCGCTGATCCTGGGGCTGATGCAGGCGGGTATTCAGGTCAAGGATATCGGCCCGGCCCTTAGCCCGATGGCCTATTTCGCGCAGTTTCATCTGGACGTGCCTGCCGTGGCGATGGTCACGGCCAGCCACAACCCGAACGGCTGGACCGGCGTCAAGATGGGCTTTGACCGCCCCCTGACCCATGGTCCGGATGAGATGTCCGAGCTGCGCGATATCGTCCTGAATGGCGAAGGTATCCCGCATGAAGGCGGATCTTATGAATTCGTCGATGGCGTGAAAGAGGCGTATATCGACGATCTGGTTGGCGATTTCAGAATATCCCGCCCGCTGAAAGTTGTGTGTGCCACAGGAAACGGGACGGCATCGGCCTTTGCCCCTGAAATATTCGAGCGGATGGGCGTCGAGGTCGTGCCTAGCCACAACCGGCTGGATTACACCTTCCCGAACTACAACCCCAATCCCGAAGCCATGGAGATGTTGCACGACATGTCCGACACTGTGAAATCCAGCGGCGCCGATCTGGCGCTTGGGTTTGACGGGGATGGCGATCGATGCGGTGTGGTCGATGACGAGGGTGAGGAGATTTTCGCCGACAAGGTCGGCGTCATCATGGCCCGCGATCTGGCCAAGCTTTATCCCAATTCGACCTTCGTGGCCGACGTGAAGTCCACGGGTCTGTTCGCCAGTGATCCAGAGCTTCGGGCGTATGGCGTAAAGGCGGATTACTGGAAGACCGGCCACAGCCACATGAAGCGCCGCGTGAAAGAGATCAACGCCCTGGCCGGGTTCGAGAAATCGGGCCATTACTTTCTGGCTGAACCAATCGGTCGCGGCTACGACTGCGGCATGCGCGTCGCGGTCGAGATCTGCAAGCTGATGGACCGCAATCCTGATCAGAGCATGTCTGACCTGCGCAAGGCGCTGCCAAAAACGTGGTCGACGCCGACCATGTCACCCTATGCAGCAGACACCGAAAAATACGATATCCTGAACCGCCTTGTCGACAAACTGGTCGCCAAGGCCGACGCTGGCGAAAGCTTTGCCGGACGTGCGATCAAAGAGGTCGTTACCGTCAACGGTGCCCGTGTCATTCTGGACAACGGCAGCTGGGGTCTGGTACGCGCATCGTCCAACACGCCCAACCTTGTTGTGGTTTGCGAAAGCAGTGAAAGCGAAGGCGAAATGCGCGCCATATTTTCGGATATCGACGCGGTCATCCGTACTGAACCGGGCGTCGGCGATTACGATCAGACCATCTGATGTATCAACCGGGGCGCGGATCGCGCCCCGGGTTTTTCTGACCTGGCCGTCATTTCAGTCCGCGCCCAGCAGTTTCAGCAGACCTTTTTTTGCCTCTTCCTCAAGCTTGTTCTTGATGGCATCTTCGATCTGGTCACTGTCCGTAATCGTTGTGTCCAGTTCGCCGCCGACTTTTTCAAAGACCTTCTGCTTGGCGTCATCTTCAAGCTTTTTGAGTTCTGCATCAGCCGCGGCCTCGATCACCTTGCTCAGGTCCGGCCGGATCGAGGGGTTGCTCCAAGGCCCCTGTATCCGCACCGGCACGGCGATGCCCTGACCCGAATTTGCCCGCAATGCGACCGGGGTGAACAGGTAATCGATGTCCCGGGCACCCAGCCCGACACGGCCTTTTCCATCCGCCCGGTAGTTATCCAACAGCATCAGCAGATCGTTGTTGGTCAGCGTGCCCTGATCCATCGTGAACGTGGCCGACAAGCTGTTGAACACCGTTGTGCCGCCCGTGCCCTGCCCCCGGCCCATCAGACGGTCGAGATCGATACCTGCGATTACCCCTCTGCCGACATTGACGCCCCCTTTTCCGCTGAGGGATCGCATGATCTGGTCTTCGGTTTGCCCGACGCCCAGAAACTCGAGCGTTCCCGATCCGGTGCCCGAAAGCCGTTCTATCCCGGCCAGCGTTGAGAGCATCTGCTTCAGGTCAATCCCGTCAGCCCTAAGGTTGCCGCCCACCGACAGCCCGTTCTGGTTGTTGACCACCATCTGCCCGTTCAACTGTCCTGAGAACAAGGTGGCCGGGTGCATTTGAAACACAGCCCGCGCCCGATCAAGGCTCATGGTCAGATCGCTTTGGCCGAATGTCATTCCAGGAACCGCAATTGAGGTGGCCGTCAGGCGGATATTGCCGTTGGCCAAAGCCAGGGCTGATGCATCAATCGGGTCTTTGGACCAACCCGTGTCAGGCGCAGATGCACTGGATGCTCCACCACCGGTGGAGGCATCGGTGCCAGCAATCTGAGACAGATCCAGATCACCCGCGCCCAGCCGGGCCGTGATCTGAGGCGTATCGGAAATGACAATGTCCGCCTCGCCAGTCAGGCGGTTGTTGTCCAGAATTGCGGTCATATCCCGCAAGGCGACCCGGCCGTCGCTGGTATAGGTCATCTGACCGGATACATTCGCCACACGCCCAAGCCCCTGCGGCACATAAGTTCCGGCCTGCCCGAAGGCCGCCAGCATTTTCTCGGTGTTTGACGATTGGACCTCAAGCTGGCCGTCCATTTCCCCGGCCAGGTTGACCCGTCCGTCAAACCCGATCTGACCACCCGGCGCCGCAAGCAGCAATTCCAACGCGGTCACGTCTCCGGACGAAAATGCGGGTAGGTCGGGTATTTTCAGATCGACCTTCACGGTGCCGCCGGGCACCGCCATGCTGGCCACCATCACCATTGGAGCGGTGACTTCGGGCCAACTGGCCGACAAATCGACATTCGCGAAATCCATCGTTGTGACACCGTTTTCGATGTAGATCAGCCGCACACGGGTCAGTTCCAGAAACTCCAGCGTGACCGTGCCAGCTTCGGCATCCGGCGCAGATCCCCCGGGATCGCCACCCGAAGTGGCAGCCGTCGCAGTGCCAAGTTCCCAGTTTGCGCGCCCATCCGACACTTCCAGTCGAAGAACCGGGTTTTCTGCCACGACCCGTTTGATCCTTATGTCACCGGACAACAACGCCGCTGCGTCGACACCGACCATCAGACGTTCCGCGCTCAGCATTGGTTCTGGCCCGGCCCATGCAGCGTTACCAAACGTGACGGGCCCGGTTTCCATTCCCAGAACCGGCCAGAAGGACAGGTTCACGTCTCCGGACAGGTTCAGGTCGCGACCTGTCTGCGCCCGAACCTGCTCGGCCAGAATCGATCCCAGTTTTTCGCCCGGCATCAGCAACAACGCGCCAATCACCAGCCCGATTACGGCAACGAATACGAACAGGATCCGCAACAACCACTTCATCTTTCTGCTCTCCGCCTTTTTGGCTTTTCTTTGCTTGGGATCATTCAAATCAAAAGCGGGATTTGCAAGGGGAAGCGTTCCCCACTATATGCCGCGCCATGAGCACGAACCCGCCAAACCTCCGCCCCGACCTGGCACCTGCCGCCCGGATCACCGATACGCTCCGTCCGAACCAGCCGACCATCGGTATGGTGTCCTTGGGCTGCCCCAAGGCTTTGGTCGATAGCGAGCGTATCCTGACCCGTCTGCGTGCCGAAGGGTACGGCATTTCGCCCGACTATTCAGGGGCCGATGCCGTCATCGTGAACACATGCGGGTTCCTGGACAGCGCCAAGGCAGAATCGCTGGATGCAATCGGCGAAGCGTTGGTGGAAAACGGCAAGGTCATCGTGACGGGCTGCCTAGGCGCGGAACCGGACTACATCCGCGAGCATCACCCGCGGATCATGGCCGTTACCGGCCCACATCAATACGAACAGGTGCTGGATGCCGTGCATTCGGCAGTTCCGCCCGATCCGGACCCGTTCGTCGACCTGCTGCCAGCCTCGGGCGTCAAACTGACACCACGCCACTACAGCTATCTGAAGATTTCGGAAGGCTGTAACCACAAATGCAAATTCTGCATCATCCCTGACATGCGCGGGAAACTGGCAAGCCGCCCAGCCCATGCGGTGCTGCGCGAGGCGGAAAAGCTGGTTGAAAGCGGTGTGCGCGAGTTGCTGGTAATCTCGCAGGACACCTCGGCCTATGGGCTGGATCGCAAATACGACGTCAACCCGTGGAAAGACCGCGAGGTACGCAGCCACATCACCGATCTGGCGCGCGAGTTGGGACAGTTGGACGCCTGGGTGCGGCTGCATTACGTCTATCCCTACCCGCATGTGCGCGAACTGATCCCGTTGATGGCGGATGCTGGCTGCAATGTTCTGCCCTATCTGGACATCCCCTTTCAGCACGCCCATCCGGATGTTCTGAAACGCATGGCCCGCCCGGCCGCCGCAGCCAAAACACTGGAAGAAATCGCCGCATGGCGCGCGACCTGCCCCGACATCACCCTGCGTTCGACCTTTATCGTGGGTTATCCGGGCGAGACAGATGCCGAATTCCAGACCCTGCTGGACTGGATGGACGAAGCGAAACTGGATCGCGTTGGCTGCTTTCAATACGAAAACGTAGACGGTGCCCGGTCCAACGACCTGCCGGATCACGTTCCTGCTGACGTCAAACAGGACCGTTGGGAGCGGTTCATGGAAAAGGCACAGGCAATTTCAGAGGCCAAGCTGGCGGCCAAGGTTGGTCAGACGATTGAGGTCATCGTCGACGAAGTCGACGAAGACGCCGCCACATGCCGCACGAAGGCAGACGCGCCCGAGATCGACGGCAACCTGTTCATTGACGAAAACTTCGAATCCCTGAAACCGGGCGACATCGTTTCTGTCGAGGTCGACGAGGCCGGAGAGTATGATTTGTGGGGAAAACTGGCCTGACCAAAAGACGTCAATCGCCGTGACGACCGGCAATTGGGACATTCAGATCAGGGCGCGGATTTGCAGGCGGCCCTGAACAGGACCGCCTGCGAAAGGCTTATTGGGAAACTGGATTACAGACAGTCTGACCCGCTTCGGTTGTGGCCAGTTCATAGCCTGCCGGACAGCTCGGAGAACCGTATTTGTCATAGTCAGGCTGGATATAGACCGGGGCCGGCTCTTCCTGCTGAGAGCAGGCGGTCAGAATAAGGGCAAACGCACCTACGGCTGCGAGTTTCAGTTTCATGTCCGTCAATCCTCTATTACTTTTCTGATATTGCCCGGTTTTTCGGGCCAATCTCAGAATAAGAGTTGGCGGGCGTTCTGGCAACTAAACAGATCACAAATTCGTTATTTCGGGCAGAGTTACGCTGGTAAAGGCGACCACGAGCGCTGAAAATTCCACAACCGCTACCCTTTTCAGGCCTATGTTCTAAACTATTGAAATGACATCAGCCAACAACGGAGCAGCCAAATGGCCGACAGCCCGATCATTGCCCAGAAAGGCCCTTATCCGGTCGAAGTGACCGAAGGGAAAAGCTATTTCTGGTGCGCCTGCGGTACGTCCAAGAAACAACCTTTTTGCGACGGATCTCACAAAGGAACCGGGCTGGAGCCGGTGAAATACACTGCCGAAGCAACAAAGAAGGTGTTCTTCTGCGGCTGTAAGCAGACATCGAAACCGCCATTGTGCGACGGCTCACATTCGCGTCTTTGAAGACTTTCTAAGCGCCTCAAGAGCAGAGGCGTTTGCGCAGAAATCAGGCGCCTTTTCCGGTGGTGACTGCTGCGTTGCCAGCCATAACTCACATTTGCTGCTACAATCCGCTGCCCGGCACCGAGTAACGATTTCGGCAAATCCGTGGGGCGACAGTTTCCCTTCGGCCATCGCATCCGAGAACGAAACCCCGATGATCCGTGCGGTCGATCGGGTAAGCCAGAAATGCTTGTCGATATCTCCCAGTCTGTCCGAAGCCATCACTTGCATCCTTTTTGCCGGGCTTTCAGCACCGCAAACTGAGCCTTGTTCATACAGATTTCAGGGGCGTTGGACGCGTCTTCGCAGCGGTCCAACCATTCAGGACAGGCACTGGCCCAGTTACAGCCCCGGCATCGCTGCACCATGTTGCTCCAGTCCCGTTGGGTTAGGTGCCCGCCCTTATGCGCTGCGGCGATGTCTACGCCGGTCGCCTGCCCCATGCGCAGGACCAGTCGAAGATGGGTCATGATGTGTCCCAGTGGTGACATGGTACATCCGGCCGCTCAGGGTTTCAGTTTGTTCAGCAACTCCTGATTTCGGCAGTATTCCGGCGTCTGGCTTGTGGCTACCACTTTGGTCAGGAAGTTCTCGCAATGGCCGGGATTGGGGCAATCGGTGCAGCGCAGAACGGCATCGGAAATCGCGTCGATCGAAACCTGGCCAGCGATGGCGGCTTCTTCCAGATCAACTCCGACTGTCGTGGCCATCTGGTCCAGAAGACCGGCATGGCGTCGCAATGTGTTACGGCTGAGCATCACGCATCCTTTCCCGTTCGCGTTACAAGAAAGGATATCGCACCCGGTCGCGTCAGCCTTTGACTCAGGTCAAGGTGCCGCCGCCTGATGATCCAGATAGGCGCGCGTCGCATCCTGCACGCGCCGAAAGCGGTCGCCCCCCAGTTTTTTCCCGCCGTACCAGCGCGTTACTACGATCAGATGGCTTCCCAGACCTGCCCGCTCCATCATTCGCAGGATCACCATTCCGGCCCCGCTTTCGCCGTCATCCGCTTTGAGCGCACCGGTCGGCAGTACCGCAGCCCAGGTATTGTGCGTGGCTTTCGCATAGCTCTTGTCAGATTTCAGCTCACTCAAAACCGCATCGATTTCATCCCGGGTCTTAACTGGCGCACCGGATACCGCATATTTCGAACCGCGATCTGTCAGGATCACGCCCATCCGGACAAGCGATGTCATGGGGTCAGCCCCAGTTGCCGGGCGGTTTCCTGAACTATCTGCACACGCTGCGCGTTAGGTGGATGGGTGCCAAGAAACTTGTCACCCGGATCAGGAATGCGATTGAAATACACTGCCCCTACCAAGGGGTTGTATCCCGCCCTATAGGTAATGACGGTGCCCAGTTGATCGGCCTCAAGCTCGAAATCCTTCACATAGGCCTGCACACCGACCTGTGCCCCCAGTTTCTGCCAAGCTTCGACATCAGCGTCATCTCCTCCGTCGAGGCGCGCGAGGTCACCGAAAATCACCGCGCTTTCCTGCGAATTGTTCGACTGCCTGGCAAGGTGACCCAAAACGTGATGCGCGGCCTCGTGCCCCATGACAAACGCCAGTTCGTCGGCGTTCTTTGCTGAATTGATCATGGTCTGTGTGAAAATGATCACCGGTTGCCCGTCATCATCCAATGTCTGAAACGCGTTTTCTGGGGCCCGTGGGTTCAGATCAACCATGATCGTAAAGTCGCAGTTCCGGTTGCCCGACTGTCGCAAGCATTCAGTGCGCGCCGCTTTGCCGACTGCTCGGCTGATTTCGCGGAACTCTGCGGACGAGACCTGAGAACCCGGGCTTTCACTGTCCCAATCCTCGGCAGGCAAAACGCGCAAAGTACCGGCATCGCAGGCCGCCAACAGAACAGAAACCAGCAAAAATGTCAGGCGGCGCATCAGTAATCCTTTGGACCGGTCATACCGTATCGCAACCATAGCGTGCCACGCCGGGAACGGCCACGTCTGATTGGCAGTCAATGGGTTGCATTACCTGCGTTGGCCCTGCACTTTGCTTTTATGTTTTCGATTGAGCATGAATTCGACTCGACAGTCATTACCCTGGTGGACGAAGGCGAAAAGCCTTTGAACGAAGATGTCGTTATCAACAGTTTCGCAGAATGTGTGACGCTTGAACAATTGGATCCGCGCACGGACCAGGTTCAGAAAATTACCCTGTCACCCGAACAGGTGCGCGACTTGGCGGCGGCGCTGGACCTGCCCGAGGGGGTCTATCAGATACGCGAAACGCCACCTCAGGGATCATAGACAAAGGTTTTGTCACGAGCGGTCTGACCGTGCTTCAGGATCAAGACAGACGCCGAAATCCCCATGGAGCGTGCCAAAAGATTCCGAACCGCCTTGTTTGCCCTTCCGTCTTCAGGTGCGGCGGTGACACAGACACGCAGAGTGGTGCCGTCCACCGCAATGCTGTCACGCGCTGCTTTTGGAGTAACCCTGACCGAAATCTGTTTGCCCGGCACCACATGTGCGCTCAGATCCGGTAAATATCGCAGTTTTGCTTTGACCATCCTGCTTCCCTGTTCGCAACACCCTTGCATGAACGGGGACAGAGTGAAATTGATCTGACACCAAAACAGCTTGCCCTTGAATCAGAGGCAGTGCCACCCAAGATACAAACTGCCTATGTAAAGGAAGTTAACATATGCCTCTCAAGAATCCGGCTGCTCTGGAGTTTCTACAAATCCGCCGCTCACGTCCGGCCAAAACGCTGATCGCGCCAGCCCCCACACGGGAAGAACTGATGCCACTGCTTACGGCAGCAGCTCGCAGTCCGGATCATGGCAAGCTCGAGCCCTGGCGTTTTCTTGTGCTGGAAAAAGGGGCGATGGCCCGTCTTTCGGAGCTGACCGGGGACTGCGGCGCTCGACTAGGGAAATCGCCTGAAGATATTTCCAAGGCCCGCAGCCAGTTCGACATGGGTCATCTGGCCGTAGCGGTAATCGAGGTTCAGAAACCATCGGAAAAAATTCCCGCCATCGAGCAGACCTATTCCGCCGGAGCGGTCTGTCTGGCGCTTTTGAACGCGGCGCTAGCCGCCGGCTGGGGCGCGAACTGGCTGTCAGGCTGGCAAGTCCATGACCGCAAGTTCTGCAAGGACGCTCTGGGCCTGGCCGATCACGAGCGTGTAGCGGGCCTGATTCACATCGCGACCGAAGGAGCGGAACCACCGGAACGCCCGCGCCCGGATGTGACCGCGCTGACGCAATGGGTTGTTGAATGATTATCTTTCAGTCGTTCTTTCTGGCGCTCGGCCAGATCGGAGATCCGAGATTCCGCAAGGTCCTGCTGCTGGGCGTCGGCTTGACTTTCGCATTGCTGGTCGTGGCTTATGCCGGTTTCCTGTGGCTTATCAATGCGCTTGTCGGCGACCAGGCCACTTTACCCTTGCTGGGTGAGGTCACGTGGCTGAACGATCTGCTCAGTGTCTCCTCGCTGCTGTTGATGATGGTACTGTCCGTGTTTCTGATGGTGCCCGTCGCCTCGGCCATCACGTCGATGTTTCTGGATGAGGTCGCGCAGGCCGTCGAGGACAGGCACTATCCCAATCTGCCACCGGTTGCAGGAATTCCGGTCACCGAGGCGTTGAAGGATACAGTGAACTTTTTGGGCGTTCTGATCGCGGCCAACCTGCTGGCGCTGGTTCTTTACGTGATCTTCACGCCGCTTGCCCCGTTTATCTTCTGGGCGCTGAACGGATTCCTGTTGGGGCGTGAATACTTCACTCTGGCAGCGATGCGCCGACTGGGCCGCGATGGCGCGCGCAAGCTGCGCGCCAGGCATTCCGCAACCATCTGGATAGCCGGCACGTTGATGGCAATTCCGCTGTCAGTGCCGCTTGTAAACCTGCTGATCCCCATTATCGGAGCAGCCACGTTCACGCATATCTACCATCAACTGTCAGCCACGGACTTGTAAGGGCTATCCCTGCCGGTCAAGCTGGTTCAGCCAGTCGAAATCCTGCACCGAGATCACGCCGGACACGATGATACCGGCGATGATGGCCCACAGGACGGCCGAGATTCCGGTGGTGATCCACATCTTTTTCTTCATGTGATGCACTTCCGGAGCACCCGCATGGGTGCCCGGAACGATCTCGCCCAGATCGCCCTGAGTTTTGATACGGATGGGCAACACCACCAGCAAGGTCATGAACCAGATGACCGCAAACAAAACAATCGCTGCCGTGATCGTCATATCAGACCCTCCGAGGCTGTGGTCAGACCTGCTCGAGTTCGACCAGACATCCGTTGAAATCCTTGGGGTGCAGGAACAGAACAGGTTTCCCGTGGGCACCGATCTTGGGCTCTCCTGATCCCAGGACACGGGCGCCGGTTTCCTTCAGGTGGTCACGAGCGGCAATGATATCTTCGACCTCGTAACACACATGGTGAATGCCGCCCGCAGGGTTCTTTTCCAGAAACCCGTTGATCGGGCTGTTGTCGCCCAGCGGATAGAGCAGTTCGATCTTGGTGTTCGGCAACTCGATGAAAACGACGGTTACACCGTGGTCCGGCTCATCCTGAGGCGCGCCAACCTTTGCGCCCAGCGCGTTGCTGTATTGCGCGGATGCGGCTTCGAGGTCCGGAACGGCGATGGCGACGTGGTTCAAACGTCCGATCATTGTGCTCTCCTGTCGTTTCTGCGTTGCAGCGTTTATGGGCGCAGACGATCAAAAGGGCAAGGCGCGACGGCCCCGCCCAGTTATTGCCTTTAGGCGTCAGACACCCAGACACCAGCGCATGACCGCCTTTTGCGCGTGAAGACGGTTTTCGGCCTCATCAAAAATGACCGAGTTCGGGCCATCCATAACCTCGGACGTGGCTTCCTCTTCCCGGTGCGCCGGCAGGCAATGCATGAACAACGCGTCGGGTTTGGCGTGGGCCATCAGTTCGGCATTGACCTGATAGGGGCGCAGCAGGTTGTGACGGCGTTCCTTGGCAGACTGGGAATCGTGCATCGAGACCCAGGTGTCGGCGACCACCAGATCGGCACCTTCAACCGCTTTGTAGGGATCACGTTCGACCACGATCTTCGAGCCCTTTTGGCGGGCAAAGCCCATGAACTCTTCTTCCGGATCGAATTGAGCGGGTCCCGTGAACGTCAGATCGAAGCCGAACTGGCCTGCAGCATGCAGGAACGAAGCACACACATTGTTGCCGTCGCCTGTCCAGACCACCTTTTTGCCAGCGATGGGGCCGCGGTGTTCTTCAAACGTCAAGACGTCCGCCATGATCTGGCAGGGATGGGTGCGGTCAGTCAGACCGTTAATGACGGGGACATCCGAGTATTCGGCCATTTCGGTCAGGATGGTTTCGTCAAAGGTCCGGATCATGATCATGTCCACGTAGCGCGATAGCACACGGGCGGTGTCGGCGATGGTTTCTCCATGGCCCAATTGCATATCCTTGCCGGACAGAACCATGGTCTGCCCGCCCATCTGGCGCACGCCCACATCAAACGACACGCGGGTTCGGGTCGAAGGCTTTTCGAAGATCAGCGCGACCATGCGATCCTTGAGCGGCTGTTCATCGTCATGAGCCGCCTTGGGGCGGCCGAGGCGCGCCTTCTTCATGGCGTCGGCTTGATCGATCATGCTGCGCAGGGCTGCCGCATCGGTTTTATGGATGTCGAGAAAATGGTTCATTTCATTTCGCTTTTGGCTGTCGGACGCCGGGGGCCAGCCCCCGGACCCCCGGAGTATTTGGGAAAAGATGAAGATCAGGCGGTTGCGAGACTGGCTTCGACCTGTCGGGCGGCTTTTTCCAGGCGGATCATGGCCTGCGCGATATCGTCCTCGGTCAGCGTGAGCGGTGGCAGGAGGCGAATGACGTTATCGGCAGCGGGTACGGTGATGACCGCGTTGTCATAGCCGGCATTCACCACGTCGGTGTTTGTCGGCTTGCATTTGAGGCCCAGCATCAGACCGGCACCGCGCACTTCTTCGAACACGTCAGGATGATTGGCGATCAGGCTTTCGAGTTTCTGGCGCAGCAGGCCGGCCTTGCGATTCACGCCTTCGAGGAAGGCCGGTGTGGCGACCTGATCGATCACTGCACAGCCTACCGCGCAACCCAGCGGGTTGCCGCCATAGGTGGACCCATGTGTGCCCGCTGTCATGCCGTTCGCCGCATCCTCGGTTGCCAGCACGGCACCCAGCGGGAAGCCCCCTCCTATACCCTTGGCAACCAACATGATATCAGGCGTAATACCCGCCCATTCATGAGCAAAGAGCTTTCCGGTACGGCCGACACCGCATTGCACTTCGTCCAGGATCAGCAGGATTCCGTTATCGTTGCAGATCTGGCGCAGCGCCTTGAGCTCCGCATCCGGAACCGGGCGAATGCCCCCTTCGCCCTGAACGGGTTCGATCATGATCGCGGCTGTATGTTCGGTGATGGCGTTTGTGACACCGTCCAGATCGCCGAAGGCTACATGAACGAAACCGGGCAGCAGCGGACCGAAGCCCTTGGTCATCTTCTCGGACCCTGCGGCGGCAATACCTGCCGAGGAACGCCCGTGAAAAGATCCCTCGAAGGTAATGATCTCGATCCGGTCCGGCTGATCTTTGTCATAGAAGTGCTTCCGAGCCATCTTGACGGCCAGTTCACAGGCTTCGGTACCGGAATTGGTGAAGAATACGGTATCCGCGAATGTGTGTTCGACCAGTTTGTCGGCCAGCGCCTGCTGTTGAGGGATCTGGTACAGGTTCGAAACATGCCACAACGCGTGCGCCTGATCCGTCAGAGCCGCAACCAGTGCCGGATGCGCGTGCCCCAGCGCGTTCACCGCGATCCCGGCGCCGAGGTCCAGAAAACGTCGGCCGTCCGCCTCGGTCAGCCAGGCACCTTCGCCTTTCACGAATGAAAGCGGTGCGCGATTGTAGGTCGGCAGAACGGACGGGATCATCGGATCATCCTTTTCAGATTGGTTAAGCCCCGTGAGTGATACACGAAGGCCGGTTTCGTCAACTGATTTGGTGGAGATTGCGCTGATTTGAACAGCACAAAGGATCAACAGGGCCGGTTACGCCGTCAGGCGTCGGCGTCGGAGGCGCAGGATATGTGCGTGTTTGATCATGCGGGCCGTATAGCGGGACCTTCGGTTTCTGAAAACCCCGAAATTGAGTGGACCGCATAATTTCACTCTGACACAAGCATTTGGCACTTGTCATTTCGCCCTGCGTCGCGCACCGCTGAACCATGACCCCGGCGCGCCAGAACCCTGCCCTTGCGGCTTTTCTCATCTTTGTTGCAAGCGCGCTGATCGCGGGCACAACACTGCTGGCCAAGGCGCTGGGCACCGATACGCTTGGTCCGGCGCTTCATCCGATGCAGATCAGCCATGGGCGGTTTCTGTTTGCCTTTGTCGTGATCATCAGCGCGGTCGTCGCGCTGCGTCCGAATCTGCGGCGACCGCATTGGGGGCTGCATGTCGGGCGGACCAGCTTTGGCTGGTTGGGGGTCACGCTGATGTTTGCCTCGGTCGCGTATATTCCAATAGCGGATGCGACTGCGATTTCCTTCCTGAACCCCGTCTTTGCGATGATGCTCGCCATCCCACTTCTGAAAGAGTCGGTCGGTCCCTGGCGCTGGCTGGCGGCAGCGGTGGCCCTGACAGGCGCGCTGATCCTGTTGCGCCCCACGCCGGCCAGTTTTCAGCCCGCAGCGCTTTTGGCGCTGACGGCGGCTCCTGTGATCGGGATGGAGCTGATATTTATCAAGAAACTCTCGGGTCGTGAAATTCCGATCCAGATTCTGCTGGTGAACAACTCTATCGGGCTGGGCATCGCAACGGTTGCAGTAGTTGCGGTTTGGCAGCCGCCCACCCCTGCACAATGGGTCGCTCTGGCGGGGATCGGTGGGCTCATGGCCTGTGCGCAGGCCTGTTTTGTCAACGGTATGGCCAGGGCTGACGCCTCATTCGTGGTGCCGATCAGCTACGCGACCCTGATCTTTGCCGCCCTGTACGATTTTGCTGTTTTTGGCGTGATTCCGGATGCGGTCAGCTTGGCAGGCTCGGCCATCATCCTGACCGGCGCCCTGATTCTGGTCTGGCGCGAGGCTCGCGCGCGGCAATAAAAATATCCGGAAACTGCCAACGTTTTTGGCCCGAGGGCGACCTCGGTGTCGCAAATCTTCACGACACCTGATCCGAGACCCGCATTCTGGTCGAAGTTGTTTGTTGTTTAGAGAGATTACGCGATGCACGAACGCCGAATCCCGGAATGGGTCCGCCATGCTCCTGCCCCGTCGGTTCGCGAGTTCGGACTGCTTGCGGGTTTTGAGGCGATTGTTCGCGGCATTCTGATTTCGGTCTTTCCGCTGGTGATGTATCGCGCGCTGGGCGACGCGTCTTCGGTTTCCGTTGTGTATTTTCTGGTGGGGATCGTGTCACTGACGGCCGGTCTGATGGTGCCATTCATCATTCGCTTCATTCCGCGGCGCTGGGCGTACACCATCGGCTGCGTGATGTTCATGGTCAGCGCTGTTCTGGCCATCAAGGGCAGCCCGACCGCCGTGGTGACTGCCTTGGCCATAAACACGGTGGCGACAGTTGTGACATTTGTCTGCTTCAACGCTTACGTGCTGGATTACATCAGCAAAATCGAACTTGGACGCTGTGAAACCAGCCGCATGTTTTACAGCGCGCTGGGCTGGACTGGCGGACCGATGGCCGGCGTATTGCTGATGGAACTATGGGCACCAGCGCCTTTCGTGATCAGCGCGGTCGCCTCTTTTGGCATGCTGATCCTGTTCTGGAGCATGCGCCTGGGCAATGGCAAACTGATCACCAAAGCACGCGGACCGGCAACGAATCCACTGGCGTTTCTGCCTCGTTTCTTCTCCCAGCCCCGGCTGGTGGCCGGATATCTGTTTGCGATGATCCGCTCGTGCGGCTGGTGGATCTATGTGGTCTACCTGCCAATCTTTGCCATTCAGAACGGGCTGGGTGAACAGCTTGGCGGCATTCTGCTGTCGGGAACCAATGCAATGCTGTTTGTCGCCCCATTGATTCTGCGCTGGGTCCAGGCGCGGTCTTTGCGGGCTGCGGTTCGGACGGGTTTTGCCGCCTGTGGGGTCTGTTTCGTCATCGCCGGGGCGGTGGCGGGATGGCCCACCGTGTCGGTTGCGGCGCTGGTTTTGGGGTCGGTCTGGCTGATCGTGCTGGATATCTGCGCCGGGTTGCCATTTCTGATGGCCGTGAAACCGTCGGAGCGGACCGAGATGTCTGCTATCTATTCCAGCTATCGGGACGTATCGGGCATTCTGACGCCGGGCGTGGCCTCACTGGTACTTCTGGCTACGCCGGTTGCAGGCGTGTTTGCGGCCGGCGGCGGTGCCCTGTTTGGGGCATGGGCGGTAGCTGCACGGTTGCACCCCAGGCTGGGACGACCCCGGGTCCCGTTGCAGCCGGGTGCGCTGGCCGAAGCCGCCTAGGCCTTTAGCCGATACCCTGTTCGCAGCATCTGCCAGGTCAGCGCGCCTATCAGGCCCGTCGCGCCTGCGCAGACGGCCATGCCCAGCCACGGCGAACTGTCGGACACGCCGATCATCCCGTAACGCAACCCGTCAATCAGATAAAAGACGGGATTCAGATGGCTCAGGCGGTTTAGCACCGGTGGCAAGGCTTCGACCGAGTAGAAGGTGCCCGACAAAAAGGCCAACGGTGTGACAATGAAATTGGTGATCGCCGCCATCTGGTCGAATTTGTTGGCGAAAATTCCGGCAAGCAGCCCGAGTGCCCCCATGAAAGCGCCGCCAAGCAGCACAAAAATCAGCGCTGTCAGCGGATGTTGCGGCACCAGCCCCAGGACCACTGCCAGCGCGATGGCGACAACGCAGGCAATCAATAGCCCCCTAGCGATGCCACCGGCCAGATAGCCCAGCAAAATCTCCAGCGGCGAAAGCGGAGGCATCAGAGTGTCGACAATGTTTCCCTGCACCTTGGCGATCACCATCGAGGATGATGTGTTGGCAAAGGCGTTCTGAATGACTGTCATCATCATGATTCCGGGGGCCAGGAAGGTCAGGAACGGCGCACCCATCACGTCCGGCCTGCCTGGGCCGATAGCGATATTGAAGATCAGCAGGAACAACCCCGCGGTCACCAGCGGGGCCAGCAAAGTCTGCGTCCACACCGCCAGAAAGCGCAGGGTCTCGCGCTGCGCCAGCGTGTAAAGGCCCATCCAGTTCACTACTCCGAAATGGCGCGTATTCTGATCTGCGGGAATTTGCATCATCTGACCTCAACCTGATTCGAAGACAGCTTGTAACTCGGGCTGCAGTGATTAAAATAGGGGGCTGATACGAATTCCCAAGGCGGCCCGAATCCGGGGCCGCTTTCCGCTTTTGAAAGGCAAATGATGTCCTGGACTGACGAGCGTGTAGAACTACTGAAGAAGATGTGGGGCGAGGGCCAGTCGGCCAGCCAGATCGCCAAGGAACTGGGTGGTGTGACCCGCAACGCCGTGATCGGCAAGGTGCACCGTCTGGGCCTGTCGAACCGGACCACGGGCGCGGCACCGGCCAAGGCTGAACCCAAGGAAAAACCAGCCCCCGAACCAAAGGCGGAAGCCAAGCAAAAACCTGCACCGAAGACCGAACCGGCACGCCCGGCCCCTGCCCCGGCAGCCGAAGCCAAGCCCGCCATTCCGGCCCGTCGTCAGATCATCCCGGCCGGTCAGCCCCTGCCGCCGCAACCGTCGGCCAACGAGATCAGCCCCGAAGCGCTGGCCAAGGTCAACGAGGTCGAAAAGAAGGCCAAAAAGCTGACTTTGATGGAACTGACCGAGAAAACCTGCAAATGGCCGGTCGGCGACCCCGCAACCGAAGATTTCTGGTTCTGCGGTCTGCCGGTTGAACAGGGCAAACCCTATTGCGAGGCGCATGTGGGCGTGGCCTTTCAACCCATGAGCGCCCGCCGCGACCGCCGTCGCTGACCGGGATGCGCCAGGATCCGACCGCGCTGGAGGATACCTGGCTTGCGCGGGCGAAACGTCTGCTGGCGCTGTCCGAGACCGGGCAGCACTTTACCACGGACGGTTTTGACCGCGAACGCTATGACGAGATCGCCGCTTTGGCGCGCGCCATGCTGGCTGATCTTGGCCACGTCCCGCTGTCACGGATCGAAGGGCTGATATCCGACCATACAGGCGGTTACGCAACGCCCAGCATTGATATTCGCGGCGCAATTATTCGCGACGGCCGAATCCTTCTGGTCCGTGAACGCAGCGACGGACGATGGGCGATGCCGGGCGGTTTTGCTGATATCGGCAGTTCCCCGGCGGAAAACATTGAACGCGAAGTCTGGGAAGAGGCCGGACTGCGGGTCCGCGCACGTCAGCTTTACGCGCTGCGACACAAGGCACGCCACCCGTATCCGGCGGACATACGAGATTTCTACAAACTGTTCTTTCTGTGCGAGGAAAGCAGCGTCACAGCACCAAAACCCGGCATGGAAACAAGTGAGGTCGCGTTTTTTGCGCCCCAGGATCTTCCGGAGCTGTCTTTGGTTCGGAATCTGCGGTCAGATATCGAAGCCGCATTTACGGCACTCACGAACGGGTCGACTGTCACCCTGTTCGATTGACATCAACTTCCCACCGTAATCAGTTGTTCTGGTAGAAGAATGACAGCTTGCGGCTGGTTCCGCTGGGCGGGCGTGGGAACGGTGCAGCGCGCCTGACCTGTTCGCGGGCCGCGCGTTCAACTTCGAGCGAGCCGGAACTGTCCACGATTTCGACCCAGGCCAGTGAACCGTCGGGATCGATCTGGAAAAACACCTGCGCAAAACCTCGGGCCGAAACAAACACAACCGGTGCGCGATTCAGATGTACCAGAACCTGCCCGGCATAGTTGGTTACATCGGAGTTCCCAGGCCCGCGCCCGCCCGAACGCGATCCCCCGCTGCCCTGCCTGAACCTATCGATGCCTTCGCGGCGATAAACGGTCAAAGGCGAATCGACTACCTGATCAGGAAAGCGCAAGTCGCTGAAATCCCTCGATCCCTTCAATACACCTTGCCGTTCCGTTGTTGGTCGCCGGTCCGGAAGGCGTGGCCTGATTGAGGTGGTCACGGCGAGCTCTGAATCTTCAGATTCTTCCACTGTTTCCGCCGCTTCCGGTATCGGTGACAGAGCGGCGATCTCCGGTTCCACCGCTTCCTGCACGGGTGGAACAATGGCTGTGATCGGCGGGGTGGCGGCCGCTTCGGGTACGACAGGCAGAGCGGCAGGCTGTTCGGGTTCTGCCGCAGCCTCGATTGCATCAGGATCGCCCTGAGGCGCTTCGGCTGCGGTTTCCGCCTCGATGGGATCGGAGTTGGCTTCATCGGCGCTGGGTTTGTCGTCGCCATCGGCTTCTTCGGCAGTAATTGAAGGCTGAACCGGCTCTGCAATCTCTGGCTGAACGATTTCGGCTTCGCCGGTATCAGGGGACGGCACCGGCTTTGGGTCGTTTGAGGCGACCAGCGCCTCGGTGATCGGAACCGGTTCCGTCCGTTCGGGTTCGGGCGGCGTTTCCTCTGGCGACTCGGGCGTTTCAGCAGGCTCGGGTTCGACGGGCTCCGCCACGGGCTCGACCAGGTCCTCGAAGGCATTGCCCATTGCCACCCTGTCAGGCCGGGTATCCGGTGTCTCAGATCCGGGCAGCGCCGGTGTCGTCAGAGTAAGCCCCATCAAGTGAACCATCACCGAAATCGCGATCGCCACGGCGGCAATCAGGGCAGACCCGCGGATCATTCGAGCGCCTGTTCGGTCACGACAAAGACCGATGTTGCCCCCAGACGGCGCAAGGAAGTGGTGATTTCGATCAGGCGCTGACCCTGCGCGTTGCGGTCCGGAACGATCCGTACCGGACCTGCATCATGTGTTTGCATGTAGGCCTCGGCGCTGGATGGAGCACCGCGAAAACTAAGTGTTCCGTCGCTGTGCAGCACCAGCGCGTCGGGTGGTTCGCGCCCGGCCAGATCGGACGTGTTCACCAGTTCAAGATCCCCGTCCATTGGTGGTGCCAGCGTGCCCGTTATCAGAAAGAAAATCAGCATCAGGAAGATGACATTGATCAACGCAATGGTGGAATCACGTTTACGGCTGGGGCGGGCGCGGCGGATCATGGCCTTACTCCAGCACCAGAACGCTGAGGTCTTCACGGCCACGCAGCAGAGCCAGAATATCAACCAGATGCTGTGCTGTGGCGTCGTTGTCCATGCTGATCAGAACCTGACCCGCTTCGACCCGGGCTGCCAGTTCCTCGGGCGTGACCGGCGCGCCGTTCAGTACCAGCCGGGTCGACCCCAATTGCACGAAAGCGCGTTCCGACGGCGCATCCGAGGCCGCCTCACCGCTGGTTGCGCTGCTTAGTTCGATCTCGCCAAAGCGGGAAAAGGTCGAGGACAGCATGAAGAACAACAAAAGCAGGAAAATGACGTCAATGAGTGGCGTCATCGACAATGGGCGTCGGACGAAGGGTGCGGTATTACGCATGTTCGGGCGCGACCGGGGTATGCGCTCTGCCCGTCGCGGCCTGAATGCCCTGCCCCGGAACCAGCACGGTTCGCAGTGCCTTGTCAGCGAACACACGCTCGCGTGCTGTCCGGCTTTCGAACCACGACAACACCATCGAGGTTGGCATAGCGACCGCCAGCCCGACTGCCGTGGTGATCAGCGCAACCCAGATACCGCCAGCCAAAAGCGAGGGATCGACCGAAGCCCCGGCGGATTGCAGGCTCTGGAACGCTTCGATCATACCCAGAACGGTTCCGAACAGCCCCAGCAGCGGCGCAAGTTGCGCAACGGTATCAAGCAGGCGAAAACCCCGCTCTAACCCCGCCAGCGCCAGCCCGGCCTCGGCATCCAGCCGCTCGGACAGGCCCGGTGCATCCGGTGCGTCCATCGCCGCATTCACGAGTGGAGCAAGGTAGCTGTGGCTTTGTGTCAGACGGTCACGCGCAAGCTGCCGATCACCCGCATCCCAGGCCGCTAGCGCCTGAGACAACACCCGATGCCGACCCACGCCGCACGCGGCAAACTGCCAGAGCTTGTACAGCGTGACGGCGAGCGTCAGCACCGACATCACGATCAGGATCGCAACCACCGGCCCACCCAGGGCCACGATCTCGCGCAGCGCAACCAGCGGGCTCATCCCAGTAGCTCCACGTCGACACGGCTGCCAAGCGTCAGCGTTTCCCGGCATATGTCGCTTTCTGCCCCGTTGACCTGACAGGAATTCGTACCGTTGAAAAGAACCTGACCGATCTTCTCGCAGGACAATCCGGAAAGGTTGAACTGGCGCACGCGCATACGGCCCTCGGGAAGGTCCCTCAGAAGCAGAAGCGTCAGGCGATCCACGCCTCCGGAGGTGTCGAAAATCACGGCTTCAAACGAAACAGCGTCAACACCTTGCCCCGTGTCATTTCGCACCACGAAAGTCATCTGGCAGGCGTCATCAATATCCTGAAGTGTGTTGAGTTCGACAAACAGTTCCGCCGCAGAGTTTTCATCAGATTGCGCCAGCGCCACAGCCGGCAGCATTCCCAGAAAGAGCCCGGCTAGCGCGAGACGTCGAATTAACATGTGCGGGCTCCCGAAGGTTCAGCAGTTACTTTGTTGACCCCGAGGATCGCACCCGGGGTGTGGTTTTCATACCCAAGATAGGTGCGATGAAAAAGACTTGCAGGCGGCCTTGTGAAAATTCGTGCATTTTTTGGGAATAGCCCGACATGCCCGATCAAACAGACCTGTTGGGCCAACCGACTGTTGCCCCGCTTGGCGTCAGCGCCCGAATGCGCTGTTCGGGGTCCATTTCATTTTTTCACCCGCTTTGCCCCATTTCATCATCAGGCAGGATGTTCCGTATTTCTGGAAATACTTAATATTCAGCGGGTACCACCCGGCCTTTGGCACTTCGACCTCGGTGCGCTGGTTGGCTTCGCAGCCCTGGCGTCCGTTGACATATCCGATCTGTTGACCGCCGACATAGGCGTCAATTCCATCGTTGGACCAGGTTTCCAACTCGTAAATGCCGGGCGAGTCAAAACGGATAAAACCGGTAATCTCCGCCGCCACATTATAGGCTTCGTTGAAAGTCATGACAGGATCACCATCCGATGTGTCACGGTAATCCAGTCCCCTCAAAGGCGGACCCGCCTTGGCCTTTTTCAACAGGAAACCAACTTTGGCGAGGTTCTGAATCTTGCGCGGCGGATTCCCCTCCCATGCGTATTTCACGTTCAGTCCCGCCTTCGCGTTGGGCTGTGGGTTTGCGGGTTGCAGTTTCAATGGCGCGGACATGGCCGTGCTGCCGATTACTGCCGCGACTGTGGCCAGCGCACCGATCCGAAAGAGTTTCATGGTCTTCTCCCTGAGTGTGGTCCTTTGGGGTTTCTCCCCTTCCGACCTTTTTATTGCGAAGACACTAGGACGTGAAAATTCACCTCGCAAGTCGGTTGAAGTTCACAATCTCAACGTCAGGCCCTTACGTCCTTTGGTGAATCCATTACAACATAGGACGTAATTGAGGTCACATGCGGCAGGGTTCCCAGCACCTCGGTATGGAAAGTCTTGTAGGACGGCAGGTCGGCACACTCCACCCGCAGCAGATACTCGATTGTTCCGGTAATATTGTGGCATTCAACCACTTCCGGCGCACGCTGCAATGCGCGCTCGAACCCTTCCTGCGCGGCTTTGGTGTGCTCGCCCAACCCTACGCCGATATAGGCCACAAACCCCACTCCCAGGGCTGCGGGGTTTAGAACCGCCCGATAACCCGTGATGACACCGGCACGTTCCAGCTCCTGCACGCGGCGCAGACAAGCAGATGGCGACAGACCAACACGGTCAGCAAGGTCCAGGTTGCTGATACGACCGTCCCGGGACAGTTCTCGCAATATTTGGCGGTTTATTTCGTCAATCTTGGTCATTGGTTGCAAAACTAATGGAAGCACGCATTAAAACGCAATTTCATTTGCCGGTTTTGCCGCAATTATTCGCTTCATGACCTATGAACTTCTACTCGCCCTGATCGCTTTTGCATTCGTTTCCTCGATCACGCCGGGGCCGAACAACCTGATGTTGATGGCGTCGGGTTCCAATTTCGGGTTCCGGCGCACCGTCCCGCACATGTTGGGGGTCGGGCTGGGCTTTACCTTCATGGTTCTGCTGGTGGGAACCGGGCTGGTTCAGGCCTTCGACCGTTATCCGGTCAGCTATACGATACTCAAAATAGCCTCTGTGATTTATCTGCTGTATCTGGCGTGGAAGATTGCCAATGCCGCGCCGACGCAGGGTCAGGCCGCGAAGGGTACACCAATGACGTTTCTTCAGGCCGCCTCGTTTCAATGGGTCAACCCCAAGGCGTGGGCCATGGCCCTGACAGCAACTGCCGCTTATACGCCGGATCAGACGCTGGGTGCGATCATGGTGGTTGCGCTGGTTTTCGGAGCGGTCAACCTTCCCTCGGTCAGCGTCTGGACCGTACTTGGGCAACAGATGGCGCGCGTTTTAACAAACCCGCGCCGATTGCTGGCCTTCAACTGGACCATGGCGGTGCTGCTGGTGGCCTCGCTTTATCCGGTGCTGTGGCCGAGTTGAGCTATTTCAGTGGCAGACAGATTTCAGTCAGCAGGTCTTCTGGCGCGGTATCGCGCGGATCGTTGAGGTAAATTTCATAGCAAGGCCGATCCGCCGGTTCCTCGCCGGATTCAGGCAGCCAGTTGCCGAACAGGCTGTGATAGGCAGCGTGAATACCTGAATACGGGCCCTTGTAGGTCAGCACAGCGGTATTGCCGCCGGGGATTTCCAGCGCTTCCATACCATCGGGGGTCGCACCACCCCGATGTTCGGCACCGGCATAGCTGCGCAGTTGATCTTCGGGCACGTCATCGGGACTGTCGAGGTAGACCCCGATAACAGGACCCATCTGCGGCCACAGTTGGCGGGATTCGCACAAGGCACCAAAGGCTTCAAAGCTTTTGCCGATCTCGGCATACGCGCCTTTGTGAGGCAGCGCGACAACGCGGCGGGCGGGTTCGGTGCGTGTTGTGACGGGATGCATTGGATATCCTCCGGTTCTGAAATGTGGGTTGGCTGGCAGGCATTGCCCGGCCTTGCGAAAACCGGCGGGGCTGCTGCCATAGGCCTCGGAAAAGGCCCGCGCAAAGGATTTCAGGTTGGGATAGCCGATATCGGTGGCCACCTGCGCAACCGGCTTGTCGGATTGCACCAGCCAGCACGCCGCCCGATGCAACCTGATCCGGCGCACGGCCTGCGCACAGGTCTCGCCCGTGATGGCGCGAAACACACGATGCCAGTGAAACCGCGACATGGCGGCGACGTCGGCCAGTGTGTCCAGTGACAGATCGCCTGCCGGGTGGTCATGAATGTAGGCCAAAACGCGCAGGATGCGATCTTCGTAACTGGCTGCCATCGGTACCCTTCCTTCTTCCTGCCTAACCGGGGTCGCATATTCCGCGACCACAAATCTTGCTGAATTCTCACCAACCAATACACACTGAAACGCTACGATCTTCGCTTGGACCAATCCTGAGCCCGAACGATGGCCCAAAACAATGGACTTGCATGACATGTCTCACTCACTAGTTTGGCCGCGGTTTGGCTGCTTCCGCACTTTTTGACTTCTCGCAGAGAAGCCAAAAACACTCTTCTGCCGACGCAGGGCATGATCCCCGAGCATTTGGCTCAGAACAATCCCAGGACTGACTACCTAATTGAATATCGGCCAAGCTTTGGTCGGAAACTGATCAGCGATCCGTTCAGTGACATTCCGGATGCGATTCATCAACATCCGGGATCCGTCGATGCCACGAGCAATAGTCATATCTCTCGAGCCAAAAACACGGGATGAAAGCGAGAAAGGTGTCTAAATGCTGAAGGCGGGCGCCAATGGCCTTGCGGCTGTGAAACAGCCATACCCGCTACGGATCAGGTTCAGGACCCGGCTTGCCTTGTGTTGCATTCCTCTGGCGGCAAGTTCATATAGCGGGGAACTTCCGCGTTGAGAGGCGTCATGACCCAGTATCTGGATTTCGAAAAACCCCTGGCCGAGATCGAAGGCAAGGCCGAGGAACTGCGCGCGCTGGCCCGTGCCAACGAAGAGATGGACGTGGCTGAAGAAGCTGCTGCTCTGGACGCCAAGGCGGCCAAACTTCTGGATGAACTGTACGGCGATCTGACCCCGTGGCGGAAATGTCAGGTGGCGCGCCACCCGGAACGCCCCCATTGCAACGATTATGTCGACGCGCTGTTTACCGAGTTCACACCCCTGGCCGGTGACCGGAACTTTGCCGACGACCTGGCCGTGATTGGCGGTCTGGCGCGGTTCGACGACCAGCCGGTGATGGTGATCGGGCACGAGAAAGGCTCGGACACCAAGTCCCGGATTGCACGCAATTTCGGCATGGCCCGCCCCGAAGGCTACCGCAAGGCCGTACGTCTGATGGAGATGGCTGGCCGTTTTGGCCTGCCGGTGATTACGCTGATCGACACCGCAGGCGCGTATCCCGGCAAAGGCGCCGAAGAACGCGGCCAGTCCGAAGCAATCGCCCGGTCGACAGAGATGTGTCTGAAAATCGGTGTACCACTGGTCTCGGTCATCATTGGCGAAGGCGGTTCGGGCGGTGCGGTTGCGTTCGCTACGGCAAACCGTGTCGCGATGCTGGAGCATTCGGTCTACTCGGTGATCTCGCCCGAAGGCTGCGCCTCGATCCTGTGGAAGGACTCCGAGAAAATGCGCGAAGCGGCCGAGGCCCTGCGCCTGACCGCGCAGGATCTGCACAAGCTTGGCGTCTGCGATCACATCATCCCCGAGCCCAAGGGCGGTGCCCATCGCGATCGTCCGGCGACAGTCGAGGCAGTGCGCGCATCAATCACGGCCATGCTGGCCGAACTGGCAGGCAAAGACGCAGCGGCCCTGATTAAGGACCGCCGCCAGAAATTCCTCGACATCGGATCGAAAGGGTTGGCGGCCTGAGCCGTCAGCCCCCAAGCCTGCGCAGCAAGTCTGCCGAGGGTGTCCCAGTTACCGCCAGACCACTGGCCCGCTGGTAGTCGCTGATGGCGGCTTCGGACTTCTTGCCGATCACACCATCCGCACCTTCCGTGTCATACCCGGCCGACGTCAAACGACGCTGCAACTCCTTGCGGTCTTCAAGGGTCAGGCCGTTCTCGTCCGGCCCGAACGAGGCCTGAAATGGTGCACCGCCCGCGATCCGGTCGGCCAGATGCCCGACACCAATCGCGTAGCTGTCCGAGTTGTTGTAGCGCTTGATCACCTGAAAATTGCGGAACACCGCGATGCGCGGTCCGGGCGTCTGCGGCTGCAGCACTGCGACAGGTGTGCCTGACACCGTTCCGACCTCGCCACCCCACTTCTGGCCCCGCACCCAACCGGCGCGCGCCAGATAGGCCGCGGTCGAGGCCAGTGAGTCGGTCGGATCGTCCGACCAGATATCCCGTCGCCCGTCACCGGTGAAATCCACCGCGTAAGCCAGATACGACGTCGGAATGAATTGCGTGTGCCCCATCGCCCCGGCCCAGCTGCCGGTCATATTGTCAGGGGTCGTATCGCCGTTCTGCAGGATCTTCATCGCTGCGATCAATTGCTTTTCAAAGAACTCGCCGCGCCGTCCGTCGTAGGCCAGCGTCGACAGTGCCGATACAACGGGCACATCGCCCCGACGCGCGCCATAGCGACTTTCCAGCCCCCAGACCGCCACCACGATTTCACGGTCGACGCCGTATTGGGCTTCAATTTGCGACAAGGTTGCGCCATGGCGCTGCAGCATCTGTTTGCCGGTGCTGATCCGCTCGTCCGAGGCCGCAATGGCCAGATAATCCTCGAGCGAGCGCTTGAACTCGACCTGGTTGCGGTCGCGTTCGATCACGCCGGGCAAATAACCCGCCCCCTGAAACGCACGATTGATTGTGGTCTGCGAAATTCCCTGAGACGCCGCGCGTCCCTTGAACCCGGCAACCCAGGCATCCCAGCCTGCATTGGGCACAGCCTGCATCCGTGTAGCCGGCGCGCGCGCAGGTGAACTGATATCGGAACAGGCGGCCAGCAGCGCCGACCCAAGCCCCGTAGAAAAGGTCCGTCGATTGATCATGTCTGAAATCTGCTCTTGTTGTGGTTTTGGCCAGGGTAACGCAGACCGCGCTTTTGAGCCAGAACCTCGCTGGCCTGCGCCTGTCTCGAATGGGGCAACCGGGATGTCGTCGGCAATAAGCCGCCTAGCTGACCAGCAACCGCAAGCCCTGCGTCACATCGGACCGTACCGCCAGCCGTAATCCTGGCTCATCGCCAGCCTTGAGCGCAGCTATGATCAGCTTGTGGTAGTGTGGCGGCTCTGTGCGCCGTAGCCGCCCATAGAGTGCGCGCATCGTCGGACCCAGTTGCAACCAAACGGTTTCCGCAATTGCCAGCATCGCCGGTGCCTGCGCCCGAAGGTACAAAGTGCGGTGGAACTCAAGATTGGCGCGGATATACCCGACCGCATCCCGTTTGGTTACCATTTCCGCAACCGTCATGTTGATGCTCTGCAGCCGGTCGATCAGCGCCATGTGCGCCCGCGGCAGTGCCCGGCTTGCCAGTTCAACCTCAAGCAGGGCACGCAAGGCCGCCAGTTCCTCGATCCGGTCATTGCCGAGTTCCGGGGTCGACACGCGACCTGACGACGACAGGGTCAGTGCCCCTTCGGCCGCCAATCGGCGCACCGCCTCGCGGGCCGGTGTCATGGATACGCCAAACTCTTTGCCGATCCCGCGCAGGGTCAACGCCTGCCCCGGGGCAATATCCCCATGCATGATACGGGACCTGAGCGTCCGGTAGACGCGGTCGTGCGTTGCGGTCTGGGACTCGGTGGAACGTGTGCTCAACATGCGCCCATGTGATCACAAATATCAGCCGGGTCAACTCGTCCCGGCTTCAAATCGGTATTGATGCAGCCGCGCACCGTTGTCGCGCAACCACCGCCGCTGATCCTTGCAGGGTCCGAAAATCCGCTCGACCTGCGCCCAGAAGGCCGGAGAGTGGTTCATCTCAACCAGATGAGCCACCTCGTGGGCCGCGACATAATGCAAAATTTCTGAAGGTGCCAGAATCAGACGCCACGAGAACATCAGCGCACCGGCGGAACTGCACGATCCCCAGCGTGACCGCGTATCCCGAAGGGTCAGGCTTTTGTAAGAACGACCCAACATGGCGGCATAGTCATCGCAGGCTTCTGTCAACCGGTCGCGCGCGAGTTCCTTGAGGAATCGGGCCAGTCGTCGCCCCTCGGCCCCCGAAGGAACCGCGATCTGGTCGTCATGCATCTGGATCCTTCGCCCCGTCGCGGCAACGATTTTTCGCTCGGACCCTTCGATTGGAAGGAAACCGCCGATTTCCACCGGCGTCCGGCCGGGCTGGTTCTGCAGATGCTGCCGGATCCAGTTTTCCTTTGTGCGGGCGAAACTCAGCGCTTCGGCCTCGGGCACGCCTTGCGGGAAGGTCAGCGTGACCCGCCCGTCCAGTTGGGAAATCCGCAGACTGATCCGCCGTGCCCGCGCCGACTTGCGCAATGTCAAAGGCACCGGAGGCGTCCCGGGCAATGCATGTTTCCCCATATCCCAACTTCTCCTGCGCAAAGGCTTTGACAGTGCCCGCCGCATGTGGCACGTGACCTGAATCGTTGATACGACTCACCTGATATCAAGGGGATTTGACATGCCCAAGGAAGAATGGGGCGTAAAGCGCGTTTGCCCGACCACTGGCAAGCGGTTTTATGACCTGAACAAGGACCCGATCGTAAGCCCCTACACCGGCGAGATCGTGGTTATGGAAACCGGCAAAAGCCGGATGATCGCCGCCGACGCCGAGGATGCTGCATCCGCCAAGGCGCGTGAATCGCAGTCTGACGATGACATCGCTCTGGACGATGACGTCGATGTCGATCTGGACGATGATCTGCTGGATGATGACGATGACAATGACAACGTGTCGCTGGACGACATCACTGACATGTCATCGGAAGACGAAAACTGATTTCGTCCCGAGGCGGCCCCCGGCCGCCTCGTTTCATTTTTGCGGATCAGCAAGACGGCAAAAATTTTGCAAAACCGATTTTTTGGACTTGCACTATCCGGCACCGTCTCATAAACGTCCGTCCACCGCACAGGCGGTACCTGCATGGGGCCTTAGCTCAGTTGGGAGAGCGCTTGCATGGCATGCAAGAGGTCAGGGGTTCGACTCCCCTAGGCTCCACCAGAAAACCCTCCCGCAAAATCAAACGTTTGGGCGCTGATCAGCCGTTGGTCCCCTGACCTCATAGCACCCGGAATTCTGCGTGGGTGCTAGCTGGGTGCTATCCAATCAGGCGCGGAAAAGCCCGGCCTGCCAAACAACCAACGATGGCCAGCCTCGTGACGAATTGGCCAAATTGCCCGATCACCCAGCCGGTTTACCCTTCGATGCGGCCAGCCACTTCTGGAACCGGGCGCGTGCTATCTAGGGTCAGGACCCATTGATTTCCAGCGGTCGGCATGATTCACGGCTGAAAAACGAGCGGTGAACATGTCTGATCTTTTCTGGTTGACCGACGCGCAGATGGCGCGTCTTGAGCCCTTCTTTCCCAAGTCTCACGGTAAGCCGCGTGTCGATGACCGGCGTGTGTTGAGCGGGATAATCTTGATCAACCGCAATGGTTTGCGATGGCGCGATGCTCCCGCTGTCTATGGTCCTCACAAGACGCTCTACAATCGCTGGAAGCGATGGAGCGACAAGGGCGTTTTTGCCCGGATGATGGCCGGTCTCGCTGCCGGGCACGGCGAGAAGAAGACCGTGATGATCGACGCGACTTATCTCAAAGCCCACCGGACAGCGACCAGCATGGGCGTCAAAAAGGGGGGCGTGGACGCCTGATTGGTCGGACGAAAGGCGGCATGAATACCAAGCTGCACGCTATTTGCGATAGCCAGGGCCGGCCGCTCAACCTGTTCGTCACCGCCGGTCAGGTCAGCGACTACA